>NZ_JOPF01000010.1:0-392557 GCF_002153595.1 Gluconobacter sp. DsW_056
GCCAGACAAGTGTCTCGGGGGCATGCCCCCGAGACACTTGTCATCCCATCAACCCAAAGCCATAAAAACACGAAAATGATGCTGTTCAGCATGCGACGGTCATGAACGCGAGGTTTACCGTGGCTCTTGGGAAAGAACGGTCGCAGGCGCTCCATCTGATCGTCCGTCAGTCAATACAGGTCAGTCATCTTCAGTCTCCTCAAGGAGCCTGAATCACATCCAACTACTCATATCAATGGCTCCTGAACCTAAGGACATATAATCCTAGATATCCTTCCTAGACGCTGGTCGTGGGTGAAGCACCTGTTTGCCGAGGGCACCGCTTTTGACATCTTCCAGTTGATGGACAAGGTCGCCTTTCTCGATTGCACAGTCGGAATTATCCGACGGTCAGATGCGACAAGAGGGCGCTCATTCTCACGAATGTTTAATTCTGAGAGGAAATAACTGAAACGCTTTTTTCTTCAACCTTCGCAAGAAGAAAAAGTATTTGCTTTCAAATTAATCTGGATCTTATTTTCATGGTTGCGTATTGTCACCTGAAATTATATTTGCCAGTATTTATAAAATTTAATTTCTTCCCCTGACAAACAAGGAAAAACTTAAATGATATGCAAGAATATCTCTATAAATGACTTAAAAAAAATCAAAGAAAGATTTTTTATCGACAATATAAATTATATAAAAAACAACTGCGATCGGGAAATTATACAATATGTAAATGATTTCTTAAGTAGTAATTACTATTATTTTGATTTTAATGAAGAAAATATAACACAAGAAAAGGATTTTTTTAATAAAAAAGTGATTTATGCCTGCTTTAGAGAAAAAAATAGACACTGGAAGGGTTTTTTTCAATCAATAAAAAAAGATATAATTGAAAAAAAATTATTAACAAACAAAAAAATATTTAAAAATACTCACGCGGAATGCATTGGCATAAGACAATGCCGTCCAGATAAAAAAGAATACACAATTGACCAATATCATAATGTTGGTTTTTATAATAAAAATCCTTTTTATGAATACATAAACTATGATGAATATAATGTATTTAGGTACCTAAAAAAAGAATTTGGAGATGTTGTTGTAAACAATTTTAATTATATAAAAAGCAACGAAGCGAAATCTGATTTCTTCCTTTCTGCCATTTTATATAAATCTGGTGGAATTTCTTCAGACGTCTGCTCTGTTGCAGAGTGTGATATCACACCTCTCATCGAAGGCGTGGATATTACTTTTGTTTACGACGAACAGGGAATAAATAAAAAATTCCTTTTTTCGAAGCCGTATGAAGATTTTTTTGGAAAATATTTCGAAAATCTGAACGAAAAATCTACCGTTCCAGGCATTCATGATCAGAGAACAGGCTTTTCCGACCGTGAACAGTTTAATAAATTTTTCTTGGATTACTTCTGCTTTTTTGGATTCGAAAATAAAAAAATAAATTTTATCCATAACTCTGTTTTTGAAGCGTTTGTTTCGCCATCCGAAGCAGAAGAAAATATTTTTGAAAAGCAGGAACAAAACATAAAAACAAAATCATTAAAGGGGATATTCCGAAACGATGCTTATGGTTTGCCAGAAGGAAAGAAGAAATATTCTGACCATAATAATTTCTTCATGCCCAAAAGCCATAATGTACAGCTTGTCGGCCTGGATGTGACGCCTCATATCTCCCAGAGACATACAAAAAGCTATTCTCTCTCCAGTCGTGATGTATTTGAGATGGCAAATGTAGCCCTCTCTGGACATGCATGCCTCTGGAACGATGGGTTTCTTTTAGATTTAGAATCCGACTTGTGTACTGTTGCCGAGAATGAAGCACATGCTGGATTTTGGAAAAAACCAACTTCTGACAATATCACAAAGAAAATAGAGGAAGATTGTATTATCGCTTTCAGCCCTGGTTACGGGTGCTACGGACATTATCTTGTTGATGATCTTCCGCGGATAGGACTCATACGGGACCATATTGGCCCTCAGGCATTCAAAGAAAAAAAATTCATTATCCCAAAGGCTACACCCTCGTGGGGCAGAGATCTTTTAAAATATTTCTTTGATCTATCAGAAGATAATTTTCTATTATTCGAGCACACACAAGAAATATGGGAAATTAACAGGGTTCTGATTTCATCTTATCCACATAAAAATTATAATTTCCATCCTTATATTAAGGAATTTTATGCTAAATATAAAATGAATACAAACAAACCTTATCGAAAGGTGTGCCTGTCGAGAAAAACCTGGGAACCAACCAAGCGTGGACAGCGAGTTTTTCGGCAACAGAAATTTTTCGAGGAAATGGCATTAAAGCTGGGTTATGAAATCATTGAGCCGGAAAAACTCAGTATTGCGGAGCAGATAAAGCTCATGCAGGAAACTGTTTGCCAGGTTGGCGAGCATGGATCTGCACAGCATTCTTCACTCTTCAATACAAACGGAATGACAATAGGAACAATTCATCCTCGTACGGAAGTCCAGATTGGAGTTGGTCGTATATACAACGATGATAACATCATATGTTATGCTGACTCCGAGAATACGGATCAGAACAACAACATATTCTATGATTTATCCGAGGAAAAAATAATTGAATTCTTCGATGCTGTGGAAAAAAAATACGTAGCCCGAATAAACAAAGATAAAGCTATGATTCCAGAGCTCTGCGGAGAACTATCCGATACACAAGAGCGCTAATCAAAGCAGTTTTTACTACCATTTAAAAAGATTGAAAAACCGGTAACGACCTTAATTGGTCGTTACCGGTCCATAAGTCTGCCTGATACGACGGGCCTGGTGAATGAAATAGAGCTTGGCGCCCGTCATGCGGACAGAACGAAACACCAGATAAAGCGGCGCCGTTAGGGCAGTCCGGGAGGACAGCGGGATATAGGCCACCTGTCCAGCATGATGCTGCTGCATGGACTGTGGGACGAGGGAGATCCCCAGTCCCCCAGCGACCAGATTGAGAGCTGCCAGAAGCTGCGGACCTTTCTGATGCACCCGTGGTGTAAAGCCCGCCCCCAGACAGGCATCAACGATCGTCTTGTACAGGCCGTTATTATATTGGCTCTGATACAGGATGAAGTCTTCGTTTTCGAGTTCAGCAAGTTTCAGCCCAGACGCCGGCGCTTCTTTCGCCAGACGGTGCGTCCGGGGAACCGCCACCACCATGGGTTCTTCCACGATCAGTTCGACCACAACATCCGACACATCTGGAATGGACGTCCGTACAAAAGCAACATCCACGGTGTCTTCACGCAAGCCTCCCAGAAGCTGACTGGAATTGCCCTCGGTCAGCGTCAGGCCAACGTCAGGCCAAGTTTCGCGGAACTGTCCCAGCATGTCCGGCAGGCTGGGATGACAGAGGGCTGAGTTGGTGAACCCGATCGACAGCTCTCCGGTCTCGCCACGCACAATACGGCGGACATCCTCGACCGTCTCATCCATACGCGCGATAACATCATACGCCCCCTTGAGCATGCTCCGCCCTGCGGACGTCAAGCGCATGCCTCTTGCGTGGCGCTCGAAGAGCTGCACCCCCAGTTCCTGTTCCACTCCCCTGAGAAGCCGGGTCAGCGGAGGCTGCTGAATTCCCAGCCGCTCGGCAGCCCGGGTGAGGTTGCGCTCCTCAGCGATGGCGATGACGGCGTGGAGGTGTCTGAGTTCGATCATTCCATACCTTTAAAGTATGATGAAACCCTCCCGCAAACATTGGTTCAGACACGGAACTTCTTTAAGGTCCGCCGCGTCACAGACACACTCCCAGCCACTCCTTGACCGGACAGGAACGCGCCATGACCAAGACCATTCCCGCCACACTCATTGCCGGTGACGGAATTGGCCCGGAAATCATGCAGTCGGTCACGACCCTCATGGACGCCCTTGAGGCCCCTTTCCTCTGGGATCACCAGAGCGCAGGCGTCGGCGCCTTCGAGGAGCACGGAACCGCCCTCCCCGAGGCTACGCTCGACAGTATCCGTCGCACTGGCCTCGTGCTGAAAGGCCCTCTGACCACGCCGGTGGGCAAAGGTTTCCGCTCCATCAACGTCACGCTGCGTCAAGCCTTCGACCTGTATGCCAATGTCCGTCCGACCCAGACGATCGTTCCCGGCGGACGGTATGAGAACGTTGATCTGGTCGTGATCCGCGAGAACATCGAAGGCCTGTATGCCGCGATGGAGCATTACATGGCCGTGGATGGGGACCCGGAAGCCGTGGCGTATGGCGCCGGGTTCAATACCCGCGCCGAATGCAACCGGATCGTCCGCTTCGCCTTCGAATATGCCATCAAGAACAACCGTAAAAAGGTGACGCTCGTCCACAAGGCGAACATCCTGAAAATCCTGAGCGGCCTGTTCCTGCATGAAGGCCGCAAGGTCGCTGCGGAATATGAAGGCCGCGTGGCGCTGGAAGAACGCATCGTCGATGCCTGTGCGATGGAGCTTGTGATCCGTCCGGAGAATTACGACGTCATCGTCACGACCAATCTGTTTGGCGACATCCTGTCCGATCTGACGGCCGGTCTCGTAGGCGGTTTAGGTATGGCGCCGGGTGCGAATATCGGCGAGAAAATGGGCATTTTCGAAGCCGTGCATGGGTCCGCGCCTGACATTGCCGGACAGGGCATCGCCAATCCGCTGGCGCTGATGATGGCGGGCAGCATGATGCTCGCCCATGTCGGACGGCTGGACCTGTCCGAGCGGCTGGACAGCGCGATGAAGCAGATCCTTCAGGTCGAAGGCCTCCGCACCCGCGATCTGGGCGGCAAGGCCACCACGCAGGACGTCACGCAGGCCCTTTTGCGCGCCATCCAGTAATTTTCTGACAGCCCTCCAAGGAATATTCCCATCATGAAACAGGTTGGACACGACCTTCTGGACTGCCAGCGCGACCTTTCGATCGAAGGCCGCTCCTATCGCTATTTCTCCCTGCCTGTCGCGGCTGAAAAGCTGGGCGACATCTCACGACTGCCCGTCAGCCTGAAAGTGCTGCTCGAAAACGTCCTGCGCTTTACGGATGGTTCGACCTATCGCGTCGAAGACGCACAGGCGATCGTTGACTGGACGAAAGCCGCGCACTCCACCCAGGAAGTTCCGTTCAAGCCCGCGCGGATCCTGATGCAGGATTTCACCGGCGTTCCGGCCGTCGTCGATCTGGCAGCCATGCGTGATGGCATCGTCTCGCTCGGCGGTGATCCGCAGAAGGTCAATCCGCTCGTGCCCGTCGATCTGGTCATCGACCATTCCGTGATGGTGGACGTCGCCGGACGCAAGGATGCACTCCAGCAGAACGTCTCGCTGGAATTCGAGCGCAATGGTGAGCGCTACGCATTCCTGCGCTGGGGTCAGGAAGCGTTCGACCAGTTCCGCGTCGTCCCGCCGGGTGCTGGCATCTGCCATCAGGTCAATCTGGAATATCTGTCTCAGGTGGTCTGGACGGGAACGGTCGGCGACGTCACCTATGCCTATCCCGACACGCTGTATGGTACGGATTCCCACACGACCATGGTCAATGGTCTGGGCGTTCTGGGCTGGGGCGTTGGCGGGATCGAGGCCGAAGCCGCCATGCTCGGGCAGCCGATTTCCATGCTCATCCCCGATGTCGTGGGCTTCCGGATGGACGGACGACTGCCGGAAGGCACGACCGCGACCGATCTGGTTCTGACGGTCACACAGATGCTTCGCGCCAAGGGCGTGGTCGGCAAATTCGTGGAGTTCTTCGGCCCGGCGCTGGATCACCTGCCGGTCGCGGACCGCGCGACCATCGCAAACATGGCCCCGGAATATGGCGCGACCTGCGGATTTTTCCCGGTCGATGCGCTGGCGCTCGACTATCTGCGCCAGACCGGCCGTGACGAACACCGCATTGCACTGACCGAAGCCTGGCTGCGCGCGCAGGGCATGTTCCGCGATGTCTCCACGCCGGAGCCGGTGTTTTCGGATGTTCTGACGCTGGATCTGGACACGGTCACGCCCTGTATTTCTGGCCCCAAACGCCCGCAGGACCGGATCGAACTCTCCGCCGCCACCCCCGCGTTCGAAAAAGCCCTGACGGACGCGCTGGGCGTCAAACCGGATGCTGTCCACAAGACCGCCCCCGTCGCTGGCACGGATTATACGATCGGACACGGCTCCATCGTCATCGCCGCCATCACGTCCTGCACCAACACGTCCAACCCGGCCGTTCTGGTCGCGGCCGGACTGGTGGCGCGCAAGGCCCGCGCACTCGGCCTGATGCCGAAGCCCTGGGTCAAGACGTCCCTCGCACCGGGATCGCAGGTCGTGACAGACTATCTGGATCGCGCCAATCTGAGCGCCGATCTGGACGCGCTGGGTTTTGAGACGGTCGGCTATGGCTGCACGACCTGCATCGGCAATTCCGGCCCGCTGGCGAAAGAGCTTGTGGACGCCATTGAAGGCAATGGTCTGGTCGCAACGTCTGTCCTGTCCGGTAACCGGAACTTCGAAGGCCGGATTTCACCCAACGTCCGCGCCAATTATCTCGCAAGCCCGCCGCTCGTCGTCGCCTATGCGCTGCTGGGAACGATGCGCGAAGACATTACGACGGCCATTCTGGGACACGCGCCCGACGGCACGCCGGTCCATCTGCGCGATATCTGGCCGACCAACCACGAGATCGCAGAACTCGTCGGCTCCGCCGTCACACGCGAAGCCTTCGTCGAGCGCTACAGCCATATTACGGAAGGCACGAAGGAATGGCAGGCGCTGGCCTCGGCCGGGACTTCGGCGACTTATGACTGGCAGCCGGGTTCGACCTATGTGCAGAATCCGCCCTACTTCGACGGTCTGACCGCCGAACCCGCGCCCACGAAAGACATTTCCGGCGCGCGGATTCTGGCACTGCTGGGCGACAACATCACGACCGACCACATCTCCCCGGCCGGTGCGATTGCGGCCTCTTCGCCTGCAGGTGTGTACCTTCAGGACCATCAGGTCGCGGTGAAGGATTTCAATTCCTACGGCTCACGTCGCGGCAATGACCGCGTCATGGTCCGGGGAACCTTCGCCAATATCCGCATCCGCAACGAGATGGCACCGGGGACCGAAGGTGGCGTCACACTGCATCAGCCCGATGGTGCGCAGATGTCCATCTATGATGCCGCCAGCCGCTACGCTCAGGACGACGTGCCGCTCGTGGTGTTCGGCGGTAAGGAATACGGGATGGGCTCGTCCCGTGACTGGGCCGCGAAGGGCACGCGCCTGCTGGGCATCAAGGCCGTCATTGCCGAGAGCTTCGAGCGCATCCACCGCTCCAATCTCGTCGGCATGGGCGTCCTGCCCCTGACCTTCGAACCGGGCACGACGCGCAAGACGCTGGGGCTGGATGGAACGGAGACGATCGCCATTCACGGCATCGAAACCCTCACGCCTCGCGCAACCCTGACCATGACGATCACCCGTCAGGATGGCAGCACGCAGGATGTCCCGCTGCTGTGCCGTGTCGATACGGTCGATGAAGCGGAATACTACCGCAACGGGGGCATCCTGCCCTACGTTCTGCGGGGAATGGCTTCAGCGGACTGAGAAATGGCGGGGCTTCGGCCCCGCCATTTTAATGATGGGCGATGCCGTAAGACAGGACGGCACAGGTTGCTCCCACGACGAAGCAGATCATGAAGAGATAGGCTTTGGTCATCGGTCAGGCCCGCCGGCTCAGGGCCAGTTTAAGACTGAACGCCAGAAAAATACTGCCTGTCAGCCGGTCCATGCGCCGCACAACCGTGGTGCTCGACAAGAACCGCCCGAGCGGTACGGTCATGGCGACAAGGAGTGCCAGCCACGAGAAGGACAGCACGGCCTGAATGGCCGTCAGGAGCAGCGAAAACTCTTTCACATTCACATGCGGCGGAATGAACTGCGGCATGAACGTCATGTAGAAAATGCCGACCTTGGGATTGAGCAGATTGGTCAGCAGTCCACGGCGGAAGGCCGCGCGGGCGTCATCATGCACCGGCGCTGCACCCGCTGTCCCCAGAGAGGCACGGGGATGCAGGATCAGCCCGATCCCAAGCCACGCCAGATAAAGCGCGCCGGCCCATTTGACGATGGTAAATGCCGTTTCGGACGCCGCCAGCAGGGCCGTCAGGCCGAAGGCCGCCGCGAGCCCCCAGATCCCCAGCCCCAGACAGATCCCCACAACAGCCGCCAGACCGGCCTTCCAGCCGGACGTCGTGGCGGTTCGCAGCGTCATGGCCGTGTCGAGGCCCGGCGTGATCGTAAAGACCGCAGCGGCAGCGGCAAAGGTCAGAAGCGGGATCAGATAAGGATGCATGATCGAAACCTACACCCGGTTTATCAAATCCCCAATCCCCCCTTTTTCTCAGGCCTCCTTTGCCGGAACCGGCAGACGGATCAGATAATCGAATGCTGACAGAGAGGCCTTCGCCCCCTCCCCCATCGCGATGACGATCTGCTTGTAAGGCACAGTCGTCACGTCCCCTGCGGCAAACACGCCGGGGACGGATGTGGCACAGTGATCGTTGATGACGATCTCGCCATAAGGGCTCAGTTTCAGCGCGCCTTTCAGCCACTCCGAATTGGGCAGCAGGCCGATCTGAATGAACACGCCATCCGTCTTGACCTGATGCAGGCCGCCATCGCCGTCGCTATAGGTCAGGCCGGTCACTTCCTTGCCGTCACCCTCGATCTTCGTGGTCAGGGCATTGGTCAGGACTGTGACATTCGACAGGCTCAGCAGCTTGTCCTGAAGCACCTTGTCCGCCTTCAGATGCGCGCCACGCTGAAGCAGGGTGACGTGCGACACGATCCCCGCAAGGTCGATCGCCGCTTCCACGCCGCTATTGCCGCCACCAGCCACCACAACCGGACGTCCTTTGTAGAACGGGCCATCGCAATGCGGGCAGTAGGCCACGCCCTTCGTGCGATACTCGTCCTCGCCCGGCACACCCAGATGCCGCCAGCGCGCACCAGTTGCAATGATGACCGTCTTCGAGCGCAGGGTGGCCCCGCTTTCCAGAACGATCTGGTGCAGACCACCGGCTTCCTCAGCCGGGATCAGCTTTGCCGCAAGCTGGGACGCAATGATCTGCACATCATACTGCCGCACATGGGCTTCAAGCGCGGCCGAGAGCTTCGGCCCTTCCGTTTCCTGCACGGAAATGAAGTTCTCAATCCCAGCCGTGTCCATGACCTGACCGCCAAACCGCTCCGCCACAAGACCCGTGCGCAGCCCCTTACGGGCAGAATAGATCGCCGCCGCATCGCCCGCAGGCCCGGCACCAAGTACCAGCACGTCAAACGGCGCCATATCGTTCAGCTTTTCCGCCGACCGGGCAACAGAAGCGGTGTCCAGTTTGGCGAGAATATCCGCCACTTCCATCCGCCCCGACGCGAAAGGCTCACCATTCAGATAAACCTGCGGGACCGAACGGATGCCGAGGCGTTCCACTTCTTCCTGAAAATCCGCGCCATCAATGGCGGTGTGATGGATCTTCGGGTTCAGCACACTCATGGCGTTGAGCGCCTGCACCACATCCGGGCAGTTCTGGCAGGACTGGGAGAAATACGTCTCGAAATGGAAGTCGCCGTCCAACGCACGGATCTGTTCGACCACATCCGCCTCAATCTTCGGCGGATGGCCGCTGACCTGAAGCAGCGCCAGAACGAGCGACGTAAACTCGTGCCCCATCGGCAGACCCGCAAAGCAGACCTGAATATCCGTCCCGGGGCGGCGAATCACGAAAGAGGGTGTCCGGGGGCCATGCCCCTTGTCCGAAAACGTCACCTTGGGGGACAGGCTGGCAATATCTTCCAGCAGGCCGCGCACTTCAGCAGAGCGGGCATCCGCGCCAAGGGTCGCCTCAAGCACGACCGCATCACGCAGGTACTCCATATAGGCGCGCATCTGGGTTTTCAGGTCGTCCTGAAGCATCTTTTCTCTCCGGATTTCGGAATTTGGAAATTTGGAACCGGAAGACTGTCCGGCTCAGCCGCCTCCATGAAAGGAGGCGGAGGGTGGTGGAACCGGAAGGTTCCACCACCCTCAGATCCGGGAAGGATCAGATCTTGCCGACGAGGTCGAGGGACGGCTTCAGCGTTTCGCCGCCTTCCTTCCACTTGGCCGGGCAGACTTCACCCGGATGGCTTGCGACATACTGCGCAGCCTGGATCTTCTCCAGCAGTTCGGTCGCGCTGCGGCCGACGCCACCCGCGGTGATTTCGATGTACTGGATCTTGCCTTCCGGATCGATCAGGAACGTGCCGCGATCGGCCATGCCGGCTTCTTCGATCAGCACATCAAAGTTGCGTGCAATCGCGCCCGTCGGGTCGCCCAGCATCGTGTACTTGATCTTGCCGATGGCCGGGGACGTGTCGTGCCAGGCCTTGTGCGTGAAATGCTTGTCCGTGGAGACGGAATAGATTTCCACGCCCAGCTTGTCGAAAGCGGCCTGGTTGTCGGCGAGGTCTTCGAGTTCCGTCGGGCAGACGAACGTGAAGTCGGCCGGATAGAAGAAGAAAACGGACCATTTGCCGCGAACGTCGGAGTCCGTGACCGTGAGGAACTCACCGTTGCGGAAAGCATCGGTGGAGAAGGACTTCAGCGGGGAGTTGATGCGAACCATCAGACTGTCTCCTGACCTTGGGTTGGTGTTGTGTTGCGGACTCTGTGTCACACAGAAAGAGAGAGACAGGAAACAGTTCCTGTCAATATGACTGATCGCTAAAACCGAACTTGTGAGATGAAGATATCAAGACTGCCGATCATGATATGGGCCATACCTTCAGGAAACGGCCTTTTGCGATGCAATTTTTCCCTGACAGGCAAAACCGGACTTCCCCATAACGTTATTCGATCCTATCTATAAAATATGAGCTATGTTCCCCTCTCCGGCCTGTCCCTGCGCGATATCGAATATGTGGTCGCGGTCGATGACCTGCGCAACTTCTCCCGCGCGGCCGAACGCTGCGGCGTCAGTCAGGCCGGGCTGTCCGAACAGGTCCGCAAGCTCGAACAGCTTCTGGACGTCACCCTTTTTGAACGCTCACGGCGTCACGTTGCGCCAACCCCCGATGGCGAGCGCCTGCTTGCACTCGGGCGCGAAGTTCTCGCGGCGGCGCGCAATCTTCTTGAAGTCGCCCGCGCCCAGACCGGCCCGATGGAAGGCGCGCTGCGGCTTGGCGTCATTCCCACGCTCGGCCCATATTACATTCCGGGCCTTCTGCCACGCCTGCGGGAGCATTATCCGGCGCTCAGCCTGCGCCTGCGCGAAAGCATGACAGACACACTCGTGCATGCCCTGCGCAACAGCGAGCTGGACGTCGCCCTGATGGCATTGCCCGCGCCTTCTGAGGCTCTGGAAAGCGCACCAATTTTCGAAGAGTCGTTCCTCGCCGTATTTCCCAACACGCATGAACTGGCCCAGAAGCCGAAACTCTCTCTCAGCCAGCTCGGCCGCCCGGATCTTCTGCTTCTGGAAGACGGGCACTGCCTGCGCGATCAGGCCCTGTCCATCTGCCCGACGGTTCCGCGCGAAGGCGAGCAGCGCCTGGCCACCAGCCTTGAAATGCTGTGGTACATGATCGGAGCCGGCGAAGGGTTTTCCCTCATCCCTCAGCTTGCGCTGCGCAACCGGGTGGATTTCGAGGATCTCATTACCGTCCGTCCGCTCCCCGAACCCGAAGCACGCCGCACGATCGGTCTGACCTGGCGCGCATCGGACCCACGGGCTCCAGTCTTTCGCGATTTCGCGGCATATCTTCGCAGCATCACACCAGAGCACTGCCACACCTGTGGCTGAAACCCTTGTGAAGCCTTCCCAATCCCCGGCTCCACGTTCCGCTGAACCGAACATCCTCGGAACAGCCTATGGCGTTGTCCTGTGCGTAATGCTCAGTGTCATCGCCCTGCAGGCCGCCATTCTCCCGGCTTCTGTCTGGCAGGGAGACGAATACGACTACTTTGCCAATATCCGGGAGCATGGTCTGGCCTTTCTGTCGGACAGACTGCTGCACTGGAGCCCACGTCCATTCTCGGAAATTGTCATATTCGCCTACGGAACGCTCGCCAACGCCGTGCATAAGCCACTGGCATGGGTCTTTCTGGCCCTCACATGGCTGTTTTGTGCTGCGATAGCCTTTGCTCCCTTCCTCCGTCGAAGCGCTGCACCTATCCCGATGCGCCTGCTGATTGCCGTGTCCCTCGCAGCCATTTTCATGCTCGGCCACCCTTCCGCAGACCTGTTCTACTGGCCGATGGGAACCATTGCCCATCTTCCCGTCCTTGCCGCCGCCTGTGGGCTGATCCTGCTGAAGATCAGCAATACCCTGTCTCTCCGGGCCGAGGCTCTGTTGCTGACCCTGGCTCTGGCATCAAGCGAAGCCGGAGTGTTTTTCGGAATGCTCTGGCTGGGAATGCGCGGATTTGAGAGCCTGAGCGGCCGTCGGACCTTCCCGCTGGGGCGGAGCAGATGGCTGCTCCTGCCGACGGGTGTTGGACTCTGTGTGTTTACGATGATGATTTTCAATCACAGAATGGGCGGCAGTGGATTTCCCTTCACGCCCACCCATGGACATATCAGAGCAAGCCTCGCTGCGGCATTTCGCCCGTTTCTGAAAACGCTGTTCGCCCTTCAGCCGGACGAAATGAGCTCGGGGAGCCTCTTCACCAGGAAAGCCCTTGCCAGCGGGGTGGTCCTGAAAGCCCTCCTGACCGGCGCATTTACTGCACTCTTCATGGTCTGTGGCATCCGACCGGCCTTGCGTACGCTTATGGCCCCAGCCCTTGCACTTTCAGGCACAATGTACCTGACGATCGCCGCCGCTTTTTACGCATTTGGCTTTCTCTGCTGTCAGCGCCATGAAACTTTCCGGCTGGACTTCTCCATCCTTCTTGTCCTGCTGCTTGCTGCGGGACTCAGCACGATTTTATCGGAAAAATTCAGGATATCTTCTGACGACCGAAAAAGAGAAACGACCCTCCAGATCTGCGCGCTCGCAGGGCTTCTGCTGTTTACAGGATGGACAATGCGGTGGCGCCTTTCGGACCTGTCACTGGCTCTCGCAGGTCTGCCGCTGGAAGAAGCCGCTCATGACCGCGTCTGGGCGTCAGGCCTGTCGGCAGGGACCGAGATGACCTATACGCAAGGCACGGCTTCACCCGCCTTCTACTATTGGCGCTGGGAGCCGGGCACCTACCATGTGGGTGGAAGCGGATGGGAAGTTCAGTCCGCGATGCGGTATTTCGGCAAGACAACGCTTCATGTCCTGCCGCCCGCCAGTCTGCCCCCCCCTTCCCGCCGTACCTTGAACGGGAAGGAAACAGGGTCTGAAAACCAGACCTTATTCGGCCGCGTTGCAGCGATGGGTCGAACCGGGGAAGTCTGAACACTCGCCCTTCACGGAATCCCAGCGGAAATCCATTTCGTCACCCGCCATGCCGTTCTTCTGGAACTCGGTCGTCACCGCGCTCACATTCGTGACATGGCCTTTGGTATAAACCAGTTCGACATAGCCGTTATAGAAACCCGGGATTTTGCCCACACCTTCGAAATAGGTCGGTTTTCCGTCTTTTCCCGGCACCGCGAACAGTTTGATGACCTGAGCCGGAGTGGCATGCTCCAGCTTGCGCAGGAATTCCGGCGACAGGGTCTGGCAGCTGATTTCCGGGCGCGGGTCCTCGCCGACATTCGACTGCCAGCAGGCCGTCTGGCCCGGCAGCGGCGTCGCGGACGCAAGATGCGGAGCAACAAGCGCCGCTCCCAAAGCCGCGGCTAACGTGACATGCTTCAAACGTACCATCTGTAAAATGCTCCAGCAGAACTCTCTGTTTTCCGAACCTATCACAGCCCTCTTTCGGAACCCACAGACCCTGCCCAACACCTTTTGCGGAGCTGGCGTTTCAAGGGGCTTTCAGGCAGGCGGCGCTTCATCAATGGAAGGCTTTTCGGGGTAGAGCCAGCGCACCACCCGCCCCATCGTCAGACCCTGAACGATGATCGTAAACACCACCACCCCGTAACAGACGGGCAACAATGTATCGCGTAGTTCTCCCGCCGGGAGCCCCAGCGCGAGCGCAACGGAAATACCGCCCCGCAGCCCACCCCATGTCAGAAGCCCAAGAGCGCGCCCGCGCTCGCCGGGTTGCAGATGCACGGGAATGGTCGACAGGAAAACACTTGCGCCGCGCACCAGAACCGACAGCGGAATTGCCACCAGCATCATCAGGAACGGCGCCAGATGCGGCCGGATTTCCAGCAGTTCGAACCCGATCAGCAGGAACAGCAAGGCGTTCAGGATCTCGTCGATCAGGTTCCAGAACCCCACCATTTCCTCACGGGATTTCTGCGTGATGGCGCGGTGCCCCGCCTTGCTGGCCAGGCTCATTCCGGCGACCACCACTGCAATCGGCCCGGACATGTGCAACCCGTTCGCAAGACTATACGTCCCGGCCGCGAGCGCCAGAGAGCCAAGCAGGTCGATCTGCGCGTCCTCCACGCCGCGAAGCAGCAGAAGCGCCAGCCAGCCCGTAAAAGCGCCGAACAGCCCGCCTCCCACGGCTTCAACTAGAAACCGCAAAACGAAATCACTGGCCGAAACGGACGCAATATCACCCGTGGCCAGCCCGATCATCGTTCCATAAAAAACGACACCCACGCCATCGTTGAACAGGCTCTCCCCCGCGAACGTCGCCTGAAGCGCGGGTGGCAGTCCCAGACGCCGCAGCATGCCCACCACCGATACCGGATCGGTCGGCGCAAGCATCGCACCCAGCAACACGCACCAGCTGAAAGGCACGGAAAGCCCGAATACAGGAAAAATAAACCACACCGGAACCGCCATCAGCGCCACGGCCAGTGACGTCCCGACGATCGCCAGCGCCGCGACCGACTTTCCGCGCGACACCAGCATCCCCAGATCAACCTGCATCGCCCCTGCAAACAGCAGGAAGGACAGCGCTCCATCCAGCAGGGTCCGGGGCAGGTTGATCGTTCCCAGAAGGTTCTGCGGAACCTGCTGAAGATCATATCCAGGAAACAAAGGGTTCAGGAGCATGACGATCAGGGAGATCACCATCGAAATCAGCAGAATTCCGATGGCCAGTGGAAGTCTGAGGGTCCGGTAATTGATGATTCCGAGCAGGGTCGCCACAGCCAGCAGCAGAGCAAACAGCCCCAGAGAATTCATGACCGCATTTCCTTCCCCGATCTCTGCTCCGGCAACGACTCAGGCCATGACAGGCCGCACGCAGACAGATCCACCCTACTTAACTGCTCGGGGTATACCGAAGTTTCTTCCGAAAACCGCAACAGCTCTTTCGGAGGTCACTTCTCACAGGCCGTACGCTTACGCTTCCTTACCGTTCCTGACATGACAGACGTTACGGCAGAACGCACTCTTCGGCATATCAGCAACCGGAGGAAACGGATTTCGTGAAAAAGACCTGCACCGTCGCCGTTTTCATCCTGCTCGCAGCCTGCGCCTCACACGCCCCGCCCGACATGACGTCGGCCAACGGTGACGACGATGATCCCGCCTATACGGTCAAAAGCGACCACACCCACGGTGGTGGTGGCATGGGCGGCAACGGCAATCTCTGGGGAGAAGTCTTCAGAACCGCTCTCCAGACCGGCATGGGCTTCGTCCACCACTAAGTCTCAGTAAACGAGACGCCACTCCGCCGGTTCGGCCTCGGCCAGCGCATACCATTCCCGCAGCAGCGGATGATCGAGCATCGTCCGCACCCAGGTCTTCACGACCGGATCAACAGCCAGTTCAAACGTGTGAATGCGGATGGCAACCGGCGCATACATGCAGTCCGCCACCGTCATCCGCTCCCCGAAGAGGAACGTCGTCGGCGCGCCAGAGCGGAGAAGCGCGTCCTTGAGCGTGCGGCTCAGCAGCGCCACATCGGCCGCAAGTTCCTCGCTGATTTCCGGCAGAGGCGCGGGAGTACGCTCAACATCCATGGAGCAGTTCTGGCGGATCGGGCGGAAACCGGCATGCATCTGCGCACTGATGCTGCGGGCATGGGCCCGCACGATCCGGTCTTCAGGCCAGAGCGAGGGTGCGATTTCGGCACAGTATTCGCAGATCGCCAGACTTTCCCAGACATCCGCGCCGTCATGTTGAAGATACGGCACCATCCGGTTGGGCGAGCGCGCATGGATCTCTGTCGTCCGGCCAGCGCCCTTGAGCGCAATGACCTCTTCCGTCACGTCCAGCCCCGCCAGCCGCACAGCCAGCCAGCCCCGCAGAGACCAGGACGAATACCGACGCGACCCCAGAAGCAGCATACCTGCCATCAGGCCTCTCCCGCAGTAATGAAGCCGCCACCCAGCACACGGCTTCCATCATACAGCACACAGGCCTGACCGGGCGCGGGCATCGCGGCCTCGTTCAGTTCCACCAGCGCACCACCATTCTCCAGCGGCTTCACAAGCGCCTCACGGAGCTTTTCCCGCGCGCGGATCTGTACGCCACAGCGCACGCCCTCAGCCGGGGCGTCGATCAGCCAGTTCATGTCGCGCAGGCGCACGGTCCGGCGACTATCGGCTTCCGAAAGCTGCACGCGCGGCCCGACCACGATGCGCCGCTTCGGGACATCAATGCGCGTCACCATCTGGCGCTCGCCCGTCGCGGTGTGGATGTCCCCCAGACGCTTGCTCTGCCCGACCGTATAGCGCGCCACGCCTTCGTGACGCCCCAGAACCTGGCCAGCCTCGTCTACAATCTCGCCCTCGCCCCGCACTTCCGGACGCAGCTTCTCGACCAGTTCGGCATAGGAGCCGGTGGGGACGAAACAGATGTCCTGACTGTCCGGCTTGGCGGCGATGGAAAGCCCCAGCTCTTCGGCCAGCGCACGCACATGCGCCTTGTCCGGCATTTCGCCCAGCGGAAAGCGCAGATAATCGAGCTGGTCTTTTGTCGTCGCGAACAGGAACCAGGTCTGGTCCCGCTCCGCATCGACGGGACGGTGCATTTCCGCCCCGTCAGGCCCTTCGATCCGGCGGACATAATGCCCGGTCGCCATGGCCTCGCAGCCCAGATCCCGCGCCATGCCCAGAAGATCCGTGAACTTCACGCCCTGATTACACGCCACGCACGGAACAGGCGTCTCGCCCCGAGCATAAGCGTCCGCAAAGCTCTCGACCACGCTGTCTCGGAAGCGGCTTTCCGCATCAATGACATAATGCGGAAAGCCCAGACGGTCCGCCACGGCGCGCGCATCCATGATGTCACGCCCCGCACAGCACGCGCCCGGCTTGGCCGCCTGCCCGTGGTCGTAGAGCTGGAGGGTGGCGCCAATCACCTCGTGGCCCTGCCGTTTGAGCAGCGCGGCCACTACGGAACTGTCCACGCCTCCCGACATGGCAACGAGGATCCGCATGGTGCTCAGCCCGCCTTCGGAAGGCGAACGGTCAGGCCATCCAGCGCATCCGTCATAACGATCTGGCAGCCCAGACGGGACGTCTTTTCCAGACCGAACGCCAGATCGAGCATGTCTTCCTCGTCATCCGTCGGCGTGCCCAGCTTGGCGGCCCAGTCCGGATCGACGACCACATGGCAGGTCGCGCAGGCCAGCGAGCCTTCGCAGGCGCCTTCAAGGTCAATGTCGTGCTTGTGCGCGATTTCCAGCACCGACAGTCCGACAGGCGCGTCCACGTCACGACGGGTTCCATCACGCTCGATAAAGGTCATCTTGGGCATAGTCGTACGCTTTTTCCGGTTTCAGTTGGTTTGGCACGTCCGCGCGGCTGCGATCAGAAGCCCGGCCGCACGGTCAATATCGGCCTTGGAGGTAGAGCGTCCGACCGACAGGCGCAAGCATTGCGACGCCTTCTGGGCAGAAAGTCCCATCGCCGTCAGGACATAAGAGGGTGCAATCTCCGCCGCCGTACACGCCGATCCGGTCGAAGCAGCAACATCCGGACAGGCTTCCAGCACGTCCAGCGCCCGGAGTCCCTCGGGCAGACAGACATTCAGCGCCCCCGCCAGACGCGGCACGGTGCGCCCGTTCAGGACAATCCCCGGCAGGCCGCCCTGAAGCTGCGCCCACAGATCATCCCGCAGCCCCGCCTGCCGCACAGCTTCTTCGGCCATGCTCACCGCAGCCAGCTCCGCAGCCACTCCAAACCCGACAACCAGCGGTGTCGGCAGCGTTCCGGAGCGGAACCCGCGCTCCTGCCCGCCCCCGGAAAACAGCGACTCCAGCCGGACACGCGGACGGCGGCGGACATACAGCGCCCCGATCCCTTTCGGCCCGTACATCTTGTGCGCGGACACGGACGCCAGATCCACATCCTTCAACGATACCGGCATTTTCCCGGCCATCTGCGCCAGATCGACATGCATCAGCGCGCCCGCCGCCTTCACGATCCCCGCAAGCTGCGGAATATCCTGCAAGACGCCGGTCTCGTTGTTAGCCGCCATGATACTGACCAGCAGCGTCGGCACCTCCAGCGCCTTGCGCAAAGCCTCGGGATCAACCCGCCCGTCAGCATCCACGCCCAGCACAACCGCCTCAAAGCCTTCAGACGCCAGCGCCCGCACCGATTCCAGAACGCATTTATGCTCGGTTGCGACTGTGATGATCCGCCGTCGCGGATCGCCCAGCCGCGCCAGATGCCGCGCCGCCCCCTTGATGGCGAGGTTGTTCGCTTCCGTCGCACCGGACGTGAACACGATCTCCCGCGCTTCCGCCCCGATGAGCCGCGCCACGCTCTCCCGCGCCCGCTCCACGGCCTGCGCCGCTTTCCGCCCCGGCCCGTGCAGACTGTGCGGATTGCCGAAATCCTCCCCGAACCAGGGCAGCATGGCCTTCACGACCGCCGGATCACACGGCGTTGTCGAAAAGTGATCGAGATAGATCATGCCCATTGCCCCGATCATTTCCGCAGACGACGCGCCATCGTCTCATACGCCTCACAGAACGCCTCGACCTGAGCCTCCTGCACATTCCAGGGAAGCGAAACACGGATGGCCTGCGCGGCACCCTCCGTCTCTCCCATCGCCCGCAACACATGCGAAGACGACACTTTCCCTGACGAGCAGGCCGACCCCGCAGACACGCAGAACCCTGCCAGATCCAGCGTCATGAGCTGCACCTGCGCCGCCACACCGTCCAGAATCAGACAGCTCGTATTCGGCAGCCGCGCCACCTCCTCCCCGGCAGCCCGCGCACCAACAGCTTTCGCCGCGGCTTCGACCCGATCCCGGAGACGCTGTATGGGAGCCCAGTCCTGCAGACGCGCCGCATCAAACGCCGCCGCCATGCCCAGAATGGCCGGAAGCGCCTGCGTCCCGCCCCGGCGGCCCCGTTCCTGACCACCCCCCGCCACAAGCGCATCCATGGGCTCATCTTCCGCCAGCAGCAGCGCGCCAGCCCCTTTAGCCCCCCCCATCTTGTGCCCCGACACCGCAACACTGCACCCGCCCAGCGCGAACGGCACCCGTCCCGCACTCTGCACAGCGTCCACATGCAAATGCGCACCCGAGTCGCGACAGACCGCCAGCACATCCTCAAGCGGCGAAAGCACCCCCGTCTCGTTATTGGCGGACATCACACAGACCAGTGCCGGGCCGCTCTCGCGCAGCCGAGCCCGGAGGTGTTCCACATCCACAATCCCGCCCCCGTTCACAGGCAGGATTTCAGCTCCGGGCGCGGCCTTGAGGATGGCATCATGTTCCGTAGCCCCAACAAAAATCCGGCGTCCCTGCCCGAAAGCATGAACCGCCATCGCATCGGCTTCCGTCGCCCCGGACGTGAACACGCAGGTGCCAGAAATCCGCCCGAAACCCGCTGCCATCCGGCTGCGGGCGTCTTCAAGGAACCGGCGCGCTTCCCGCCCTTCAGCATGGACCGAAGACGGGTTTCCCGACAGCATCATCCCCTCCAGCGCCGCCTCCTTCGCACAGGGGCGCAGCGGCTCGGTGGCATTGGCGTCCAGATAGGTCGTCCCGGAAACAGTTTTCAGCGCAGTCATCATGTTTTCCAGATTGGGCAAACGGGCGGAAATCGCAATGGCATGTCGATTTTGGTGGAAATCGGCTTTTGCGAATCGGTATACACAGCACCACCGGACGGCAGAGTTCCAATCCTGCCTGACACAGCGCGAGAGTATTCATGCCTGAAGTGATGTTCGCCGGCCCAGACGGTCGGCTTGAGGGTCGTTACCACCACTCCAGCGAACCCAACGCTCCGCTTGCTTTGGTGCTGCATCCCCATCCGCTCCACGGCGGCACCATGAACAACCGTATCACGTACACGATGTATCGCAGCTTCGAGAAAATGGGTTTCTCGGTCATGCGCTACAATTCGCGTGGCGTCGGCCGCTCCCAGGGCCGTTATGACGGCGGTATTGGCGAGATTTCCGATGCGGCAGCAGCCCTCGACTGGATGCAGATGGTGAACCCGAACTCCACCGAACTGTGGATCTCGGGCTATTCCTTCGGTGCCTTCGTCGGCATGCAGCTTCTGATGCGCCGCCCTGAAATCAGCGGCTGGATCAGCGTAGCTCCCCCGGCCAACGACTACGATTTCGGCTTTCTGGCCCCCTGTCCCTGTGGCGGCCTCATGATCGCCGGCGGCAAGGACGAAATGGCGCCCGAACCCGGCATTCACAAGCTGGTGGACAAGCTTAACACCCAGAAGAACGTCACCGTCGACTACCGCATTTTCGACGACGCCGACCACATCTTCGCCAAACAGGCCGACCGTGTCGGCGAAGCGCTTGAAGACCACGTCAACACGATGCGCGGCCGCAAGGCACTGGCTCTGGCCGCAGACTGATCCGGGACATAATTCCCGCCAGACACCTTCAAAAAGGCTCTCCCTCACGGAGAGCCTTTTTGATTCCGGCCCCCGGATTTTCTTGCCCTGTCCAGACAAATATGTAACCGGATATTTCATGCAAGACCGAAACATTCTGCACCCCGGCGCTCCCCTGTCCCTCCCCGTCGAGGTCTCGCACCTCACCAAGAGCTTTGGCAGTTTCAAAGCACTGGACGACGTCTCCTTCTCCATCGCGCAGGGCGAAACCGTGGCCCTTCTGGGGCGCAACGGGGCCGGGAAATCCACACTGATTGGCTGCCTCATGGGCTTCCTGCTCGCGGATGGCGGCAGCATCGACATTTTCGGTCACAGCATCGCAGCTCTCCCGCGTGAAATCCGGGCCAGAACCGGCTTCGTGCCCCAGACCATGACCGGGTTCGGCAATTTCCGCGTCGGCCAGCTCATGGACTATATCGCCGCGTTCTACGGCGAACTTCCTCCCGTTGATCCTGCCCTGATCGCCTGGGCAGACCTCGATCCGAAAAAACAGGTGCGCGCGCTGTCGGGTGGTCAGAAACAGCGTCTGGCCATCGTTCTCGCCATGCGTCACAATCCCGAATTTCTGGTTCTGGACGAACCCGTCGCCAGCCTGGACCCCCATGCCCGGCGCGACTTCATGAACCTGCTCGACGCCTACACGCAGCGGACGGGCGCGAGCATCCTGATTTCGTCGCATATCCTGTCCGATCTTGAACGTATGTGCTCGCGTCTGCTGTTCGTCCGGCAGGGTGGCGTGGTGCTGGACGTGCCGACCGGGACGTTCCGCGCCACCACACGCTGGCTCGAACACCCCGCGCCTGCCCAGCTTCTCGCGCTCCTCCCCCCGGACGTCCAGATCCTCGGAGAGCGCCCCGATGCGCTGCTGGTGCATGGCTGGACAGGAGACCTCAGTCTCCCCGAAAATACCCTGACAGTCGTGCCGGATTTCGAGGACGCCTTTCTGGAAATCACAGCCCCCCGCACGACCCCGGCCCATGCTGAAGGATCGGACAGCGCGGCATGATGAGTTTCCTGCCCTCGGGCGCACTGGAACGCAAAGACACGATCCGCGCGCTGCGGCTGTACGGCACACGCGTTTTTATCGTCGGCAATCCGATGGTCTATACGGCCGGATTCTTCATCTTTCTTGCGGGCATGACGGCCCATGATCTGCACACGGCCCTCCTGACGCAGGGGCTGGAAAAGGCGCTTAAACACGCCAACGTCTTCAACGCCGCCATCGCCGCAACCTTTATACAGAACTGCCTGCAAACCCATTCCGGCAACCAGATCGGCGCGTCCCAGGCCCCAGCCATCCCGGGCCTGCTTCACGCCGAGGCCCGCGCCGCAGCCCTGACGTCCATTGTGGCCATCATCGCCCTCGCAGGCCTGCTGGCCTGGAGCGGACTGCCCCTGCATGACACGCTGTTCTACACCCTTCTCAACACGGTTCCGGCCGTCGTCCAGTGGTACGCCCCGCCGCAGCAGACATCCCGCAGGGTCAAGGGCATCATGACGGTGATTGGCGTCACCCTGCTGCTCGGCCTGGTGCTCCTGACCTTCGCAACAGATTTTCCGCTCTGGGCACTCACGCGCCCGGCCGTCCTGACCATCCCGGCCGATCTCGCCATGATGAGCCTGCTGACGGCGGCCATCATGACGCTGCCCAACCGTCTGCACTCCCCGGCCATGCTGGCACCCACGGATGGCGTTACGGCATCTGCCCCGGAATTTGCGATGCCTGACAGCGCCCCGCGCGTCGCGCCGCAGGATCTCAGCTTCTATCAGCTCCGGCAGATGCTCCTCTCCCCAGCCTCCCCGACCAGCCAGCGCAACGACCTGCTGATCAGCCTGATCATGCCTGCCAGCATCATCCTGTTCATGGGCAGCCTGCCACTCGGACACGGCTCTTTCGGCACCCGGATTGCCCATCTGACGCCCGGCATGACGATCCTGATCGCCCTTCAGGACGGCTGGATCAGCAACCGCAAGCACTGGCCGCTGCTCCTGACGACGGGACGTTTCGGCAGCCGGCTCAGTTTCGTGCGCTCAGTGTTCGCCGCCAAAGCCAGCAGAATTTTCATGACGGCCCCGCTCCGGACGCTGAGCCTCATGCTGCCGGTCACGCTCTTCAAACCCCTTACCCCCACCCATGCCCTGCTGGACGGCGCGGAACTTCTGGTCGCAATGCTCGGGGTGACATTCTGCTGCCCGCTGCCGTTTCTCGTCATGAAGCAGCCTCCGCAGGGCATTATCGTTGCGGCCAGCATCGCCCCGGCCTTCCTGCTCCAGATCTGCAACCCGTTCATTCTGGGAACCCGCATCTTCGGGCCTATCGCTCTGGCTCTCGCAGCCCTTGGGGCGCTGTGCTTCTTTGTTGTTCCGTCGCGCATGGCCCGCTCCGACTGGCCTTACGAGACCGAGTAAGCGTCGAATAAGCGCCCGGCCCGATGCCTCGCCGGGCTCCGGAGTTTCCGCTCCGGTCCCGGTCATGCTAGGGTTTATGTCCCTTCTTTTCAGCAGTAGCGTAGCAAGACCGACCCATGACAAAGAGTCCGTTCCTTCTCGAAGCCCAGGCCCGCGGCCTGATCTTCCAGTGCACCGACCTCGACGCCCTCGACGAGGCCCTGCTGGCCGGACCGATCACCGCCTATGTGGGTTTCGATCCGACAGCAGACTCCCTGCATGTCGGCAATGCGCTCTCCATCATGGCGTTACGCCTGCTCCAGAAACATGGCCACCGCCCGATCGCCCTGATGGGCGGCGGTACGGCCAAGATCGGCGATCCGTCCTTCCGCGACGAGGCCCGCTCCCTCATCACGAACGAGACAATCGCGCACAACATTGCGGGGATCGAAAAGTCCCTGCGCCAGTTCATCACTTTCAGCGATGAAGACCCGTCCAGCGGCGCCATCCTCGCAAACAATGCCGACTGGCTGGACAAGCTCTCCTACATCGACCTGCTGCAGGATGTCGGCGCGCATTTCTCCATCAGCCGCATGCTGTCCTTCGACAGCGTGAAGCAGCGTCTGGAGCGGGAACAGGGCCTGACATTTCTGGAGTTCAACTACTCCATTCTCCAGTCCTACGATTTCCGCGAACTGAACCGCCGCCACGACGCTGTTCTCCAGATGGGCGGTTCGGACCAGTGGGGCAACATCGTCTCGGGCATTGATCTGGCCCGTCGCACCGATGGCAAGCAGATCTTCGGTCTGACCACGCCGCTCGTGACCACCTCCTCGGGTGCGAAAATGGGCAAGTCCGCCAACGGCGCCACATGGGTCCGGGCGGAGCGTCTGCCGGCCTTTGAATACTGGCAGTTCTGGCGCAACACCGAAGACGCCGATGTCGGCCGTTTCCTCAAACTCTTCACGGACCTTCCCGTCGAGGAATGCGAACGTCTCGGCGCGCTTGAAGGCGCGGACATCAACGAGGCCAAAAAGATCCTCGCAACCGAAGCCACCGCCATCTGCCACGGCCGCGCCGCTGCCGAAGAGGCCGCTGAGACGGCCCGGCGTGTGTTCGAGCAGGGTTCCACACAGGCTGCCCTGCCGGAGATCGACCTGCCCGCCACTCTGCTCGCCGAGGGCCTGCCCGTATTCCGCGTTTTTCAGGAAGCCGGACTGGCCGCAAGTGGCGGAGAAGCGCGGCGCCTGATCCGTGGCGGCGGCGGTCGCGTCAATGACGTGGTGGTCTCGGACGAGAACCAGACCTTCACCCTCGACGATCTGCGCGATGGCGTCCTGAAGGTGTCGTCCGGCAAGAAAAAGCACATCCTGCTCCGTCCGGTCTGAAACCCCTCATGACCAATGTCATCCGCCACTCCTGACAGGATACCCTGTTTTTTCTCCTTCGGAACGGGCATCCTCGCCGCAGGGTGCCCAACGGAGACACAGCGCGGATGATGACGGAACGCAAAAACTGGCGTGGTCTGCTGACTGACTGTGCAGGACTGGCCTTCGCCGCCGTCTGGGCCACGCGCGGCGCACAGGCGGCCAGTCTTCCCCCGGCCTTGACCGTCGCGCTCATCGCCATCCCGACGCTCCTTCTTGTCCTCGGGTTCGCCCGCCGCGACCTCATCCTCCGACGCCCCGAAATCTCCGTTGACCCGAAGCTGACCCGTCGCATCAAGATCCTGCGTTTCGTAGGGATTTTCGCTGCCGCATCATGGACCCATTCCCATCACCGGCTGGACCTGTTCTATCCGATGCTCGGGGCCATCATCGGCCTGTCCTACGTCCCGCTGGGCCGCGCCCTGCAAGAACCGGTGCATGTCTTCATGGGGGGCGCCATTGTCCTGATTTCCGGCCTTTCCATGCTTCTGCCCGAACCTCACCATCTGGAAATCGCAGGTTTTGGCACGGCCGTTGCCATCTGGGCCGGAAGCGCGGTGCGACTGTGGCGGTCCGGCCTGTTCCTGCCTGCGGAACCGGCTTCCATCACCGTCACCTGATGGCCGCGGATTCCCTCTCCCGCCATCTGGCGGATCGCAAGACGCCCTGGCCGCACTTCAACCATTATCTGGTGGCCTATCTGAGCTACCTGCTGTTCTATCCGGTTCCCTGGCTACTGGGCTATCACCGCCCCACACTTCCGGGCGTCCTGTTCTCGGCAGCGGCCATGCTGCTGTTCCTGCTGGTCTATTTCGCGCCCTACCGCAAAGACCGCTATTACGGCTATGGCGAAATCATCCTCACCGATCTGATCGGCTATGCCTGTGCCTGGACGCATGGCGACTGGGAAGTCTACTGCATTTTCGCCGCCGGAATGTGTGCCCGCCTGCCCGGAAGGCGGCAGTCCATCACGATGGTCATCCTGTTGCAGATCGTGCTCATCATCTCAGGCCATTTCCGGCACAAGACCACACTGGAAGTCATCCCCGGCGCCTTTTTCAGCATCATCACCTATATGGGCACGTTGGTGCAGTGGCAGCTCGGCATCCGCAATTTTGAACTTCGCGAGGCCCAGAACGAGATCCGTACTCTCGCCACCACCGCAGAGCGCGAACGCATCGCCCGCGACCTGCACGATCTTCTGGGCCATTCCCTGACCGTCATTTCCGTCAAGGCCGAACTCTCCGAACGGCTGTTCACGGCCGATCCCCCCCGCGCCCGGCAGGAAATCAACGAAATCAGCCAGATCGCCCGCACATCCCTGCGCGAAGTGCGCGAAGCCGTATCCGGCATGAACGGCGCGTCCCTCATGCGGGAACTGGACCGCGCCCGCAAGGCCCTGCACACCGCAGGCATCACACTCGCACTGACCGGACGCGCCCCTCCCGCCGACGCCCCACCGAACAGCGTGCTCGCCCTGGCCCTGCGTGAAGCCGTCACGAACGTCATCCGCCATTCCGAAGCCCGGACCTGCACCCTGACCTTCCTCCACGACGCCAGCGGACACATCCACACCTTCACCCTCGAAGACGACGGCCCGCTTCAGGCCACGCAGCCCGCCCGGACCATCGTCGAAGGCAACGGCCTGCGCGGCATGCGCGCCAGACTGGCCGCCTCGGGCGGTACCCTGACCATCTCTCCCCGCCCCCGGGGCTTCACACTGACTGCGACAACCCTGCCATGATCCGCCTCATCCTTGCCGAAGACCAGACCATGCTCCTCGATGCCTTCGAGGCCCTGCTGCATCTTGAAGACGATATCCAGATCGTCGGACGCGCCACTGACGGGCGCGAGGCGCTCGACCTGATCCGCGAGCACCGCCCGGATGTGGTCCTGACCGACATCGAAATGCCCCATGTCACGGGCATCGAACTTGCCGAGAAAATCCTTCAGGAAAATCTTCCCAGCCGCGTCATGATCGTGACGACCTTTGGCCGCTCCGGCTATCTGCGGCGCGCGCTTCAGGCGGGGGTGCGGGGCTACATGCTCAAGGACGCCCCCATCACGCAGCTTGCCGCCGCCATCCGCAAGGTCGCCGCGGGGGGACGGGCCATCGCTCCCGATCTGGCCGAAGCCGTCTGGGACGCCCTGCCTGATCCGCTTTCCGAACGCGAACGCACCATGCTCCGTCTGGCCGAAGCCGGGCGCACGAACCGCGAAATTGCGGAAGAACTGTCCCTGTCTTCAGGAACAGTCCGCAATTATTTCTCGGAAATCGTCCAGAAGCTGGACGCCCGGAACCGCATAGAAGCCGGCCGGATCGCCCGCGCGAACGGCTGGCTGTAAGCGCCCCGCCTCTATCCGGGCTGGAACAGAACGCTCAGAGACCGCACACCCTGGGCACCATGCACCAGAACGCCCTCAATATCCGCCGTCGCCGACGGGCCGCTCTGGAAAACGGCATAATGGGACTGCAACCATTCCGGACGCTGATAGGCATTGTGCAGGTTGTAAACGATCTGGGCGGGGTCCAGCAGGACGATCAGATGCTGCGGCAGAAAGCCCGTCGTGTTCACCTGAAGCTGCTTTTCCGTGAAACACAGCGACCCGGTCTCCGCCACGCCAAACGCCGCGCGCAGAACAGCATATTCGACCGGCGCGATATCCGTGGGCTTCGTCTGGGGCGTGATTTTCATATCCCCCTCAAACTCCGGCACGCACGATACGACAGGCCCCGGCTTGACGATGGCCTGCCGCACGGGCGCCATCGGATCAGCCGCATCCGGAATCAGCATTTTCCCGCCCATACGTTCCAGAGACTTCTGGAACAGAGCCTTCAGATCGGCTGGGGCTGCCTGATCGAACAGCGGCACGGCAGGACGGGGATACTCGCCCTGAAGATGAGTGCTGCGGATTGCTCCCAGAATGGCCTCGCGTGATCCACTCATGAGTTTTCTCCCTCGCCCTGCGACTTCCGGTTCCGCCGATACCATTCATTGAACGTCTGTTTGGGCGTTTCGGGAATGTCGCGCTTGCGGCCCCAGGTATTGAGCTTGTTGTACAGCATGAAATGCGGCAGGTGCCGCAGCGCGCTCCGCCCCAGAGGCAGGCTCGCCCGATAGACCACAGGCGATGCCAGAACCTCGCCCGCCGCCTTCATCATGACCTTCTTGACCGGAGAAATTTCCCCCTCGCCCGCCAGCGTCTTGCGCCAGTCCGCAATCTGTTCGTGAATATTGATCTTCACCGGACAGACATTGGTGCAGCTCCCGTTCATCGTCGAAGAGTATGGCAGGTTGCGGTATTTATGGACGTTGAAGGTCGGATCGATAATCAGCCCGATCGGCCCGGCATAGGTCGCGCCATAGCTCAGCCCGCCGCTGCGTCGGAACACCGGGCAGGTGTTCATGCAGGCGCCACAGCGGATGCATTTCAGCCCCGGCCAGAACTTCTCCATCCCCAGACGCTCGGAACGCCCGTTATCCACGAGCACGACATGCATTTCGCCCCCCTCACGCGGGCCGCGGAAATGCGACGTATACTGCGTGATCGGGGACCCCAGCGCGCTCCGCGACAGCAGCCGGATAAAGACCGGCAGTTCATTCAGGCCGGGAATGAGCTTCTCGATCCCGATGGACGCGATATGCAGCGGCGGCGTATTGGCGGACAGATCCGCGTTGCCCTCATTGGTGCAGACAACGAAGGTTCCTGTTTCCGCAACCACGAAATTACCGCCCGTCATCCCCGCCTGCGCCGAGAGGATCAGCGGACGCGTGGCTTCGCGCTGACATTCCGTCAGATAATGCGCATCCGCATTGTCTGGGTCAGAGCCGATCGTTTTGGCAAAAACACTGGCGACATCGGTGCGCAGCTTGTGCACGGCCGGAACCACCACATGGCTCGGCGCTTCGTCATCAAGCTGCTGGATGCGTTCGCCAAGATCCGTCTCGATGACCTCGACATTATTGTGGGCCATGAACTCCCGGAAGCCGCATTCTTCCGTCAGCATGGATTTGCTCTTGATCAGCCGTTCGACGCCCCTGCTCCGCAGGATCTCCAGAACAATGGCGTTATGCTCGGCCCCGTCCTTCGCCCAGTGAACCTTGATTCCGTTGGCCGTCGCATTCTTCTCGAACAGTTCAAGATAGTAATCGAGTTTCGAAAGCGTGTGTTCCTTGATGCCGGAGGCAAGGTTCCGGAGCTCTTCCCATTCCTCGATCCCATGCATTTCCTTGTCGCGCTTCTGGCGCAAATCCCACAGGCGCGCGTCATGCATGGCTTCGTGTTCGGTCGCGGCCATGAAGCGATTTGCGGCTTCGGACTGGTCAACAGGCCGGTTGCCACGGATTTTCGCGCCCCGCGGCTGGGGTTCCGAAATCCGGGACTTCAGAGGCCGGGACGAGGCGGCGCCGTGATCGAGCTGTTCGCCATGCAGGTCCGTCAGTTCTTCATGCAATTCGGCGGTCATGCGCGTGCTCCATTCAGGATCTGGGCGATGTGAATGTATTTGAGATTGGCACCCATCCGCCGCGCGCAGCCTTCCTGATGCATCATGCAGGAACTGTCGGACGACGTGACATATTCCGCTCCGGACTTCAGTTGGTCCGTGACCTTGTCCTGACCCATCTTGGCCGAGACGCCTTCCTCGAATACCGAGAACGTTCCGCCAAAACCGCAGCATTCGTCAGGGCGTGTCAGATCGGCGAATTCAATGCCCTTGACCATCCCCAGCAGGGCCTTTGGCTTGGAAAACGGCTCTTCCCGACGTTCGCTCATGCTGGCGATCCGCAGGTTCCGCAGCGTGTTGCAGTTGTTGTGCAGGGCAACACGATGCGGAAACTCGGCCCAGGGAAACGCATCGACCTTAAGGATGTCGTGCAGGAACTCCACCAGTTCATAGGTGCGGCTGCGAACATGTTTGACGGCGTCGGTCTGTCCGATGGCCGTCATGTTGTTGCGCACCTGATTGGTGCAGCTTCCGGAGGGCGTGACGATGTAGTCGTATTTCCCGAAATTGCGGACGAACAGTTCTTCCGTCTTAGCCGCCTCACGCTCGCAGCCGGTATTGGTCATGGGCTGGCCGCAGCATGTCTGATCGACAGGATATTCAACAGACAATCCGAAACGCTCCAACAGTTCCAGAGTCGCAATTCCTGTCTCGGGGTGAAACATGTCCACATAACATGGAACAAACAGACCGACCTTCATGGGAATACCTTTGTCTTCAGTCAACGCGTGTGATCACAGTCTCATGAAAACAACACAAAAACAAAAGACAAGTTTACGGGAGAATCGAAGTCATCATAACCAGAGTATTTTAGTCCTGATAGTAATACCAATATCTGATCGTGATTTGAAAAGATGATTTTCAAGTATTCATCAAAGAAAACTGGAAAAACAAAATAGTCTCAGGCTCTCTGGCCGCCCAGAGTATGCCCGGACGCCGTCTTTTCCATCAGGGCCACGACATGCCGGAGAATACGACGCTCGTCATAAGTCTCCAGCGCCAGTCGTCTTGCGGCTTTACCCATGGCGTCTCGCAATGCCGCGTCCGGCACCAGAAGACGCAGGGCGCGGGCAAGCGGGGCGGAGAGGCCCGGGGGCACCAGAAATCCGGTTGTCCCGTCCACGACCTGCTCTCTAGGTCCGCGAACATCCGTCGCCACGACCGGCAGCCCGCTCAGCATCGCTTCGATGACCGACATGGGCAGACCTTCAAAATGGCTGGGGAGTGCGAAAATATCCGCCGCCATCAGAAGCTCGGCCACATCCTCCCGATATCCAAGCATCCGCAGACGTGGTCCCAGACGCTCCCCTGCGCGCTCGAACGGCGCCGTCAGATCCGCCCCATGATCCGAAGGCAGACGTTCGCCAACCACCCAGAGTTCGGCATCCGGAACATCTTCCATCGCCCGCAGCAGTTCGGGATGACCCTTGTGCCGCACCAGACGCGACACCACGATAACCACCGGCCGATCCTGCGGAACCCCAAGCTCCTCGCGTATCCGGGCCCGGACGGCGGGGTCAGGATGAAAGCGTTCGGGGTCCCGGCCGTTGCCGATGGCGATGGGATGGCGGTTCAGATGCAGCCGGCGCGCATCCCGCGCTTCCTCGCGCGAGACGGTCATGTACAGATCCGTCATGCGCCCCGCCGCCCATTCCAGCATCAGAGACAGCATCCGGCGTCGCCAGGATCCCGGCTGGTTGAACAGAAAACCGTGGCAGGTATAGGCCACGATCCGCACCCCGCAGAGCCGGGCGGCAAACCGTGCCAGAATCCCGCTGATGGGCATATGGCCATGAACCAGATCCGGCTTTTCACGCCGGATCAGGCGCAGCAGCGCGACAAATGCCCGATACTGGGCAACCGGCGAGAGCGATCGCGCCATCGGAACGCCGTGCACCGTAAAGCCCTCGGCCCGCACGACCTGAAGATGGGCCCCTTCGGCACAGGCCCCCTGAACATCATGCCCGGCTTCGCGCAGTTCCCGCATCAGCGGCAGCAGGAACTGCCTAAGCGCGAAATCCACATTCGTGATTTCGAGGATCTTCACGCCTGCACCCTAGACACGAAACGGCCTATTCCGGAATGCGTTCGAGCAGCCATGTCACGCTCTGATGGGTCCGTTTGGCGGGCTTCTGCGCTGCGGCGGGTTTTTCAGGCTCGGGCGCGCTTTCACCCTCAGGCGGGGCCGCAACCTCAGCAACCGGCTGCGGCGTGATGATGATCTGGCAGCAGATTTCGCGTTTTCCACGCCCCAGATACACGTCGTTTTCCAGACGCACGACACCGTCTCGCTGCCTGAAACGCCAGATCGTCCCGCCGACCTGCAGGATGATGTCCTCGTCGTCCTGCGTCACCGTCACATCCGGGTGGATGTGAAAACGGATCGCAAAGTCGATATTGCGTTCGCCGTCGATCAGTTCCTGCCCCCGCAGGTCCTCACCATCAGCACCGAAATACAGACGCCGCGTCCATTTCGCGCCCAGAGGCGCATGATAGCCGTCATGCGACAGATCCAGCCAGTGTGCGGTCCCGTCCGTCTGATGGTCGCAGGAGACAGTGACCGGACGGCGCGTCATGCCGCCATCAGGCCCGAAATCCGCCGAAGACAGACCATCCGCGACAAGAACCGTATGGGCAGCACTGCTGCGCATGGCGTCCCGCCACGCCCCGATCACGGCACTGCCGCAATTGACGAACAGACGGTGCCGCTGATGCGAGAACTCGAAAGACAGCGTTCCGGCATGGGCGGTTGTATCGAAACCAGCCGGAGCAGGCGGTCCGCTATCGACAATCAGCAGCGATTTCCCGAGCGCAAGCCGCGTGAAGCGGCCCTGCGGCATGGCAGGCGCGATCAACTTTTGCCGCGATCCCTGCGCCAGAACATCCTCTACCGCCGCACTGTGCCGCTCGTTCGCCCCGTTGAAAACCGCAAGCCCCCCGTCTCCATGCCGCATGGCCCGCAGAACGGGACAGACCTTGTCCAGAGCCCGGTCGATGAACGGCGGAACAGTCGCATGGGCCGTGCGGAACATGACGGACATTTCCGCCAGCTCGCGCGCCACCAGAAACTGAGCCTCGGGACTGCGCTCGATCACGGTCCCATCGGCGAGAACGAGACGCTCCAGCTCCGCCGGAAGATAGCGCAGAAAGCGTGACATGAATCCCGTCTGCTCCGGCATCGCCATTGCGGCGGCCAAAAGCCCACGGAAGGCCATCAACCCGCGCGCACCCTGCGGCGGCAGCGGCAGAAGGGCCGCAATGGTCCGCCCCTCCACCAGCATCCGCTCCATCAGACGCTGCTGAAGCCGCGGATCGGCGGACGCCAGACAGAACTCATGGTTCGACAGCCACGACGCCAGACGCGATCCCGTCACACAGGCATCGCGGACCAGAGGATCGGTTGGCGGATGCGCCAGCCAGTCACTGACGAGTCCGCGCGCGGTCAGGCGGGCCCTGTCGCTCCCGAGTGTCCGCAGGTCCCGCAGCCAGCCGAACCCGTGCAGCCATTCCCGCGCCGGTTCGGGCCAGGGGCCACGCTCCCAGTTGCCGCTGGGCAGAACATAATCGTGCCGGTCGAAACGGAACTTCCCGCCAATCAGGCGCGCACCCTGCTCAGCATCCCCTTTCCAGGGATCACGAAACACGTGCACCGGCCCTTCGGAGGCAGGCGCACCAAACGGCAGACGGGCAAGGGAAAGACGAAGACCGCGAAGCCAGCGACTGCCTGTCATCCGGGCGTCTGTTCCACGAACGGTCCTTCAAGCGCCCGGATCGCCGCGTCCCGGTCTTCTTTTCCGAAAACCGCCGAGCCTGCGACGAGCATGGTCGCCCCTGCTTCCACAACACGTGGCGCCGTTTGCGGGTCGATGCCGCCATCCACGGCAAGGATGATCTCGCGGCCACTCTTGCGAATCATCTCCGACAGCGTACGGATCTTGGCGAGCTGGCTGTCGAGGAAGCTCTGTCCGCCGAAACCGGGATTGACGGTCATGACCAGGATGATGTCCACCAGATCCATGACTTCCGACAGCGCCACGGCAGGCGTCGCCGGACAGATCGCCACACCCGGACGGCAGCCCAGCGTGCGGATGGTCTGAAGCGAGCGGTGCAGATGGGGCGCATTCTCGACATGGACCGTGATATGGTCGGCACCGGCTTTCGCGGTCGCTTCCAGATACGGATCGACCGGATCAATCATCAGATGCACGTCGAATTTCGCATCCGTATGTTTGCGCAGTGCCGCAATCACCGGAGGGCCGAACGAGATGTTCGGCACGAAATGCCCGTCCATCACATCGAGATGGAGCCACGGCGCACGCGCGATGGAGGCGATCTCTTCCCCGAGGCGGGAAAAGTCAGCAGCCAGAAGGCTGGGGGCGACAATGATCGAAGAACGCTCAGTCATACTGTCATGTATCGGCAAAGCCATCGCGCGACGCAAGCCACATCCGCATCCGTGCGCATCTTCGTGAGGTTCATGTCTGTGTGTGCTGCTCCGGAACCCCGGCGCGTCTGAAACGTCCTGATGACTAAATCCGTAGACCTGCCCGGAGCGCCTCATGACCGATCGCCTTTCGCCCACCCTTCTCAGCCGCGACAGTTGGATCCGCCGCCCCTCACACCGGGCCTGGCTGGAAATGCAGGGTCGCCGCCTTCTGGACTTCAGCAAGGGCGGATGCGTCAACGGAGGTTTCGCAGGACTGGATCTGGAAGGCACCCTTCCCGAAAACGCCAAACCCGAAGCCACCCTGACCGCACGCTGCGTTCACGCCTATGCACTAGCCGAGCTTCAGGGCCTTCCCGGAAGCGCACCGCTTGTCGCGCATGGCATTCACGCCCTGCGCACCCATTTCCGTGATGACGACCACGGCGGCTGGCAGCATTTCGCGGACAAGGACAATGACCGCAAACAGGCTTATCTCCACGCATTCGTCGCCCTTGCCGCCTCTTCAGCCGTCCTGATCGGAGCGGAGGGCGCAGGCGAACTGCTCAAAGACGCCACCCATCAGATCGACACCCATTTCTGGAGCGAGGACGAAGGCGTCATGCGCGAGAGCTTCGCTCCGGATTGGTCGGACGAGGAAAACTATCGGGGCGCAAACAGCAACATGCACTCCACCGAAGCCTTCATGGCTCTGGCGGACGTCACCGGAGACGTGAAGTGGCTGCAGCGCGCCCGGCGCATCGTCACCCGCTTCGTGCATGAACTGGCCGCCGGGCAGGGCTTCGCCATGCCGGAGCATTTCGATCGCGACTGGACCCTCATGCGCGAGTACCACAGCGACAAACCCAACGACGACCTGCGCCCCTATGGCATGACGCCGGGGCATTTCGTGGAATGGGCGCATCTGACCCTGAAACTCGAAGCCGCCCTGCTCCGTCATGGCCTGGAGGCCCCGGACTGGATGCTGCACGACGCGCAGGCGCTGTTCGAAACGGGGATGAACACCGGCTGGAACGCCGATGGCCGACCGGGAATGCTCTACACGATCAACTGGGAGCATGCCCCCCATAACCGCAGCCGCATCCACTGGGCACAGGCCGAGGCACTGACAGCTGCCATCAATCTCTACAAGCGGACTGGAAACCCTCATTACGAGCACTGGTACCGCACGATCTGGGACTATATCGACACGACCCTGATCGACCGGGATTTTGGAAGCTGGTTCAACGAAGTCAGCCCTGAAGGCGAACCCACCGAGACGATCTACAAAGGCAAAGGCGATCTGTATCACGCCTATCAGTCCACACTGGCCCCCATGATGCCGCTGGCGCCTTCCCTTGCCACAGCCATCGAACAGATCGGCGTTCCCTACTGAGTCAGCCAGCCGGCGCTTTCGTCAGGACGTAGACCGGAAGCGCCACGGAATCCCGAAACAGATACCAGAGCTCCGCCAGCCGGAACCGGGACGGCGCCGCACCCGAAACCGGCGATACGCCCGCCCGGCCCAGCGCCCATTCCGCCCGCAGGATATGAAACCACTGCGTGACCACGACCGCGCCCTGCGGATGCAGACGCGCGACATGCAGGGCCGTCAACCAGGTATTGTTCCCGTGCGAATCCACAATGATGGCGGCCTCCGGCACACCCCGCTCCATCAGCCAGTCTGCCATGATCCGGGCTTCGTCACGATGATTGCCGCTCTCGATCGCCCCACTCACCATCACAGTCCGCACAAGCCCGGCGCGCCACAGCCGCAGTCCTTCCTGCAACCGTTCCTGCAACGCAGGGCGAGGCGTGCCTTTCGCAGTCACCGCCGTCCCGAAAATGACCGCCATCTCAGAACGCTCCGGTACGGCTGACAGCCCCCGAAACGCCACGAACCCCATCCAGAGCAGAAACAGACCCGGGAGAACCGCACCAAGCGCCAGCCCGCGCACAACCCAGCCCCTGCGCCCCATCAGGATACCGTCTCCTTCCCCGCCTGGGTACGGTGCAGATAAAGCAGCGCCACCCCTGCTGCCAGAATCCCGGACAAAGACCCTACACCCAGCGCCCAGCGCGGCCCCAGCGAATTGGCTACCATCCCAACCAGCGGCGCCCCCAGCGGCGAGGACCCCGCGAAAACCGCAAAACGGATCGACACCACGCGCCCCCGCATGCCCGGATCGGTCGCAAGCTGCATGTAGCTGTTGCTCACCGCCGTAAACGTCAGGGACGCCATGCCCGCCATGACCAGCGTGACCGCAAAGGCCCAGTATCCAGGCGCAAGCGCGCCCAGCAGACAGGCCAGACTGAACACCACCGCCCCCTGCGGCAGCGCCGAAAATTTCATGGTCCTGCGGCTGGCCGCGAACAGCGCGCCCGTAATCGTCCCCACCGCCATCGCCGAATTGAGAACCCCGTAACCATGCGCCCCGACATGAAAGACACTGACGGCCATGGTCGAAATATAGATCGGGAAATTCAGTCCGAAAGCGCCCAGCAGAAACAGCATGAACAAAATGGTCCGCAGATCATCGCGCTTCCAGACATACCGCACCCCCGACAGCAGATCCTGCTTTTCCTGATGCGCGCTTTCCGGCTTACGGGACGAAAGACGGTGCAGGTCCTGCGCCCGCAGGGACAGAAGCGACATCAGCACGCCGTAAAATGAAAACCCGTTGAGGATGAACGACCACCCCGAACCCAGTTCCGCAATGCAGAACCCGGCCACCGCGGGGCCGATCATGCGACCGGCATTGTACGACACGGAATTGAGCGCCACCGCATTCGGCAGGTCTTCCTCGCCCACCAGTTCACCAGCAAAAATCTGTCGGACAGGACTGTCAAATGCCGCAACACATCCGCTCAGGAAGGCGAACAGATCCACTTCCCACAACCGGATCATTCCGGTCACCACCAGAGTTCCGAGTGCGATGGCCAGTGTGCCCAGTGCGGCCTGCGTCAGAAGCAGGAAGCGATGTTTCTCCACCCTGTCGGCAATTTTTCCGGTCCAGAAAATCAGCAAAAGGGGCGGGGCAAGCTGAAGCGCCGTAACAATCCCGACTGCCGTTGCATCCTGCCGGGTCAGTTCCGTCAGGACCAGCCAGTCCTGCGTCGTCATCTGCATCCAGGTTCCGATATTCGAAACCAGAGCCCCCATGGCCCAGACGCGATAATTCCGCCGCCCCAGAGACCGGAAGGCCCCGCCCATCATGGGCAGGCCCCGTCATTCAGCGCAGGAAAAAAGAGCGGACTGACAACCATGGATGCCAGTGTCGGGAATATCGGCTCCGATGTCGAGACATGTCAGGAAAATGCGTCTTTCACTTTCCTGAAAAAGCCTCAGAAACCGGCCGGAGCCAGTTCACGGGGTATGGACCCCGGTCTCCTGCCTGCGGACTGTGCCGGGCTGAAACGGAATTTGGACAGTTCAGCGAACAGATCCTTCGCCTCGTTGCTCAGATTCCGGCAGGCCACGTTGACCTCTTCCACCATCGCGGCATTGCGCTGCGTCATCTGGTCCATTTCGTTGATGGCCTTGTTAATCGTCTCAAGGCTCTCGGCCTCGCCCGTCGTGGAGCGGGAGATGTCTTCAAGCAGCGACGTAATCCCGTCCACATGCTCACTGATGACCTTCATCGAGCGGTCCGCATCCCCGACAAGCTGGACACCCTCTTCCACCTGCCGGCCCGAAGACGTGATGATGTTGCGGATATCCTGCGCTGATTTGGCGGAGCGCTGCGCGAGAGCCCGGATTTCCTTGGCCACAACATCAAAACCCTGACCGGCCTCTCCCGCCCGGGCCGCTTCGATCCCGGCATTCAGCGACAGAAGATTGGTCTGGAACGCGATTTCCTCAATCAGGCCCAGAATACTCTCGACCTGCCGTGACGACGTCCGGATTTCGCCCATGGCCCGGTTGGCCGAATGCATGATCTCCGACACCACAACGGTTTGTCCCCGCGTTTCAAGAGCCGTTTCACGCGCCCTCACCGCAGAACGCGCCGTTTTTCCGACCGTCTGGGTGATGCTGTTGATGGAGGCCGCAGACTGGGCGAGGGTGATGGCCTGACGTTCCGTTCGTCCACTCAGCTCCGTAGAGGCTGACGCAATTTCGGAAGTGCCGTTGGCGATGACGGAGGTCGCATCGGAAATCTTGGCGATTGCCGTCCGGTAGATCTGGATGAGCGTGTTGAAATTCTGCCGGAATTCCTCGAACCGGTCCTGAAAACCGTCGCCAAACGTGAAGGTCAGATCCCCTTCCTTCACAATCTCCAGTCCGGCACAGATGGTTCCGATCGTCTCATCCTGCACCCTCCGGATACGCTCGCTCCGGCCGGACAGTTCCTTCTGGATCTGTGCTGCATCCCGTGCTTCTTCCGCAGAGTTTTCCTGAAGCTTCAACTGCTTCTGGCTGTTTTCACGGAACATCTGAAGCGAGCGCGCCAGCCGCCCCGCACAGTCATGGTGATGAAGGCACGGAATGGTGATGTTGAGAGCGCCGCCCGCGACCTTCTCCGTCGCAGCGGTAATCTGCTCGAAAGGCACGGCAATTACATGAATGGCGAACCGGGCGATCAGAAGTGTCAGTCCAACCTGAAACAGCAGCCCCATGCACTGCGACAGCATCTGTTCATGCCGGTAATGAATAAACAGATGCTCGCAAAACTGCTCCACCACGAACTGCACCAAGGCAATCATGACAAGAATCGCAAACAGTACTTTGATTTTCTGTCGGACGTAGGCGGTTTTTTCAATCCAGTTTAACATGATCGCCTTTATTGAGCTCAGCTCTCACGCACTGCTTGGACACTGGCGTGATGTTTTTTGAAAACTATACATGTCGTTATTAATAAAGAATGAAGAATGCTCTCGAAATTGTTTGCAACACTCCAACTGCACTGCGCGGACGGAATCTGCTCATATTGACAATTTTCCGTCCCCGGACGATCTGTGACGCTTCACCGTGGGGAGCCCCGGCAAGGGGCTGAGATTCTGCTGGCATGACGCTTGTCCGTCATAGGGCGCAGTGACCCATTGAACCTGATCCAGTTCACACTGGCGGAGGGATGGTGGTCGCTGCCTGACGGACGCATTCTCATGATCCAGCCAGCCAGCAGCTTGAACCTTTCCTGTCAGCGCTGAACTTCCACTGCTTGCAGGCGAGGCGCGTTCCATCATGGCCCACGGACACCACGGAAATTCTGCTGCGCCCCGCCTGCGGTCTCACGGCATCCTGCCGGCCCTGCTCGGCACCACGGTCTGCCTGTCCGTCGCCCATGCAGCCGATACGACCGGCCCGAAAACCCATCAGACAGCCCCCGCCTCCCCAGCCACGAATGCGCCCCGCACCGCCCCGGCCGAACACGTGGCCGAGCATATCGTCGTCCACCGAATTCCAGACAGCGCCCCCGGAAACCAGCCGGGAGGCGGCCTGATCCATCCGCAGGACGGCGTGAAATCAGTCAGTACCGTCAGTCAGGATTTCATTTCCAAACAGGCCCCCATGGCCACGGCCTTCCAGCTTGCCGCTATGCTGCCCGGCGCCAATGTGTCCTCGTCCGATCCAATGGGGTTTTCTCCCAATACCGACATCACCGTCCGCGGGCTCGATAACAGCGCCATCGGTTATGTGCTCGAAGGCATGCCGCTGAACGATGTCGCCGCCTATTCCGGCACGCCCAGCCAGTTCGCAGACAGTGAGAACTATCAGGAAATTGCCCTGTCACAGGGCTCGGCCGATCTGGATAGTCCGGTCCTGAACGCCGCCGGGGGCCTGATGAACCTGACCTTCCGCGACCCCGCCAAAAAAGCGGGGGGTGACGCCAGCGTGTCTTACGGGTCCTACAACACCAACCGCGAATTCATCCGCCTCGACACCGGCGACATCGCCCATACCGGCATCCGTGGCTTCGTCTCCTACTCCCACGGCGCGACCGACAACTGGCGCGGGCCAGGACGCGACGAAAAGCAGCATGTCGATTTCAAGTTTCTCAAGGAATGGGGGCAGGGCAACCGCGCCAGCCTCATCGGCACCTTCAACACAACCATCACGAGCTGGTATCCCGAACCCACCATGGACACATGGAAATCGGATGGGATCAAAGGCCAGAACAACCTGCTGGCCCATTATGACAGCAGCAATCCGGAAAACGGCGCGAATTACTGGCGTCTGTGGCGGGACGGAGAGCGCACGCTTTATGGCGGCGCGCCGGTCCATCTGACCCTGACCGACCATCTGACCCTGGACGTCACACCCTACGCGCAGCTTGCCTATGGCAACTGGCCGGGCGGAAGCACGCTGTCCGAAACCGGACTTTACCAAGGCACACAGGCCCTGTCGGGCACGCTGAACCTCCCCGGCGCGCAGGACGGCGTGGGCGTTGTTCGCGCGGATTACACCCAGCGCAGCTACCGCTCGGGCTTTACCAGCGCGCTTCACTACAAAACCGGCTGGAACGATTTCGTTCTGGGGTACTGGTACGATTACGGCGACGACAACGAACAGCAGCCCTTCACGGCCGTCCAGACCAACGGATATGCGCCGGACATCTGGGCGCAAAACGGCCGCGACGTGATCCGCCTGCCCAACGGCGAACGCCTTCTGGGCGGCAGCTTCCACACCATTTCACAAACCAACGCGCTGTTCATCGGCGACCACATGTCCCTGCTGCATGACCATCTGGCCATCGACCTCGGGTTCAAGGCCGTCATGATGAACCGCGATGGCACGAACAGCATGCCGGGCCCGCAATACCATGTCGGCTCCAATAGCATGGAGCCCCTGCCCCGCCTCGGCGTGCGCTGGCGCATTGACGCGGAAAACCAGATCTTCTTCAACGCCACGACCAATTTCCGCGCCCCGGATCAGAGCGCGCTGTACAACACCTATGACCCCTCTTCGGGCGAAATGTACGGAACCGGATCGGCCGATGTCCGCAACGAATATTCCATTTCCGAAGAACTGGGATACCGCCGCACGGGGCGCTGGATCATCGGCAGCCTGACGCTGTTCAACTACAATTTCACCAACCGCCAGATCTCCACGCAGGCCGTCCAGAATGGCTCCATCGTCAGCACGACGATGAACGCAGGTGGCCAGACCTCCCGCGGCGTGGACGTGGAAATCGGCCTGCGTCCCTGGCATCATTTCAGCCCCTATGTCTCGGGCGAGTACCTGCATGCCACGATCGACAATGACCTGATGTCGGGCGGCGACCTGCTGCGCACTCGTGGCCGCATCGCCGTACGCAGCCCGACCCTTCAGGCCGCGGCCGGGCTGAGCTATGACGACGGACACATCTTCGGCGTCGCCACTGTGCATTACACCGGCCACCAGTACGCGACGTTCACGAATGACGAGCGCGTTTCGGATCACACGACCGGCGATCTCGCCATCGGCTACCGCTTTTCGGACCATATCCATCTGCATCAGCCGACCCTGCGGATGAACTTCATCAACATCACGAACGAACACTACCTTTCCGGCGTGGCGAGCCCGACCATGAATGCAAAGGATACGACCGGCGTGTATGGCACCACCATCGCCGGAAGCGCCCCGAGCTACTTCATCGGGGGCGGGTTTGCGGCCCTGTTCACCGCTTCGACGGGGTTCTGAGCATGGCGGAGGCTTCCGGACAGTTCGGCGTCAATGGTCCCGAAAGCAGACGGGACTGGCCCGCACTGTCAGACGCCGAAGCCCGCGATGTTCTCTCCCGTTTTCCGCTTCCTTCCCCCGCGCGGCAGGTCATCTGGCACGGACGACGCCCCTTTTCCTCCACGGGCGTCGTTTTGCTGGAGGATAGCAGCCGCGTTTTTCTCAAACGCCACGATCATTGCCTGCGCGATGCCGCAGCGCTTGCGGAAGAACACCGCTTCATCACGCATCTGGCCGAACAGGGGGTTCCTGTCGGCCAGACATGGCGCACCAAAAGCGGGGAAGCCGCGCTCGATCTCAACGGATCGGCCTACGAAGTCTTTTCCATCATGCCCGGACATGACCTGTACGAGACCGTGCAATCCTGGGAACCGTTCCACAACGCCCGCCACGCCTTTTCCGCTGGCCAGCGTCTGGGCCAGCTTCACCAGGCGTCAAGAAGCTTCGACGCCCCTGCGCGCCCTGCCCGCCGCCCGCTTCTCTCCACCTTCGAGGTCATCACATCTTCCAACCTGATGACCGGGCTGGAACGCTGGATCCCCCATCAGGCCGGGCTTGCCGAAGCCCTGACACACCACCGCTGGCGTGACGATATCCCGCAGGCCCTCCTGCCCTTTCATGAAAAGCTGAAGCCGCATCTCGGCACAATCCAGCCGCGCTGGGGACATGGCGACTGGCACCCGTCAAACCTGTTCTGGACGGGCACCGACCCGGAAGCGCAGGTCTGCGGCATTCTCGATTTCGGCATGTCGGACCGCACCTGCGCCGCCTACGATCTCGCGGTCGCCATCGAACGCACCGCCATCGCATGGCTCGAACCTCAAAACGACTGTCCTGTCAGCCTCGACCGCCTCGAAGCCTTCCTGTCAGGCTATAAGACACACTATGCCCTTTCGGCGGAAGAACGCCGTCTAGTGCCCCTTTTCCTGCCGCTCGTTCACGTCGAATATGCCCTGTCCGAAGTCGCCTATTACGAGACACTGGTTCATGACAGGGCCGGAGTGAAAGCCGCCTATACGGACTATCTTCTGGGTCACGCCCACTGGTTCTCGTCCCCCACAGGCCAGCAGTTCCTGCACAAGCTGACGCACCTTCTCCAGACCACGCCATGTCCCTGATCGAAATTCTGGGCGCCGTCCTCAGCGCACTGGCCGTCTGGCTGACATCGCGGCGCAGCATGATCTGCTGGCCCGTGTCTCTGGCCGCGGCAGGGCTGTATTCCTGGATTTTCCTTCAGGCCCGGCTTTATGCCGATGCCGGGCTTCAGATCGCATTCTGTCTGTATGTCGTCTACGGCTGGCAACACTGGCGCCAGATGGCGAAACCGGATGGTCGGATCCACGTCCGCCGTCCGACACGCCCCACACTTCTGAAAGGGCTGCTCTGCGGCGCGGCAGGAAGCGCTGTCTGGGCATTCATCCTTGCCCGCTTCACCAACGATCCCACACCCGTCACGGACGCCACCCTCACGGCCTACAGCATTCTCGCCCAGTACTGGGACACCATGCGCTATCGTGAAACCTGGCTGTTATGGATCGTGGTGGACAGCGCCTATGTGGCCCTGTTCCTCAGCCGCGGTCTTTATCCGACAGCCCTGCTTTATGCCGGTTTTATCGTGCTGGCGATCAACGGATACCGGCTCTGGAAACCCGAAGCCTCTGGCTGAGCGGCATCCAGTCCGCCCTCTGAACCTCCATCAAAAAAAAGCCGCCCTGACTTTTCAGAGCGGCTTTTTTCAGGCCAGAACATTAATCAGCCGGCTCATCCTCCGGCAGAGGCTGGATCTGACGCAGCTTGCCGTAGCGGTCGTAATAAAAAACAGACGTTCCCCGCCGCTCGGCATAACCGTCCGGCTGACCGTCCTTCGTCTGGAACAGCAGCCGGAAGGCATCCGGCTGCTCGATCACCCTGTCCCCTGCCGGGCGATACCGATACCGGCTGAAATCGGCATGGCTCTTGGGCAGCGACGAGTTGTGATACAGGTCGTGCATGCTCGGCTTCTTGGGACCGTCATCCGCATCCTGCGCCACGGCCGTACCAAGGGCCGCGCCTGAAACGGCAAGAACGGCCAGTACTGGGACAATCAACCTGCGCATGATGCTCTCCGGTCAGTGCGTTTGTGCGGGCACCTTAGGCGAAACTGTCTTCTGGCTCCAGCCACCCCCGAGTGCGCGATACAATGTTACAATATTCTGGAACCTTGCGGCCTTGACCATGATGTCGTTCTGCTGCGCCTGATAGAGGGTGCGCTGCTGCGTCAGGGTGGTCAGATAGCTGTCGATACCGGCCTTGTAGCGCATGTTGGCCAGATCGAATGCCTGCTGCGACTGCGCCACCAGCTCATCCATGTGGCGCTGCTGGGTCGTATAGGTTTCCCGTGCCGTCAACGCATCCGAAACTTCACGGAACGCCGACTGTACGGTCTTTTCATACTGCGCCGCATTCTGACGGGACTGCGCCTTGGCCATCATCAGGTTCCCTTCGCTCTGCCCCCAGGTCAGCAGCGGAATGCTGATGGACGGGGAAATGCTCCAGGTTTCGGCACCCGGCGTGAACAGCTTGCGGAACTGAAGCGAACTGGTGCCTTCCGAAGCCGTCAGCGTAAAGCGGGGGAAGAACGCCGCGCGCGCTGCACCCACATTGGCATTGGCCCCCAACAGGGTATGCTCTGCCGCACGGACGTCCGGCCGCTGCTCCAGCAGATCCGAAGGAAGGCCCTCCGGCAGATCCGTGATCATGGTCTGCGATCCGAAGGGCGCCGGTTCCGGCAAGGTCGAGGGCAGCGGCGAGCCGACGAGAAGCTGAAGCGCATGCTCGTCATCCGCCAGAGCGCGCGTATATTGCGCCTCGTAGGCGGAAGCCTGCTCGACCTGCGTCTTGACCTGCGCCAGCGTCAGCGCATCTGTTTCGCCATTGTCATAGGAAAGCTGGGTCAGCCGCAGGGTATCGCGCTCGGACGCCAGCGTGGCACGCGTCACCCGGAGCTGCTCGCGATCAGCCAGCCACTGGATGTAGGTCGTCCCGATCTGCGAGACCGTCGTGATGAGAACGTTCCGCGCGTTCTCGACGTTGTTCAGCACCGTTTCCTTCTGCTGACGCGTCAGGTTGCGGATGCGGCCCCACAGATCAATTTCGTAAGACGAAAACCCGATCGACGTCTGATACAGACGCAGGGTTGAGATATGCTCGCCAACGCCAGGCGCAAAGGAGAAACCTGCCGTATCGGATGGCGCCATGAACATCCCCTGTCCGCCAGCCGAGATGATCGGAAACAGCGAGGCATTCTGGATCTCGTACTGGCCGCGCGCCACGCCCACAGCATCAAGCTGCGCTGCGATGTCGCGGTTGTTTTTCAACGCCAGCGCCACGAGCGCCTTCAGCCGCGGGTCGGTGAAAAAATCCTCCCACCCGAGATTGGACGCGGCCTGAGCCGCAGGCGTGTTCCTCGATGCCGTATCCGCGGGGTAGCTGTTCTGGATGGCCTGCGTGGGCCGGTGGTAAACCGGCGCCATGTTACAGGCCGAAAGCATCAGCATTCCGGCAAATCCGGAAGTCAGTCCGAGACGGGCCTTCATGCTCCGTGCTCCCCTTCGGCGACAGGCGCCGCCTTGTTGTCCAGATGGGCATACGGGTCCTTGCGGTCCCTGACCCGGCTCACACGGAACAGACGCAGCACCACAACGAAGAAGACCGGGACGAAATAGACCGCCAGCAGCGTTGCCGAGAGCATGCCACCCACGACACAGGTTCCGATCGCCACGCGCGCTGCCGAGCCGGCCCCGGTCGCGATTGCCAGCGGAAACACACCACAGACAAAGGCGATCGACGTCATGAGGATCGGACGCAGACGCTCACGCCCGGCTTCCAGAACCGAGTCTTCCAGAGTTTCGCCACTTTCGAAGAAGGCCTTGGCGAATTCCACGATCAGGATCGCGTTCTTCACCGACAGACCCACCGTCGTGAGCAGCCCGACCTGGAAATAGACGTCGTTGGCCAATCCGCGTCCCAGCGTTGCCGCAATGGCACCCAGCACGCCGAGCGGAAGCACGAGCAGCACCGCGAACGGAATGGCCCAGCTCTCATAAAGCGCCGCCAGACAGAACATGATGACCACAACGGCCAGAGCATAAAGCGGCCCGGTCGATCCACCCGAAGCAAGCTGCTCGAACGACAGACCCGTCCACTCATAACCGATGCCGCGCGGCAGCTTGGCCAGAAGCTTCTCCATTTCCGTCATCGCCTGACCCGAGCTTGCGCCCACGGCCGGCTGTCCCTGGATTTCGTAGGAGTTCAGACCGTTATAGTCCTCGACCTTCTGCGGACCGTTGACCCAGAGCCCGGAAGCAAAGGCATTGAACGGCACCATCGTTCCCGTCGCATTGCGGACATACCAGCGGTTCAGATCCTCCGGCGTCATGCGCGCCCAGGGCTCGCCCTGGATATAGACCTGCTTGACGCGGTCATTGCGCATGAACTGGTTGACGTAGATGGAGCCAAACGCACCTTCAATCGTCGTGTTGATATCCGCATTCGTCAGGCCGAAAGCGTTGGCGCGCTCACGGTCGATATCAAGCTTGAACTGCGGCGCATCCTCCATACCCAGCGGACGAACAGCCATCAGAAGCGGATTTTTCGCTGCTTCGCTCAGGATCTGGTTTCGCGCGGCCAGCAGCGCTTCATGACCCAGATGCCCGGTGTCTTCCAGCTCCAGATCAAAGCCGGTCGCATTGCCCAGCTCCATCACAGCAGGCGGATTGACGGCAAAGATCTGCGCTTCCGGATCCATCCAGAAATGCATCATGATCTCGCGCGACACGGTCATGGTGGTGTGCGCAGAGCCCGGACGCTGGTCCCAGGGTTTCATACGGACGAAGAACGCACCCGCACTCTGCCCCTGACCCGCGAAGCTGAAGCCCGTCATGGTGAAGACGGATTCAACATACGGACCGTAGGTCTTGAGAACGTAGTCGGTAATCTTGCGGTTGACGGCCGCCGTCTGCGCTTCGGTCGCCCCGTTGCGCATTGTGACCTGTCCGAAGATGATTCCCTGATCCTCGTCTGGAAGAAACCCGCCCGGCACGCGCATGAACAGGAACCCGACCAGCGCCGTGAGCAGGACGAACCCGAGCATGCTGACGACCGGCACGCGGATCAGCCATTTTACGCCCCCGATATAACCGTTCGTCATACGATCGAACGTCCGGTTGAACCAGGCTGCGGGTCCACGATCATGCCCCTTGTGGGTCGGCTTGAGCATGGACGCACAGAGGGCCGGCGTCATGACCATCGCCACCAGAACCGACAGCCACATGGCCGCAACGATCGTGATGGAGAACTGGCGATAGATCACACCCGTGGAACCGCCGAACGCTGCCATCGGCAGGAACACCGCCGTCAGCACCAGCACGATGCCCACAAGCGCACCCGAGATCTCGTCCATGGAGACACGGGCCGCTTCTTTCGGTGACAGCCCCTTGTCCGTCATCACACGTTCGACGTTCTCGACCACCACGATCGCGTCATCGACCAGCAGACCGACCGCCAGCACCATGGCCAGCATGGTCAGCGTGTTGATGCTGTAGCCCACAATGGACATCAGCCCGAACGTTCCCAGAAGAACCACCGGCACGGCGATCGTCGGGATCAGCGTGGCGCGGAAGTTCTGCAGGAAGATCAGCATCACGATGAACACGAGGACGATCGCCTCGATCAGCGTCTCGACCACTTCATGAATGGAGAGCGTGATGAACGGCTCGGTATCCAGCGGATAAACGAGCTTCAGACCCTGCGGGAAATAACGGCTCAGCTCACCCAGACGCGCACGAACGGCAGCCTCGGTCTTGAGCTGGTTCGCGCCTGGCGCCAGCTTGAGCGCCATCGCGGCGGCCGGATGGTTGTTGTAAGACGATCCCAGAGCATAACTCTGCGCCCCCAGCTCGACCCGCGCCACGTCCTTCAGACGCACCTGGCTGCCATCCTGCTGCACCTTGAGCAGGATTTCCTTGAACTGGTCAGGCGTGCTCAGACGGGTCGGACCGATAATCGTGGCATCGAACCCGATGCCCTTTTTGGCCGGAAGACCGCCAAGCTCACCCGAAGAAACCTGGATGTTCTGCGCCTGGATGGCGGACTGGACATCGCCGACCGTCAGGCCGAAATTGTAGAGCTTCGACGGGTCCAGCCAGACGCGCATCGCATATTCTGAGCCGAACAGCGTATGATCGCCCACGCCCGAAACGCGTGACAGCGGGTCGGAAATGTTGGACGCGACATAATCCGAGATGTCCTGCCCGGACATGCTGCCATCTTCGGAAATGAAGGCCACGACCATCATGAAGTTCTTGGTCGCCTTCGTGATGCTCAGCCCCTGCGCTGTGACTTCCGCCGGCAGACGCGGCTGGGCCAGCTGGAGCTTGTTCTGGACCTGAACCTGCGCGATGTCAGGGTTCGTACCCTGCTCGAACGTCAGGTCGATCTCCATCTGTCCGCTCGCATAAGACGAAGCCGACAGATACTCGAGATGGTCCAGACCATACATCTGCTGAAGGATCGGGCGGACAACCGTATTGTTCACCGTCTCGGCAGATGCACCCGGATACATGACCGAAATGGCAATCTGGGGCGGTGCAATGTTCGGATACTGCGCAATCGGCATGCGCGTGATCGCAACACCGCCAACGAGCATGATAATCAGACCGATAACCCACGCAAAGATGGGCCGGTCAATGAAGAAGCGGGACAATGACATGCGGGGTTACTCCGCCTTTCCCGCAGGAGCTGCAGGAGGCGCTTCATGCGGCGCCACCTTTGCACCCGGCTGCACTTTCTGCAGACCGCTTACGATCACCTTCTCGCCTTCCTTCAGCCCGTCCGAGACGAGCCAGGACTCGCCGACCGTCCGCAGGACCTGAATGGAACGCTGGCTGACCTTGTTCTCGCCATCCACGACCATGACGTAGGGATTGCCCTTGGCATCCCGCGCAACCGCAACCTGCGGCACCAGCATACCGTGCGGATCAATGCCTTCCTGAATATGGGCATTCACAAACATGCCCGGCAGCAGCAGATGATCCGGGTTCGGGAAAACGGCGCGCATGACAAGCGTTCCGGTCGCCGGATCCACCGTGACTTCGGAAAGCTGAAGCTTGCCACGCACCGGATATTCAGTGTTGTCTTCAAGACGCAGGCCTACCGCCGCCGCATCCGTGCCATTCCGCTCAAGCTGCCCGTCCGCCAGCTCACGCTTCAGGCGCAACATGTCAGTAGCAGCCAGATTGACGTCCACGTAAATCGGATCAAGCCGTGTCACAACTGCGACCGGCTGGGTCTGCCCCGCCGTCAGAAGCGCACCAGCGGTATAAAGCGTGCGGCCAATACGCCCGCTGATGGGCGCACGAACATGGGTGTAATTCAGGTTGACGGCTGCCGCTTCCAGCGCTGCCTTCGCCTGTGCCACCTGGGCCTCGGCCTCACGCGCCGTGGCCAGCGTATTGTCGAAATCCTGTGAACTCACGGCATGAGCCGCCACCAGCGGACGATACCGCTTGAGCTGCCCGTTCGCCCGCGCTGCCACGGCCTGTGCGTTCAGAAGCTGTGCTTTCGCCTGATCGTAAGCTGCCTGATACGGCGCGATGTAGATCTGGAAAAGCTGCTGTCCGGCCTTGACGTCCGCACCCTGTTCGAAATCACGCGAGACAATGACACCATTCACCTGCGGACGGATCTGCGCCTGCTCATAGGCATCCGTCCGTCCGGGCAGGGACGTCTCAAGCGTGACCGGCTGCGTCTTCAGCGTCACCACATCAACAGGCTGGGGCGGCATCTGGGGAGGGGGCGTTTTTTTCTGACACCCTGCCACCAGCAGCGGGAGTGCCAGAAGCAGCACCAGAAAACTGCCCCTCCCACCCCACGAACCGACCGGAGACAGGGCAGCAGAACAATTCAACGATATTTTCTGAAAAGAAGGCATGATACGGCCGCTATCCTGTGATACAGAAACCCGCTAGTTTCCCGCGAGGACGGAAACTAGCGGGTTTCTTTGACAGACGTCAATTCGGTCTGTGAAATAATATCGGAGTTCATCTTGCCCAGTCAGTCGAGCAGCCAGCCTGAAGACCGGAAACAGTCCTGCTGTGGCCGCCCCGTGCAACTCGACGAAGCGGAAAGACGCAACCGGATTCTCGACGCCGCAAGCTCGGTCCTGACCACGCACGGCTATCACGCAACGTCGATGGACAGCATTGCGTCGTGCTCGGGAATGTCCAAGAAAACCCTCTACCAGTTTTTCGACTCCAAACAGGTCCTGTTCGAAACACTGATCCTCGAACGCCTGTTCGCCCCCATAAATTATACGCCGGCCCCCACGGATTCCATGGAAAAACAGCTTCTGGGCCTGATGACCAGTATTGCTGCCTGCATGTTCTGTGATGAACGTCTGAGCCTGCTCCGCTCCGTCATTACGGAAACGAGCCGCAATCCCGCAGTCCGGCAACTGGTCGCAGACCTGTTTCAGCTCTCGGGACGGGTCCTGCCCATCCAGAACTGGATGGCTATCCAGTCCGAAGCAGGCAGACTGGACATTCCCGACATTACGGAGGCCTCGGACCTTCTTTTCGGCATGACGCTCGGCGGCCCGACGCTGGGGCGCCTCACACATTGCAAACCGAGCCGTTCAAAAGAAAAGCTCGAAGAATTCATGGCTTACGGCATCAGGGTTTTCCTGGAAGGGCATCGCCCTGTCACCCCTCCCCTGAACAGACACTAGCCACCAGCAGAAACAGGGGGCGTCACAACACCGTCCCTGCTCCCCGTCAGCAACCTGAAAACACCCTCCGAAGGTGTCCCCGTCATCATCGCCCCAAACCGGTCCTGAAGACTTCTGAGCGTCTGCTGATCCTGCGCTCTGGACGCATCTCCCCCTACCCGGAGAATGAGAGCCTGCTGATCAGGAGAGAGTGGCGCCTTCGCCGTTTCGCCATTCCCCGGAAGCGCGTCCAGCATGGGGGTCAGTGCCTCCACCGCCCGGGACCACTCTCCCGCCTTTTCCGCCATCTGGGCCCGCAGCGTCCAGGCCCGCGGATCCCGAATGGTGGCAAGTTCTCCCGCGGCCTCATCCGAACGATGATCGGCCAGCGCAATCTGCGCGCGCAGAAGCGCAACCTCCACAGACTGGCTGCTGCTGCCTCCCGGCAGAGCCAGCGCAGCATCAGGAGAGCCTTCGGCAAACGCCGAAAGTTCCTGCCGGGCCGCCTTGGCATCTCCCATATCGAGCTCAAGCCTGGCCAGCCGGATGCGGACAGCCATGCCCTGCGCACCACCCTGAATGTCCACAAGCTTCCTCAGAGCGTCCCGCTCCTGATCCGGCAGCCCCATGGCTTCGTAACGACGCGCCAGACCGTCGAGGATATCCCGCTGTAACGACCCATTCCCTGAAGCTTCGCCCAGCGCGTCCTTCAGAAAGGCCACTTCATTCAGAGCCTGCCTCCCATCTGCAGAGACAGTCTGGGCCATCCGCCGTATAATATCCGTCTTCTGCGCTTCAACATCGGTCATATCCTCAGGATACAATCGGTTCCATTCCTGAACTGCCGTCGCAGCAGCGGCGAGATTCCCACCCCTCATCAGTGCCTCGATCTGCAGAAGCCGGACACTTTTTTCCCTGCCTGCAATCCGAAGAGCCGGCAGGATGCCATCAACCTGATCGGCGACAGCCTGCGGGGACAGCGTTTTCTTCTCCAGCGCCCGTCGAAGGAGCGCTTCCCTTGCCACCGGCCAGACCAACGGCGATGTTTCATGTGAGAGCGCTTTCAGCTTCTCTTCTGCATCCGGCGCATCCCTACGAGCCGCCAGAAGCGCTTTTGCCAGAGCCACCTGCGGTCCCTCGGGCAGCTGATCGAGAATTTTCGTCGCGCTTTCATTACCATAACGCGCGACCCACTGGGCTGCAGACGGCAGAAGACGGTCCCGCAAAGGCGCTGCATACGCCTGAAGAACAGGTAGCCCTGTCGCAATCAGGTCTGCCGTATGATTACGGTCGCTTTCCACAGACCCGGACGCGCTCTGCCCAACACGGCTGGCGGATGGCATAAGCATACGCATCATTCCACGCCAGAGCTGATCTTCAGGAGTACTGCCTCCATCCTCGGTCAGATAGGAGGAAACTTCGCGCTGGTTCAGCACGGCAGATATCTGTTGCAGGCGGCGCGTCTCAGGTTTTTCCGCGCCTTCAGGCCAGTCCTGCAAGGCCACCTGCATGACCTCTCCCAGAAGCGGTCCATTCCCGGCGCGTGCCGCCGCCTGCGCAACCCGCATGCGCGCCTCGAACCGATCAGCCGATGGGGCCAAGGCGGCAGCAGCCACACTCCGTCTGAGGGCCTCGCGAAGCTCTTGCGGGGTTCCGCCTCCCAGACTGACACCACTTAGAGACGATCCATAGGGCTGAAGCCGGTTGGAAGCCATCAGGGGGAAACTGTCCGGCCCCATCGTATCCAGAACCAGCCTTCCTGCCGCCTGACGCAGTTCGATATCATCAGAATCGGCCGCCACCACCACCCCCATCAGACTGCTTCGAACCGAAAATCCGGTTCCCTGACGGCGCATGGGCTGCCCGATGCGTCCAGAGCGCGTCATTCCCAGCAGAAGCCTCCGACCCGAGGACGGATCATCCAATGCAACAACCTGAGGCAGTCCTTCCTGCACAGGCGGCGTGAACGTCAGTGCGTTTCCGTCCTGCCCCAGAAGCATATCGGCCTGAGGCTTCACATCCGGGGCGACAGATACCGTCCATCCCGCTCCAACCGGACGCAGGACCGGATCACGATCAGTAGACACCCCAATGGTGATAACCGTTACGTCCGGAAGAAGTCTGCTGGACACTGACGTGAAAGGCCCGACCCCGGACAGGCCTGCCGTATCGAGAGCATGCCGTCCGGCCGCCACAAGCACGATATTCTGCCCGTTTCGAAAGGCTGCAACAGGCGTCAGTTCTCCAAGCGGCAGCCAGAGCCCGGTCGCGTCGGGAACCTGCATGGGCGTTGCGGGAGACGCATTGACAACCTGCGGGCGAGGTTCGGACACCGGAGCGGAATTCGCCGAAATCCGTTTCTCCTGCACAGCTTTTTCCGGATGCGGGAAAAGGGGCGCAGGATCGTTCAGAAACAACCATCCAGCAGGCAGCAGCTTGTCGTCTGGTGCCGGTCCGGCATGGGTTTCCCCTCCTCCGGGTTTCACACTGGAGGCCCTGGTCTGTGCGGCCACCGCCGTTCCAAGCGATGACAGCCCCAGAACTGCAGCCAAGATTACCCTTTTCATCCGTTGCCGCCAATCCGGGCAGCGGGTCGCGCGTGGGAGTTGGCAAGAAGCTGTGTCGCCAGAATGGCGCGCTGAGGCGACATTGCTTCCATGATGGCCGAAGCCTTTCGCGGGTTCATCCTGTTCAGCAGCGCCACTCCAACGCGCAGGTCCAGGATATTAAAGATCGCGGCTGCATCCTCCGGTCGCATCGCCTGATAGATCTTGACGAGGCGATCCGCATCATCGTTCCGGAGCTGATCAGTGTGCTGTTCGGTGCTTTCAAGTGCGGTCCGGGAATTCTCAAGCGCAGTCATGCGACGTTGCAACTCTTCCTCCGCAGCATCAACAAGACGCTGGCGGTCATTCAGCGCTGTATCCCGTCGATCCAGTTCTTTCTCCCGCGAGGCGAGCTGTTCCGCAAGCGCAGGATCGGCAGGCTGAGCCAAGGCAGGCACATTTGCGGGTGCAGGCCCCTTGCATCCCCCTTTGGCACACAAATCGTCAACCTTCGGAGATGCCGCAACTGCAGAAGAGGGGGTGTCAGCAGCTTTGGGAGGTTCAACCGGCGTAGGCGCAGATACCGGTGCGACGGGTTGGGGCTGGGCCATGGCAACAGCCGTCAGAGCAGACGAGGAGCTGTCGGCGTCTCCCATAAGATCGCCCGCAATCGCGTAGACCTTGACCCCGAGCAGAACAATCATCAGGCCGCAGGCCAGATGCAGAAGACGGAAAAACATGTCCGGTTATCCCTGCTTCTGACGTAACGCGCGGAGAAGTTCACGCTCGGCAGCGCTCTTGCTGCCACTGGGCTTCATAGTCCGCACCTCATCCGGCTTCAGGCGAAGCGCCGAGCGGAAGGACGTTTCTTCAGGTATTTCTTCAATCCGAGGCGCTGCCTTTGCTGCAACGCGACCAGCGGGCAGCAGCGATTCCAGCTGCTGGGCGAGGGTCTCCGAGCGGTCACACAGCATGGCCAGATCCCGTTTCAGACTTTTCCCAGATTCGACCGTCTTTCCCAGAGCACGGCCTACGAGTTCCGTCGTCTGGCGCAGATGGTCAATGCCGGACTGAGCCTGGGCACTGCTGGACTGAAGGCTGGAGATCAGGGCATCGAGCTGCCCACGGTCCCGCCGCAGCACGGACAGTGCGCGGCCCAGATACAGGCTGTAAAAAATGGTCACCAAGAGCAGGACTGAAAGGGCAATCTCGATCCCAAGCTGAAATCTATCCATGAAATATGCTCCGGTCAGCTATAGGATGTGGCACGATCCGTGCCGGGTTTCTGGTTGAGGACTTCTTCAATCTTAACGGCAACCTGTCCCTGCTTTCGTCCAACCCGTCCCTTGAAAAGGGCATGTTCGCCACAGCGCAGGGTGACGAGAGCATCCGGATTTCGACGCAGGACCAGCTGATCGCCGGGGGCGAGCTTCATGATCTCTTTGAGGTTCACGGTCTGCTCTTCCAGAACGGCATCAAGGGTCAGATCCGTGCGCCAGAGTTCCTGTGCCAGGTGGCTTTCCCACATCCCGTCATGGCCGAATTTCTCACCCATGAACTGCTGAAGCAGAATGTCCCGGACCGGCTCGAGCGTGGCGTGCGGCAGCACAACGTCCACGTCCCCACCCCGACCTTCCATATCGATACCAAAACGTGCGGTAACAACGCCGTTTCCAGCGCGACAGATCATTGCGAAACGCGAGTTCATTTCGAGACGCTCGAAATGAAAATTAACCGCACAGAGCGGGCTGAAGCTTGTTTCCAGATCATCGAGAATGATCCTGACCATAGGCTCGATCAGGGCGCGTTCAATGGCGGTGTGGTGCCGCCCTGTCTGTCGGGCAGCGGTCGGACCGTCGCTGCGGACGTGGCCTCCGAGAAGTGCGTCGACGATGCTGTAGATCAGAGAAGAGCTCAGAACGAGAATACCGTAATTGTCCCATTCTTCCGCCTTGAAGACCGCGAACATGGCCTGGCCCGGAACGTTTTCGAGATAATCTCCAAAGCGCTGGGAACCCAGCCGGTCCATGGACGCTTCAACATTGTCGCTGGTAAAATTGCGCAGGCTCGTCGTCAGAATCCGGGTGAAACGGTCAAAGACCACTTCGAGCATAGGTAGCCGCTCGGACGATATGCCAGACGTACTGACCACGCGCTCGATACCACTGCTGTTCGACGGACCGCTGACTGCGGAATCCTTCCCAAAAAAGCTGTCGATTTCGGCCTGGCTGAGGACGTGATCATTGTCGGCCCCAAAACCGGCCATACCGTTTCCGGCGAGCGGAAAGGCAGCCTTAGGCATGCCGGTATCCTGATCCGCAAACGTGGTGTCGGCCTGTCGGTCGTCGGTCACTGCACCAGCACCTCTACGAAAAAGAGATCCCTGACCCGGAGGGGCGCCACGATGTTGGTGATCTGCGCCAGCATTGTTTCCCTGAGTCGGTAAATGCCGCTTCCGGAAAGCTCGGAGGGCTGCATACCGTGCAGACAGGTCTGGAAAGCGTCCTGGATCTGAGGCATCAGGGCGGCGACATTCTCGGCGTTTTTGCCGTCTTCAACTTCAAGCCGCGCGCCGATCCGGACATATCGCGTCCGCTCAGACCCCGAATCAAGATTGGAGAGAATGGTCGGGATGGTGATGGTCGTCCATTTTACGGGCTGGGCAGCAGTCTTGGTGGCCGGGGTTGCCGCGTGATGAAAATGCTTCCATGCAAAGGCTCCACCGCCAGCCAGAAGCAGGCATGCCAGCACTGCAAGGATGATGATCTTGCGCTTACCCCCCTTCTCGACCGGGGTTTCGTTTTCCGGAGTCTCCGTCGTCACCGTTCGTCTGCCTTCTCTTTCGGACAGCGCTCATCATCTGCGTAAAAGATTAACAGTGGGTTTATGATGCTCAGGAAAAGGCAAGTCTTCCTTCAGACGGGAACCATGTTTCTGAGCCTCGTGGCCCTTGCAGGCTGTGCGTCCCAGCGTTCTCCCTACAACCGGTATTATTCCTCAAGCGGGGCCTATCGCGCACCCGGCCCGGCCGGAGATCCCTGGCGGCCCTATATCCTGCAGGCCGCCAGCCGGTTTTCGATTCCGCAGGACTGGATCCGGGCTGTCATCCATCAGGAATCGGGCGGTCACCAGTTTCTGGACGGGCGGCCCATCACCTCCCATTCCGGTGCGATGGGGCTGATGCAGCTCATGCCCCAGACCTATGCTGACATGCGCGCGCGGTATGGCTTGCGGGCCGATCCTTACGAGCCTCATGACAACATCATGGCAGGGACCGGCTATATCAGTATCCTTGCCCGGAAATACGGAGCCCCGGCCTTTCTGGCGGCTTACAATGCCGGTCCGCAGCGACTGGAAGAGTATCTCTCCGAAGGGCGACAGCTTCCCAACGAAACCGTCAATTACGTTGCGAGCATCACCCCCCATCTGGGTACGCAGATTGCCCTGACAGGCCCTCTGGCCGCCTATGCCAGCGCCGATCAGCTGAATGCATCGCAGTCCGGAGCCTCTTATGCCGGGCTGCCCGCAGCCCAGACCGCTCCGGCGCCCGTCATGACGGCATCGCGCAGTGTCGGACAGGTCTGGGCCAGCCGACACGTCACGAGTGCTGCCGCCCAGACACCGATTACAGGACCGATCGCCGCCCCCAGCGCCGTGCCCTGCAATCCGGATGACGCCTACGATCCAGACGTGCCCTGCGCCGTCCAGCCCGCGGGCGAATCACAGCTTCCTCCCCCGTCCGCCACAGCCACGTCCCGGCCGCTTCCTCCCCCTCCCGTCATGCCGTCACCGCATACATTGCCGGTTCAGCCTACGGAATCGAGAACCGTGGTCGTGGGCTATCACCGGCCGGGAAGCTATGGGTCCTGGGCCGTTCAGGTGGGAGCGTTTGGCAGTATCGGACAGGCCAAATTCGCCGCTACCATGGCACGGCAGGCAGCCTTCACACCGCTTCAGTCTGCCCGAATCGAAGTCCATCCCACACCGAGCCACGGCACCACGGTCTGGCGCGCGCGTCTGACGGGCATCAGCCGGGTGGGAGCCGCGGAAGCCTGTTCAACTCTTTCCGGACAGGGAATGGCCTGCATGGCCGTTCCGCCGGGGCATTGAAGGCACAGTCGGCAGCCAGTTTCGGCCATGCCAGCAATCCGCGTTGGCAATGCGGCGACTTTCGCTTATGTTCCCATGCATGAGACACATAGCTGCCGCGCATGAAGCGTAGGCCCTCCCCGCCGCCGCTCGTCACGCCCCTTCAGCCTCACCGACACCTTTCCCGACGACTTTTCAGGACGCGCAGATGACGACAAGCCCGGCTCCCGATCATACCCCCACCCACCATACAGGGGCCATCAGCGAGGAAGGCTATCACAAGGATCTCGGCCGCCGTCACGTCCAGATGATCGCCATCGGTGGCGCCATCGGTACGGGACTGTTCCTTGGGGCGGGTTCACGCCTTCAGATGGCTGGTCCCTCTCTTGCGATCATCTATGCGGTCTGCGGCGTCTTTTCGTTCCTGATCCTGCGCGCCCTGGGCGAACTGGTCATGTATCGTCCGACCAGCGGCAGCTTCGTGACCTATGCGCGCGAGTTTCTCGGGGAGCGGGCGGCCTATATGGCAGGCTGGCTGTCCTTCCTGAACTGGGCCATGACCGGCATCGTCGATATCACGGCTGTCGCCCTGTACATGCATTACTGGGCGGTTTTCCTCCCGGTTCCGCAGTGGGCTTTCGCACTCGTGGCGCTGGCGATCGTCGGCACCATGAACATGATCGGCGTGCGCTATTTCGGCGAAATGGAGTTCTGGTTCTCCCTCATCAAGGTGGTGGCTCTGGCGCTGTTCCTCGTGGCAGGCGCTCTCATTCTCGGCATTCGCATGCCAGTCGCCGGACATACGACCGGCTTTCACCTGATTACCGAAAACGGCGGCATCTTCCCGCACGGGCTGTTTTCGGCGCTCATGCTGCTTCAGGGGGTGGTGTTCGCCTATTCCGGCATCGAACTGCTGGGCACGGCGGCAGGTGAATGCGAGGACGCCCGCGAAATTCTCCCGCGTGCCATTAACAGCGTGATCTGGCGTATCGCCCTGTTCTATGTGGGGTCCGTCATCCTGCTGGTCTGCCTGCTGCCCTGGACCGAATATCACGCGGGCATCAGCCCGTTCGTGACGTTCTTTCAGGCACTCGGCATTCCGGGCATTGGCACCATCATGAACATCGTGGTGCTGACGGCCGCGCTCTCCAGCCTCAATTCCGGCCTGTATTCCACAGGGCGTGTGCTACGCGCCCTCGCCCTTGGCGGCTCCGGCCCGAAGGCTCTGGGCAAGCTGAACAAGAGCTCTGTCCCCTATGTCGGCATTCTCACCACACTGGCCGTGTATCTGGTGGGCGTGATGCTGAACTACCTCATCCCGTCGCGCGTCTTTGAAATTGTTCTGAATTTCTCGGCGCTGGGCATCATCAGCACATGGGGTTTCATCCTGCTGTGTCAGCTCCGCCTGCGGGCCGCGATCAATCGCGGTGACATCATGCCGACGGGCTTCAACATGCCGGGCGCGCCTTATACGACATGGGCGACCCTCGGTTTTCTGGGCTTCGTTCTGGTTATGATGGCTTTCGACTACCCGGACGGCACGATCACGATCGGCGCCATCCCGCTGATCGGCGCCGTGCTGATCGGGGGCTGGTGCCTGCTGGACCGCAGCCGCCGCCACGGCTGACCCCGTTTTTCCGGCTTCCGGCACAAAAAAGGGCGCTCCAAGGAGCGCCCTTTTTCATGTCCGCATGATGCGACGCCTTACTTTGTCCGGCCCAGTTCGGACCACAGATAAGCGTAGCTGAGCGCCTGCGTCTGGGCGATTTCCTTCTGGCTGGCCCCGAAACCATGACCGCCCGCGACCTGCTCCCAGTAATAATAGGGGAGTTTAAGCTCGCTCATCCGCCATGCAAAACGCCGCGCATGAACGGGACCGACGCGATCATCCTTCGTCGTCGTCTCGATGAACGGCACGGGATATTTCACATCGGGCCTGAGGTTCTGAAGCGGCGAAATTCCGCGCAGGAATGCCTTCTGCTCAGGGATGGAGACCGTTCCATATTCCCCGACCCACGACGCCCCAGCGGACATGTGTTCATAGTTCATCATGTCCAGAAGCGGCACTTCGATATCGACGGCCTTCCAGAAATCCGGATGCTGCGTGAACTCGACACCCATCAGCAGACCGCCATTGGAACCGCCCTGAATCGCCAGATGCTGAGGCGAGGTTACCTTCCGGTCCATCAGGTCCTTCGCCACGGCAGCAAAGTCGTCATAAATCCGCTGGCGATTGGTCTTGAGACCGGCATCGTGCCAGGCCGGCCCAAATTCGCCGCCGCCGCGGATATTCGCCAGAACATACACCCCGCCGCGCGACAGCCAGTTATTGCCGATCCCTGCCGAATAGAACGGGAAAAGCGGCACTTCAAACCCGCCATAAGCATAAAGCAGCGTCGGGTTGGTCCCATCCAGTGTCATGTCCCGGGGGTGGACGATGAAATACGGGATGCTGGTGCCATCCTTCGAGCGAACCTCCTGCTGCTCCACCGCCATTTTCGAGGCGTCGAACTGCGCTGGCAGCGTATGGAGCTTCTGGACCGATGCCGTATCGCTGTTGATCTCCCACAGCGTGGTCGGGCTCAGGAAACCGCTGGAAACGGCATAGGCCACCGGGCTGTCCTCGTCGACACTGGCCAGACCCACCGACATGTTCTCCGGCAGAGGCAGATCCCGGTGCGTGAAGGCCGCGCCCGTGGGCGTGTAGATCGAGGCCTTGCCTCGCACATTGTCGTACAGCGTGACGATCAGATGGCCATGGCTCGTGGACACTTCCTCGATCATCTGACGGCCCGTCGGCGCAACCAGAAGCTGGGGTGCGACCGTTGCCGCAGCCGGATCGACCAGCACCACGCTCCCCTGCGGGAAGGACTGCGCCCCGACCTTCCAGTCTTCCTTGAGCTGAACCACCAGGCGGCCATTGAACAGCCCGGCGACATCCGCCTTCAGGGGAATGGCGACCTGCGTCACCTGACTGTCCCGATACAGGAACAGCTTCGATGAAAACGCATCCAGGCCTTCGCGGATCAGCGTGACCTGGTGTCCTGCGCCGTCATGCAGCACTTCCGGCCCGACTTCGACGTCCTTCCGGTTTCCGGTGAAGACCGTCTGCGCCTGATCGAGAGACTGGCCGCGCTTGAGAAGCTTCACGATGTATGGATAGGAGGATTCCGTCACATCCGCAGACGCCCAGGGATAGCTGACCAGAAGCGTGTCACGGTCCAGCCAGCTTGAATCCTGCTTGGCATGCGGAAGGTTGAACCCGCCCTCGACGAATTTTCCAGTCCGCAGATCGAATTCCCGAACGGTCTTGGCATCTTCGCCACCATCGGAAAGATGGAGCAGGCAGAGATTCTGCTGGCTGTGCAGGCAGTCCACCCCGCCATAGACCCAGTTACGCTTTTCCTTCGCCGCCAGCGCATCCAGATCCAGCGCGACGGTCCATTCCGGATGATCGGTCGCATAGGAATCCGGCGTCGTCCGACGCAGGACGCCCCGCAGATGTCGGTCATCACGCCAGAAATTGTAGATCATCCCGTCGATCTGGATGGGGGATGCAAGACGGTCATGCGTCTGAAGCAGTTTCAGAGACGTCGCATACAGGCTCTGGTAAAGCGGGCCATGCCCCAGAAGGCGCAGGGTACGGTCGTTCTGATCCTTCACCCAGGCCATCGCCTGCGCGCCATTGATATCGCTCAGCCAGGCGGGAATGGTGTCGGGAACATCCGCCGCATGAAGCGGCGTGAACATGCTGCCAGTCAGCAGAGCGGCCAGACCGGCACGGCGGAAACTGCGGAAAACTGTCACTGTAACAATACCTTCTGATTGTTTCAGAAGGAAACTGTCATTCCACCAGCGAAACCGCAAGTGTCGCCCCCGCAGGCGGCAGCCAGACCAGACAGGTCGTGCCCTTGCCCGGCGCGCTCGCAATCCGCAGACGGCCGCCATGCCGGTCCAGAATATGCCGCACGATGGACAGACCCAGGCCCGTCCCCTGCCCGGCTCCATCAGTCGGCGCACCCACACGATAGAAACGCTCAGTCAGGCGCGGCAGATGATGGGCTTCCATCCCGCAGCCATTGTCCTCGATCCCGAGAATGACGCCCCCATCCGCAGGCCACCGATCATCGGGGATGACGGCGCGCCGGGCCGACAATGTGATGGTCAGGGGTTCATCCTCCCTTGCACCATAGCGCAGGGCATTTTCGATCAGGTTGAGCAGCACCTGCACCATCTCATCCTCGTCGGCCCGCACCATGAGGTCGTCTTCGACTTCCAGGGTCAGCGTACGTCCTTCCTGTTCAAAACGCGGCGCGACCTCCCCAAGCACGACGGCCATCAGATCGGCGACATCCACCAGATCGCGGGGACGCTGATGCTCATGCGCCTGAACGCGCGACAGATACAGAAGGCGGTCGATCAGCCGTTTCAGCCGCTCGGACTGCTGTCGCATGATGTCGAGAAACTGCCGCCGCATGACCGGATTTTCCCCGGCTGCCCCCTGCAACGCGTCGATGAATCCGCTCAGCGATGCCAGAGGCGTGCGCAGTTCGTGGCTTGCATGCGCCACGAAGTCCGTCCGCATCCGGTCCGCAGCCCGGGCCTCGCTATGATCGTTCAGTACGACCAGCACACGCTTGTCCTGGCCTTTGCCGCCCGGCAGACGGCGCAGCATCAAGTGAAGCGTTCGCGGAACCGGCACATCGAGCGTGAAGGTCGTGGAGCAGACAGGTGGCAGGTCACTCCGGCTGCTACTCTCCCCCGTCCCGGACGGTGCCGGAACGCGCAGAGCCGCCGACAGGGCCGAGCGGGCCGCCGGATGACGCAGGATCGCGCCCACCGTCTCCCCGAACTGGGACGCCGCTGCCTCATTGACCTGCACGATGGCCCCGAGCCCGTCCAGCACCACGGCGCAGGCAGGAAGCGGATCGACCGGCAGATCAGCCGGAGACACGGGCTTCAGATAGTCGTCAGGAGGTGAGGTCGGAACGCGCGGCTGTCGCAGCAGGAGCCAGACTGCCAATATCCATCCCGCGAGCGCCACACAGACGAGGACCATGCCGACCTGCAACGGCAGCGTATCTGCTACAGGCGGAAGGCCCCCTCCCGGCAGTGCTCCGGAAAGCGCTCCTGCCGGCACCCGTCAGGCGCCGTCCGTCGTCGGGCCATCATCCAGCGCGTAGCCGGCCGCGCGCACGGTCCGCACCAGATCGACCTCGCCCGGCCCGTTGATGGCCTTGCGCAGACGCCGGATATGGACGTCGATCGTCCGGATCTCGACATGGATGTTCTGCCCCCAGATCCTGCGCAGCAGATCCTCGCGGGAAAATACCTTGCGCGGATTGCGGATCAGCAGGTCCAGCAGGCGATATTCCGTCGGCCCCAGAGACAGCATCCGACCGCCACGCTCCACGCGGTGCGTTTCAGGGTCGAGCGTGATATCCGCGAAGGACAGACGGTCATAGGACGACTGGTGCCGCCGCAACAGGGCGCGCAGACGTGCATCGAGCGTATCGACGCTGCACGGCTTCATCAGATAATCGTCCGCACCCGTGTCCAGCCCACGGATCGCATCCTGCTCGGCCGAACGCGCCGTCAGCAGCAGAACCGGCACGTCGCGCAGGGCAGGATTGGCCCGGATGCGACGGCACACATCCAGTCCGGACAGACCCGGAAGCATCCAGTCCAGAACAACGGCATCCGGACGGGACGTCTCCAGCGCCAGAAGCGCCGCTTCTCCATCTTCTGCCGTCTCGACGCGGTAGCCGCGCTGCTCGAGATTGTAGCAGGTCATCAGCAACAGGGCCGGATCATCCTCGACGAGAAGAACGAGTCCCTTGGCGCGCGCGGGGGATGGGGCCTTCACCGGACGTCCGGCTCCTGCATTGTTTCCGCCACGGTCAGAGCCGAGGCCGGCCCACCGCGCGGCCGCAGGGACGGCAGATTGTCGCCCGTCACGGCGTAAAAGACGCGCTCGGCGATATTGGTCGCATGATCGCCGATCCGCTCAAGGTTCTTGGCGATGAACAGCAGTTCCGTGCAGGCGCGGATGTTGCGGGCATCTTCCATCATGTACGTGACGAGTTCACGGAACAGGGCCGTGTAGTATTCGTCTACCGCACGGTCCGAGTGCCAGACTTCCATGGCCCGGTTGGAATCCTGCTGTGTGATCGCATCAATCGAACGGCGCAGGTTTTCCTGCACCAGACGCCCCATGCTGCGCAGCCCCGAGAGCGAAATCTGGTTTTCCGGCATCCGGATTCGCAGCGAACGGCGCGCGATGGAAGACGCATAATCGCCGATCCGCTCCAGATCGCCGGTGATCTTCAGGGCCGCCACGATCTCGCGCAGGTCGCCCGCCATCGGGCTTCGCAGCGCCAGAAGACGGATGGCAAGACCTTCGACCTCACGTTCGAGCTGGTCCACTTCCGGGTCCTGACGCGCCGCCGCATCGGCGGCTTCCTCGTTGCGGTCCGCAATGGCGGACAGCGCGAGGGCAACCTGATTTTCCACGATGCCGCCCATCTGCGCCATCATGGAGCGGAGCTGGCCCAGCTCCTGTTCGTAGCTTTTGACGATATGGGATCTGTCAGCCATGACGCGTTATCCAAACCTGCCGGTGATGTAGTCCTGGGTCTGCTGCTGCTTCGGATTGGTGAACATCCGGTCTGCGCTGTCCACTTCGATCAGACGCCCCATGTAAAAGAACGCCACCTGATCCGCACAGCGTGCAGCCTGCTGCATGTTGTGGGTCACGATCGCAATCGTGAATTCTTCCTTGAGTTCGTCAAGCAGTTCTTCGATACGCGCCGTGGAGATCGGGTCCAGAGCCGAGGTCGGTTCGTCGAGCAGCAGGACTTCCGGGCGCGTCGCAATGGAGCGCGCAATGCACAGACGCTGCTGCTGGCCACCGGACAGGCCGGAAGCCGGAGCATTCAGACGGTCCCGGACTTCGTTCCAAAGCGCCACGCGGGTCAGGACGTCCTGAACGCGCGCATCCATGTCCGCCTTGTTCATTTTCTCATGCAGACGCACGCCAAACGCGATGTTGTCATAGATGGACATCGGAAACGGCGTCGGCTTCTGGAACACCATGCCCACGCGTGCGCGCAGGATGTTCAGGTCCAGATCGTGATCGAGAATATTGCGCCCGTCGAACATCACCTCACCGGTCGCGCGCTGGCCGGGGTACAGGTCGTACATGCGGTTAAAAATCCGCAGCAGCGTCGATTTACCACAGCCACTCGGCCCGATCATGGCCGTCACGCGGCGGGCCGGAAAATCCACCGAAATGTCGTGCAGGGCGTGGTTTTCGCCATAATAGAAATTCAGGTTGCGGACAGCCAGCGCCACTTCAGGGCTCTTCGCCACCTGCGGATCAGTCTCGGTCATCATGGAATCCTGTGTCATCCCCTGCAGTGTTCCCGGGGTCATCCGCGTCGCGCCGAGACGCGGACGGCAATATTGATGGCCAGCACACCCATCGTGACCAGCAGCGCACCGGCCCAGGCAAGCTGTACCCAGTCTTCATAGGACGCGCCGGCATACTGGTAGATCGTCACCGGCAGGCTCGCCATCGGGCGGGTGAGGCTGAAAGACCAGTTCTGGTTGCCCAGCGACGTAAACAGCAGCGGCGCCGTCTCGCCACTCACACGGGCCAGCGCCAGCAGGATGCCCGTCAGCACGCCCGTCTTGGCGGAGCGCAGGCACAGCGAAAGCGTGACCCGCCAGCGTGTCGCACCCAGAGCTGCGCCCGCTTCGCGCATGGCGGTCGGGACGAGACGCAGCATGTCTTCGGTCGTGCGGACAATGATCGGCACGGCCAGAATGGCCAGTGCAACGGACCCGGCCAGCGCGGAGAAGTGGCCGAATGGCGCGACCATGACCTGATAGACGAACAGACCGACCAGAATGGACGGCACCGACATCAGCACGTCCGAGACGAACCGGACGCAGGATGCGAATTTGTTGGTGTCCGTGCCATATTCCGAAAGATAGATGCCGCACCCAAGCCCCAGCGGCGTCGCCATCAGCAACGCCATAAACGTCTGGATCAGACTGCCGACAATGGCGTTTGCCAGACCGGACGACGAGCCCGGCGGCCCCATCGGCTTCATGATCGCGGCAGCGGACAGCCCGGCAAGCCCGCGGGACAGAAGGGTCCAGAGAATGGATGCCAGAACCAGCACCAGAATGCCGGCCATGACCATCCCGAAAGCGGTCGCCACATGATCGGCGCTCCGACGGCGGGCGGCACGGGGATTGGGCTTCCAGCCGTTGGTGGAAACGACGGTATCGCTCATTTCGTATTCCCCCGCAGCATCCGAGCCAGCGCCAGACTGGCGAATGACAGCAGCATCAGGATGAAGCCCAGCGCCAGCAGCGCGGAAAGGCGCAGCGAACCGGCCGGACTCTCCGGAAACTGAAGAGCGATCAGGGACGCAACCGTGCTGCGCGGCGCAAACAGCGACCAGCCGACAGCCGTGACGTTACCGATCACAAAGGTTACGGCCATGGTCTCGCCCAGGGCACGGCCCATGCCGAGCACGATCGCACCGATCATGCCTGAGCGGGACCACGGCACCACGACTTTCCACATCACATCCCAGCGCGTGGCGCCAAGGCCATAGGCGCTTTCACGCAGCATGTTGGGCATGGCGGCAAAAACGTCGCGCATCACAGCCGTCATGAAAGGGGCGATCATCACGGCCAGCACCAGACCTGCCGTCATGAGGCCCGTTCCGAACGGCGCGCCGTGAATGATGAATTTAATGCCCGGAACATGCTTGAAATGATGCGTCAGGAAAGGCTGGACCGTCCGCGCCATGAAGGGGACGATCGTGAAAAAGCCCCACATACCGAAAATGATCGATGGAACCGCAGCCAGAAGCTGCACGGCCGTTCCAACGATCGCCGCAATCCGGGGCGGCGCCATCGCTGTCAGCCAGAACGCCGTACCAAAGGCCAGTGGCAGTGCAATCGCCACGCCGATCAGCGTGCTGACAATCGTTCCGAACAGCGGCGCCCAGGCGCCATAAAGATCGGCGACCGGATTCCAGACATCGTGAAACGCAAATCCGAGACCAAAGGTCCGAAAGGCCTGGCTGCCCCCAATGCCCATGAGGACCACGAGGCCGCCCAGCACCACCAGGACCAGCAGCGCCGAAGCCGCCACCAGAAAGTGGAAGGCAGTATCAGGCCCGCTGCGGCGGCTTCCACTTCTGGAAGCACCGGCCGTATCGCGGGCCTCTTCGGACGGCGTGGCTGTGGCAAGGGTCATGCGTGAGAAGCTCTGACTTGAAAAACGGGCATTATCCGGCAGCCGCAGCCACCACATCAGTGCATTAGCCCTCCTGTCAGGGAAGAACAACCGGAACAGGAACGACACCGGATGAAAGATTTATGTCATCACCGCCCCAGATACCCGAAACAGGCCTTGCCGAACCTTGGGAAAAGCCGGGGATGAGAGCCTGTCCTAAAACCGAAAACCATCAGGTCAGAAATGGAAAGCCCTTCATAAGGAACCACCCTGCGGATAACACGTTTGAGACACCGACAGCCCCGCATCACAGCGGAGTGCCAAGATATCTCAGCGGTTATGATGGCTCCCAAAACGGGCCTCAGACCAATGCTCAGGAGTATTCCCATGGTTTCCAGAACAGACCGTCACGTGACGCAGAACAACACTGCGGACAACACCAAGAATGTTTCCATCGAAACGCTCAACGCACGCCTGTCGGACCTGATTGATCTGGCACTGATCACCAAACAGGCACACTGGAACCTCAAGGGACCGCAGTTCATCGGGGTCCACGAAATGCTTGATGGCTTCCGCACCAGCATCGACGGTTATTCGGATACCGTTGCCGAACGTGCCGTACAGCTTGGCGGAACAGCACTCGGAACCGTGCAGGACGTGTCCAAGAACAGCGCCTGCACGCCCTATCCGAACAATATCTACCGCGTCGCCGATCATCTCGCAGCCCTGATCGACCGCTATGCGACCGTTGCGAACAACGTGCGTGAGTCGATCAAGACAACGGACGAAGCGGGCGATGACGATACGGCCGACATCTTCACGGAAGTTTCGCGCGGCCTCGACAAGCATCTCTGGTTCCTTGAAGCCCATGTTCAGGAACCGACCGGTGAGATGCGTGATGGCGACCACAAGGGCAGCCGCGGCTGATCCGAACGGCTCCACCGGAAAACACAGAACGCCCCGCAGGCCTCCTGCGGGGCGTTCTGACGTTCAGAGACAGTGTTCGAGATGTTCCAGAGCGAAGGCCAGATTGGTTTTCGTGTAACCCAGACCGGCCCCATCTGAACGTAGTTCAGACACGGGAGGCAGGAGCGCTGTCGGATCAGGAACATTCTGGCCCGTTTCCGAAGACAGCAGCTCTGTCATTCTCCTGAAGTCCTGAAGCTGCAATGGCTGCGATGCGGAATTCGGCCCCTGCTGGACGAGCCAGTTTTTCGTCATTTCCCTGAGGTTGCCCCACTCCCTCTCGCCATCGGCAGAGACCGGCGCTGACAGAGCTGCGTGCGTGGCTTGGGCAAGGTTGAGGATATCGGCATTCGTGAGCAGAGCCGGGCGGGAAAAGGCGTCTTTCCTGCACACCCAGCCGCCTAACACCGCCGTCAGGGCTGACGCGGCCTCATGCGCAACCCCGGCCGTTTTCTCCACCCCAGGAATATGTAAATCCTCCCAAACAGACCGCGCGCAGTCGCAGACAGAGCAAGACCCCTGCCAGAATGCAGACCATGCATCGGTTTAACTCTTAATTATTCCGCGTCTATTAGCAGAACATTGTTAACAAGATAATAATTGGATTCCGTACCCGGTCAGGGTCTGTGCATCTTTATGATCTGACTGACCAGATCGTCGTAGCGGTCCAGATACGCAGTCAGGCAGAGTTCAGCTTCGGCATAGCGGCGGGCTTCCTGCCCCAGCCGACGCGCGCTGCGACGGTCCTCCAGAAGCTGGAGCGTTGTCTCGGCAATTGCGGCTGAGTCCAGAAACGGCACCAGACGGCCTGTAACGTCATGCGTGATGAATTCCCTGACCGGCGCCGTGTCACTTCCGATGATCGGGCATCCTGTCGCCATGGCTTCGCGCAGGGACCAGGACGCAACGAACGGATAGGTCAGATACAGATGGGCGTCGGACCGCCGCAGCAGGGCCCGGAAATCATCGTACTCGACCTTGCCGACAAAATGCACGCGATCAAGGTCCAGCTTGCCTTCCAGTTCGCGGAGCATGAACTCGCGCCAGCTTCCACCTCCGGGAGGAAGCGTGCCGTAGCTGACCTTGTCGCCGCCCACGAGAATGATCTGGGCGTCCCTGCGTTCGGCCAGAATGCGGGGCAGTGCGCGCATGACGACGTGAAAACCGCGATAAGGCTCAAGGTCGCGGGCGACATAGGTGACAAGGGCGTCTTTCGGCGTGATCCGTACCCCGTTGATGACGAGATTGCGCCGTCTGGCCTGGGGTTCGGGGAAGCATAGGTCCAGATTGACGCCTTCCCGCAGCAGCGAGATCTTTTCCTGCGCCCATGCCGGATAAGTGCCGAGCTGAAACTGCGTCGGACTCTGGCCGTATCCGTTTTTCAGACAAAGAGCCTGCAGATTGATCGAATTCTTGACCCTTACCGCGCCCGCCAGTTCCGGCGAAGGCGGGAATTCCGGGTCGAACCCCACGTCATTCTGATCTGCGTGGTAGAAAAACTCGAAATACCCGAGAATCGGGCAGTCGGGAAAAACGTCGCCCAGATTGAGCAGTTCGCCCCAGCCGTGATGTCCAACGATGATATCCGGCTCATAGCCCAGCCCCTTGAGCGTGCGGGCCGCGGTTGCGACGGCTTCGGCACGGAGCAGGCCGTATTCGAACTCCCTCAGATGAGGGTGTGTCTCCATCGAAGGCAGACGCGGCACGCGGTAGATGGCGCGTCTGACGCCGGGAATATGGTTGTTGTTCGCCTCCGAAATGAAGACGATCTCATGATCCTGCGCGAGAAGATGACGGACAAAATGCAGGAACTGTCCCGGGAAATTCTGATGGACGAAGAGATAACGCACGACGTCTCCGGAGCGACTGGAAGCCTCCGTGAAGTCCTGTTCGCGCACGGAGAAGACAGCAGATGGCGGCAGTTTTCAAAGAATCCGGGGAAGAAAATCCTCCTCCCCGGTCACTGTGTCAGACCTGAACGGTTCAGGAGGCCGTGACGGATTTGCGCTTTCTGGGTGTGGCAGGCTTGGCCGGGGCCTGAGCCGCTTTTGCAGCGCGGGCCTTCGGGGCGGCCTTTGCAGGGGCTGCCGGTTTCGGAGCCTCTTCTCCTTCAGGCACGATCTCAAGCAGGAAGGCTTCCAGAGGTGCGAGGCTCTCTGCCTCAAGCGCTTCGGAGCCATCCACGGGGCCAAGGCGCGTCCCGTCGATGAAAGACGCCGTAAGACGGATCCTGAGCTTCCTTGCAGACTCGCCCTTCAGGCGGACGCGCAGCCCAAGGATCGGCAGCGCCATGCCACGCGAGCCGCAATACTGCCCCCCTTCCGCCCAGGGAGACAGCCAGCCTTTGCCCAGAACCGCCTGATATTCAATATCCGACGCAGGGATGCCCTTCTCGGGAGCAATGCTGAAACCCTCGATCCAGCCCTGACTGCCCGGGATCCCCATCCAGTGCCCGATACCGCTCGTAACGTCGCCACGACGCTGGATATGCGCGGAAATGTCCTTCGAAGCCGCCTCAGTCACGGGTGCAGCCACGGGTTCAAGAACTTTGGGTGCCGGGGGAACGGGAGCAGCATCCGGAACGACCGTCTGCGCCGGAGCTGTAGCCACAGGGCCCGCAAGCTGTGCGACCTGCAGGCGCGGCGCGGCGTGAGCGGTGCCCGGTTCCTGATAGGTCGTCACAAGAACGGCGGCCGGACCACGCATGACCCGGACGAGAGCCGCGCCGTTCGAACCGCCGATCCAGCCATCCTCTTCGAAGGTGCTGACGGTCACAATCCCGGGAGGCGTTCCCGGAGCGCGTGAAATCCTGACGCCCGGCAGCCCGGCGGGGCCGGCAGGGGCCTGACCGGCTGCATGGAAAATGCAGAAAATCCCTGCATCCAGCACCATCATATGTGCACCGGCCTTGAGGTCGATGACCCGGTTCTGTCGTGGTGCTTCGGCGGCGTTAGACATTCCCTACTCCCAATTGCATCCGTTCTTGCGGGCAATAATACTGGTATGTTTCATGAACTGTCACGAATGGTCGTCACAGTTATGAGCGGTATCCCGACGATGTGTTGCAACAGCCTTCGACAAATACCGGTTCCTGTTTGAACAGCATAATGGACTGTTTCGTTAGAAAAGGTAAACCACCCCTCACCGGGCGTCGCTCCATCGTCTGAGCAACAGCATGGCAAGCTGAAATGGGGGTATCCCGAGTGGTACGGCCAGACCGGTCCCGCTGCGATTGACCCGTTCTCCCTGCGCCCCCAGATCAAAACAGACAGCCTCCAGACCGCCGCGCCAGATCTGGCCCAGAGCGTAACACCAGGTCTCGGGCGCGATAGAGGGGATCAGCCCGACATCCGGCTGCTGCTGACGGATCAGCTCCTGCACTTCGTCCTCGCGATATTCCCCCGTCACCCGCACCCCGAGCGCCATCAGGGCATCGTCGTCATGCGTATGTCCGACCAGCGAGAGTTCGATCGACAGGTGGTGCATCTGGATTTCCGCCGCCAGAGCGAGCAGCGTGTCATATCCCTTCCACTGGCTGATCCCGCCCACGACGCAAACCCGGAGCGGCTGCCCATAAGCGGCGCGATGGTCTGTCCGGATAGACCTGTAAAGCGCGGTGTCGTCTTCCAGCGCCACAGCCGCGATCGTCAGGCCGGGAAAATGCCGCCGGATGCGGCGTACGGTGTCCTCACAAGGCGCCATAAGGCGACGGGCACTGGACAATTCCCGCCCTGAACGGGCCACCAGTTCGGGGACCGGAATATCTTCCCCAAGATAGCTACCCCAGCGCGTCACACATTGTTCACATCCCGCGATGTCGGGCTCACCGCAGTAACGGCCTTCTCCATCGCAAAGCGAAATGCGCGGGCAGAACCAGACGTGATCGTGAATGAACACGTCATACGGCACGCCCAGCCTTTCATGCAGCGTCCTGATGCAGGGCGCATGACCGATCAAATGATGCCATTCGACGGCTTCAACACGCACGGCCCGGAGCACTTCCAGCAACAGGGGCAGTTCATCGGGAAGGCGGAATTTCAGGTTGGGAAAACGCCTGTCGTCCAGAGCATCTTCCAGGCGGCACCCCTGTTCATGAGGGCGCAGTGCGAGTGCGAAGCCGCCCCCGGCATCAAACATTTCGGACCGCTCACGGACCACGCGCCCCACACCGCCCCCAGCATCATGCTGCACCATCAGGAGGGCGACCCTGTTCCCGGCCAGACGGATCAGACGGGCGATATCCAGCCTGCGTCGTATGTCGTGCAGCGGGTCGGCGTCGATAAAGCGCTGCACCAGCCGGTCATAGCCCGGATGCAGGGCGTTGAGGGTTTTCAGGTTGCGGGCGCCGAGAGACTTCCGGGCCGTCCCGAATGACGCCGATCCGACATGGCCCACAAACAGTTCTGGCGCGGCGACATGCCGGAACCCCTTCGCAGAGGCCCGGAGGCAGAAATCGTTTTCCTCGCCATAGCCCTGCGCAAACAGATCTTCCCTAAATAGACCAACCTCGGCCAGGCATTCTGCAGAAATCGCCATACAGAATCCGTGAGCCGTCGGCAGTTCCAGCCCGTCGCGGGATGACGCATCTTCGTGTCTGAACGTCGCCTGACACAGCCGGTCCAGCGCGCGCATCTCCGCAAGCGACGGAACCGGATTGGGACGGTCCACGGCGGGATAGGACAGGATCGTCGCATCATTGGACAGGGGAGTAGCTGTCCCGACATCCGTAAAGGCCAGCCTCGCCCGCAGGCGCTCGACCCAGCCTGCGGGAACGAGCGTATCGCTGTTGAGAAGGAGAATATCCCGCCCCTGAGCCGCCCTCATGCCGTCATTGGCGGAAATCGGAAAACCCTGGTTCTGAGCGTGACGGATCAGCGTAATCCGGCCCTGCTCCGCCAGTTGATCGAGCTCCCACGCCAGAAGAGGCTCAGGTGTGGCGTCGTCCACGACGATCACCGGCACATCGTCTGAACATGTCGCCAGGACAGTGCGCAGACAGGCCATCGTCCGGCGTAGATCCGCGTAAACCGGGATTACGACCGCGCAGCCGGGGCTGATGCGGGGACGACGCAGGCGCGCCTTCCAGACCCTGACCTTCACGGGTCGCAGCCGGGCCGGAAGAGTGCCGGGGCGCCCTGAAAGCAGTTGCCCCACGCGCGGGTCCACCGGCGCACCCGTCAGAAGACGCCCGTTTTCGTCCCGCAAATCCAGTGGACCAGCATCCTTTTCGGGAAGACGGCTGGCCGGGACGTGAAAGACCCTCGTGCGAGCCAGAGGAATGTCGCTGTCCACGTCCTCCGCCAGTGCTTCGGCCCGGGCGGTGGAGCCATCCCAGAGAAGGATACGAGGGCTGTATTCAGGCTCAGCCGGACTCCAGATCCAGCCATTCAGGCCATCTCCGGTAGCCTCGACAAAGGATTCACACCGCGTCAGAGCGGCAATATCCAGCGGACTGCCCAGAACATGCCGGCGACCGGCCCTGATTTCCAGAAAGCGTGCCGAGCGCCAGCCTTCCGGAAGGTCGTATGTACCCCCTCCCGTCCCCTGAAGGCGCTCCCGCCCATCCAGAAACAGCCTGAACGGTCGGGATGTCCCGACGAAAACAGTGCCCGTATTAGACGCCGTCATCCAGCCCGGACGCCCTGCCGCAGACGCGATCTGCCCGGCCAGAGGATGCGTCTGAGGCGTTGCGTGAAAGCGCGACAGGGCGTCCTGCATCCGAGATGTGGCGTCGTCCGTGCGCTGGAGCCGCACAAGGCAGATAACTTCCAGAAACGCCGCTTCCCGCAGACCGAAATCCTGCCGCAGATTTTCCATCCGCACCAGACAGTCCGTAATGCGCCCAGCAGACAGGCAGGCCAGACCCACAGCCCACTTCAGATTGGGATTATGCCGCGACATTCGCTCGGCCCGTTCCAGCCAGAACAGCCCGAGGGACGTATTGCCCACCTGAAGGGCGGCCTGCCCTCGTGCGAAAGCATCCTGCGCCCGGCGGCTCATGGCCTCGCGCCACCGGCGCCTGTCTTCCGCGCTGACAGTCCGGCCGAACCCCGCGAAAGAGGCTCCCGGTTTCCGTCCGCTGGGCACGGGACGATCAGAAGCCACGCAGATCAGTCATCGTCGTCAGGCTGCGCTTCGTCCAGAAGAGCCAGTTCGGCTTCGGCATCCCTGATGTTCTGCGCTTTCGCGCGTTCCAGCCAGATGCGTCCCTCGACAGGGTCAGTGACGCCTGCCAGTCCGCGACAGAGGTAACGACCCAGCATCATCTGGGCCAGTCCGTTGCCACGCTGGGCAGCCTTGCGGAACCATATCTGCGCCTGAGGCCGGTTCTCGGGAACATCATGGCCACCGCCGTATAGCGCGGCAAGCGAGAACATGGCGTCCACATTGCCGCTTTCCGCAGCGTTTCGATATAGCGTCAGGGCTTTCTCGTGATCCCGGCGTCCATTGATGTTTCCGTCAACGAGCAGCCCGGCAACCGCGACCTGCGCCTCGGCCATGCCGGCGTCGGCAGCCTTCTCCATCCAGTACAGGGCCTGTGTCGGATCGGGTTGAACGTCACGACCTTCGAGCAGCATCCTGCCATACCAGTACTGGGCGTTGACCACACCATCCGCGGCCTTCTGCATCCAGCGCGCGGCCTCACGGCCGTTCTGCTCGCCTGTAACGCCTTCCGCATAACAGACGCCAAGATTGTAAGCTCCGACAAGATCCCCTTTTTCCGCCGCTTTTTCGAAGCGGGCATGCAGGGCCTGCTTCTCGTCAGCTGTAGCGGAGGCGCCTGCAAGGATCAGGTTTCCGAAATCCGCATCCGCATGCGTGTCCCCTGATTCGGAGGCGACTTTGAACCAGTGCGCTGCGACGTCAGGATCCTGATGGACACCGCTCCCTGTCAGATACAGCAGGCCCAGAGCCCGCGCCGCGCCCGCGTGCTTCTGCTCAGCCGCCAGACGATACCACCTGGCCGCTTCAACAAGATTGGGCGGTAGGTCTCCCCCATTGGCGCACAGATCACCGAGGAGTGCCGCAGACTGCGTGTCACCATTCGTCGCGGCCCGCTTGAGCCAGGTTTCCGCACGTCCGTAATGTCTGCGGATCCCGATCCCTTCCAGAAGCATCAACCCGTACCGCGCCTGCGCCGTGACGATGTTGCGCTCGGCCGCCTCATGGAAACAGGTGGCGGCTCTGCCGAGATCGCGGGGCACGCCTGAGCCGGACTCGTACATCCGGCCAAGAATATCGAAAGCCGTTCCAAGGCCGCCTTTCGTCGCTTCCGTCAGATGCCGGGCGGCAGCGGCAAGCTGCTCGTCTGTCCGGGCATCCTCGAGAATGGCGAGGGCTACGCCGAGATGCCCCTGCGAACATCCAGCGGCGGCGGAACGGTCATACCAGGAGCGGGCCTGCGCCGGATCGCGCAGATCCTCCGGCCCATTCGTCAGGATATAACCCAGCAGCGCCTGTGCATCGGGCGATCCGGCCTCGGCAGCGATCCGGGCCCAGTGAATGCCAAGATGGAAATCCGGATGTCTGGGACCGGCCGAAGGCACGTGAGAAAGATCGAGCCCCTCATGTGTGGGCCGGATTTCAAATCCTTCCGGCAGCCCGACCGTATAGAGCGTCGCCAGAACAAAAGCCGCTTCGATATGACCTGTCTTGGCGGACTGATAGATCCAGCGGGCACCTTCTTCCAGACTGGGAGGAACGCCGATCCCATCCAGATAGGCCCGCCCCACACGGAACGCGGCTTCCCCGTCACCCGCAGCGGCAAGACGACTGAGAAGTGCAAACCCCTGAACTGTCTTGCCGCTTTCCGTCAGGCGGATCGCATGGTCCAGCTTCCCTTTCGAAGAAAACAGGGCAGCAAGGCGGGATTTGAACGACATGGGCAGTGCGGATCCTGAGTAACTGTCATGCTGGAACGCCCGGACGGGACCGGGCGTTCCCCTTGAGCGTTTTTAGGAACGCTCCATGTCTTTGTTATGGCTCCCTCATGCCGTTCGTCAGAGCAGGCGTGATCTTGTTGAACAGATACTGCATCACGGTCCGCTTTCCGACATCAATATCAGCCGTCAGGGACATGCCTGGCATCGGATGGAAGAACGAGGGCTGGCCGTGCAGTGTGTAACGATCAATCCGCAGACGGACACGATAGACACTCGAGCCGGTTGAATCTTCGGGAGAAGCGTTTCCACTTGCACCCGCCCCGCCGTTACCGCCCTGCGACGACGGCGTGAAGGCATCGGCACTGATGATACGGACCGTTGCTTCCGCACCGCCATACTGGTCATAGGGGAAAGTCGCGAATTTCAGGAGCGCATGATCTCCGACCTGAACGAAGCCAACGTCCTGCGACCGCATCACGGCTTCCATCTCCAGCCCGTATCCCGTGGGAACAAGGGTGATGAACTGACCCGCTGACTGCAGGACGGAGCCGACCGACCCCTGCCCGATGGTCAGGACGATACCGTCTTCCGGCGCCCGCAGAAGAACCAGGTCCTGACGAAGACGCGCTTTTTCAAACGAACTGCGGTACTCCGCCAGATGGTGCCCGGCTTCCGTCAGTTCCGAATAGATCTTGGCCTGCCAGTTACCGATATAGCCTTCACGCTCGGCCTTCATGGCGGCCAGCTTTTTTTCAGCCGAATTGGCGCTCTGCTGGGCAGCAATTTCCGAACGCTCGGCTTCCATCAGATCGGTCTGGGCCCCGAGGGTCGACAGGCGGGAGCCCACCTGATCGGCCTGTTCGCGCTGACGCATTTGCAGAACTTCGGACGCAACGCGCATCTTGCTGCCATACATGGCCGCATTGGCACGATAACCCTGAATATCGCTCTCAAGACCTGCGATCTGCTGATCGTAGTTGTCGACATGCCCCTGATATTCGGTCTTGCGGCGCAGGAATGCGGCTCCCTGCTCCACGGATGCGGGCTCGTTCAGATCGACTTTGTATTCCTGCCCGGCGGCTTCCGCTTTCAGACGGTCATACTCGGCCTGATAGGCATCACGCTGCACCCGCATGTTCGTGATGTCAGCTTCGGTTACGGTCGGATCGAGATGGGCAAGCACCTGACCCTTCTTCACGAAATCGCCAACCCGGACGTCAATCGAGCGGATGATCGCCGTTTCCAGCGGCTGCACGACGATGGTCGGCTGCGTGGAGATCAGACGACCGGGCGTCGAGACAACACGATTGATCGGAAAGAGCGCCATGGCTGCCAGAGACGCCATGAACAGGCCTCCGATCAGGAGGATGACGTAACGCGCCGAGGGTGTGGCTGGAAGATTGACCAGCCCTGCCGTCGGCGAGTGGAATTCCAGAAGTGCCAACGGAATATCGTCAGGCGCAAACGGATCCGTAGCGGTACGCGGAATGTGCTGGTTGAAGTCTTCGTCGGTCTGCCGGGGCGTCCGGTCATCCTTCGGGATCATGTCGGAAGAGCTCATGATTACTCTCCTTCAGTCAGTTGCCCGGCAGAGCCAGGAACGTCGTTGTCTGTCATGTGCCGGTTCTGCTGGAGCCAGAGCATGCGGTAGATCTCGCAGCGTTCGAGCAGAACCCTGTGCGGTGCGATATCGACCAGTTTGCCCTTGTCCATAACGGCGATCTGATGACAGTTCACAAGCGAGGACAGACGGTGGGAGACGATCACCATCGTACGCCCCTTGCCGATCCGCTGCAGATTGGCGTTCACGAGCGCTTCGGATTCCGGATCCAGAGCCGAAGTCGCCTCGTCGAGAATCATGAGCTTCGGATCACTGATGACAGCACGGGCAATTGCAAGCCGTTGCCGTTGTCCACCGGAGATATTGGTCGAACCTTCCTCGATCCATGTATCGTAACCGGCAGGCATGCGTTCAATGAACTCTTCTGCGCCTGCAAGACGGGCGGCGCGGATGGCGTCGTCAATCGTCAGTCCCGGGCGGCCAGCCGTGATGTTGTCGCGAATGGTACCGCGGAACAGGAAGTTGTCCTGAAGCACCACACCGAACGAACGTCGCAGATGAGTCAGATTGATTTCCCGCAGATCCACACCGTCAAGACGCAGATAACCGGTATAATTGCGGCTCACACCCTGCAACAGACGGGTGATCGTCGACTTGCCGGACCCTGAGCGTCCCACAAGACCGAGCATCGTTCCCGCCGGGATATCGAACGTCACATCGTTCAGGGCTTTGCTGGTCGATCCCGGATATGCGAAATCGACACTCGCGAAAGACAGCGCGCCCTTGATGACGGGGCGCATCCCACTTGTCAGCGCCTTGGTTTCCGTAGGCTGGTTCAGAACCGTTCCGGCCTCGCCAAGAGAAACGCTGACTTCGTTGAATGCTTCCATCAGTCTGGCAAGATTGACCAGCGGACTGGCAACCCGCCCGCCCAGCATCATAAAGCCCATCAGAGCACCAGCCTGAATTGAACTTGCATTCGTGAGAATCAGGTAGGCACCGATCAGGATGATGCCGCGGTTGATGAAAATTTCAAACGGCATGGCAAGCGTCTGCGGCCAGCTGCTCATGCGTCCGGCCGCCAGCTTCCAGCGGACCACTTCGGCCGTCCGGTCATCCCAGATCTCGCGTCGCGTTGATTCCAGGGCGAGTGTCTTGACCGTCCGGATACCGGCCACCGTCTCGTACAGGACAGAGCCACGCTTCATTTCCGCAAAAACCTGCCGGCCGATGGTCCGCGTGACGGGGGGCAGGAAGATCACCACGATAAGACCGATGCATCCGGCCGCAGCCAGTGTCATCCAGGCAAGGGTAGCGCTGATGACGAAGAGTACGGGAAGGATCACGACAAGTGTGAAAAGATCCAGCAGGGTTGTCATCAGCTGGCCGGTCAGAAAGTCCCGGACCTTGAAAATGGCCATGAACCGGCCAAGAATTTCACCCGTCTGTTCGCGTTCGTAGAATTCGAGCGGCAGGGCCAGCAGCCGGTTGAAGGCATGCAGCGAAATCCGGGCATCCAGACGGGTGGAGAGAATCAGGGAAAGCTCGCGCCGGGCATAGGTCAGCAGGATTTCATAGAACGACAGGATGATGACAAACCCACTCAGCGAGATGAGGGTCGCCATGGAATGGTAATTCACCACCCGGTCGACAACCTGCATCACGATCAGCGGCGGAAAGACCTGAAGAATGCTCAGCACCATCGAGGCAAAAGCGATGTCCCGCATGATCTGCTTTTCGCGGAGCACCATTTTGACGAACCACAGCAGGTCGAACTTGGCGTCGGCTTCGGATTCATCCCGGCGGCGTTTGACCAGCAGGACATCGCCGGTCCAGACCTGCATGAGCCGCAGTTCATCGACCGGAACCGGCGCATCCCCGTCTCCGCCCATCGGATCACGCAGCCAGACCACGCCCTTTTCGGCATCGGCACGGACCATGAGACCGGCCGACCCGTCCTTGAACATCAGGACGACAGGCGGGGCATTGCGGATCTTGACCAGGTAGCGCCACCGAAGACGCATCCCCTTGGCGACGGCGCCCTGATCGTTCAACCATCTCGCCAGAGTGGCGGGGGACGGTGAATCCTCCCCCGGCTCGGCCGCAAAATCGCGGATATCCAGTTCCAGGCCGTGATAACGGGCTGCGGCCAGCACGGCATAAAGCCGGATGACGGTCGGACTGACTCTTCCGCCCGGGCCTGACAAGCTCTGGGTATGCTCCACGAAATGTCCTCTATGCTGTTGTCGCGCCAAGGGCGGACCAAAGGGCGGCACCAAAGGCAGGAACGCCAGTTCGTCTTCTCATGAATAGAGAAGACTCTCTTTTCCGTCACCACCCCTACAGGCCGGAACGGAAAAATACCTGACGCCAGCATAGTCCAGAAGGATCAAAAACTCATTAACAGCTTCAGGAACAGTCCAGTCTTGCAGGCGTGTTTTTCCTGTACCCGCAATGCCGAAAACCCATTACTTCGTCGTATAGCCACCATTGACCAGGATAGTCTGTCCGGTCATCCACCAGCCGTCCGACACCAGGCAACGGACGATCGGAACAATGTCTTCAATATCAGTCAGACCCGTGCGGCTCAGCGACGAGAGGGCTGCTGCGCTCTTGTGATAGGCCACTGCTTCCGGCGCTTCCTGACCATAAAAGAACGGCGTGTCCATCGGGCCCGGCCCAATGGCATTGACCGAAATACCCCGGCTTCCGAACTCCTTCGACGCCGCGCGCGTCACATGCTCGACGGCAGCCTTGGAGCCTGCATAGGTTGAATAGAACGGCGTGTAGGCGCCCAGCAGGGACGTGACGATCGTGAGCAGCTTGCCGTTGTCGTTCAGATGACGTCCGGCTTCCTTGATGAAAAAATAGGCTGCCTTCGCATTGACCGCGAACATCTCGTCATATTCTTCCTCGGATGTCTCGAGGATTGGCTTCTTGAGGACTTTTCCGGCCGTGTTGATCGCAATATCCGGCCTTCCAAAGGCTGTGACGACCTCTTCGAACAGTCTGGAATTCGCCCCAGCGGTCGTCAGATCGGCCTGAAACGCTCGTGCCTGAACACCCCGTTCAGTGAGCGCCGCCACCGTTGCGTCCGCATCCGCTTTCGTGGCGGCGCTGTTGTAATGAATGGAGATGGCGGCCGCGCCCTGAGCGGCAAGGTCCAGAGCAATCAGCCTGCCGAGATTTTTGGCGCCCCCCGTGATGAGAGCGGTTTTTCCCTTGATGCTGTGATCGGCCATGAGAGGATGTCCTCGCGATGATGGATGATGACAGGGACTATGATTTGTCGGTAAATCCCGAAAAAGTCTGAAATTCTGATATCATCTGTCAGAATTTTCGAACAAAACACGGGAGCAATCATGGACCGGATCGACCTGCTCCGCATTTTCATCCGGGTTGCGGAAAGCGGCAGCTTCACGCATGCGTCCGATACGCTCCAGATGCCCCGCTCCACAGTCTCGACAGCCATTCAGGAGCTGGAAAACCGGCTCGGCACGCAATTGCTGGCCCGCACGACACGCTCGGTCCGCCTCACCGATGACGGGCAGATGTTTCAGCAGACGGCGCTGCGGCTTCTGGGCGATTTCGAAGAGGCCGAAAACCAGTTCCGCCTCCACAGCTCGCAGACCCGCGGCCATGTGCGGGTCAACCTGCCCAGCCGGATCGGGCGGCTGGTGGTCGCCTCCGCCCTGCCCGCATTTCTGGAGCAGTATCCTGGGCTGGATATTGAGCTCGGAATGACGGATCGCAGCATCAATCTGGCCGAAGACGGAACGGATTGCGTGCTCCGGGTCGGCCCCTTGCAGGATTCGAGTCTGATCGGACGCAGGCTCGGCCTTCTGCCGGTTTTCAACGTCGCAAGCCCGTCCTATCTGGAGCGCTTCGGCATTCCCCGGACGCCGGATGACCTGTCGGCCCATCAGGCCGTTCTCTATGCCTCCCCTTCCACCGGGCGGATCGAGGCCTGGGAATGGGAGCAGGACGGGCGGGAAGAAAGCCGCGCGGTTCAGGGGCGTGTGACGGTGAACAGCGCGGAAGGGGCGGTTGCCTGCTGTCTGGCCGGGCTCGGCCTCGCACAGCTTCCGGCCTATGACGTCCTCCCCCATCTCCGCCGTGGAGAACTCGTGGACGTCCTGCCGCAATGGCGGGCCGCGCCGCTGCCGATGACGCTGCTTTTCCCTCACAGGAAACATCTTTCCCGCAGGCTCGAGGTCTTTACGGACTGGCTGACGGGGCTTCTGGAGCAGCACTGCTTTCCGGATGACTTCCCGGGCTGAATCCGGAGGACGGGTCTTTCCTTTTCATCCTGCCTGGGCCATCTAAAGACAGACTTTTCCAGTCCTGATTGGATCTCCGATGCAGCTCTCCCGCATCTATGCGTCCCTGCCCGAACAGTTTTCCACTCCCCTCACGCCGGCGCCGCTCCGCAATCCGCAGATCGTGGCCCTGAACGAGCCTCTGGCGCGGGAACTGGGGCTGGACCCGGACTGGCTCCGCAGCCCGGCGGGACTGGCGTTTCTGGGTCAGGGAAGCCGCCCCGATGGCGCGCCTCCGGTCGCAATGGCCTATGCGGGGCATCAGTTCGGGCATTTCGTCCCAAGCCTCGGGGACGGACGGGCGATGCTGGTCGGGGAAGTCACAGATCGCGCGCAACAACTTCGGGACATCCATCTCAAAGGCTCCGGGCCGACGCCGTTTTCACGACGCGGGGACGGACGGGCGGCTCTGGGGCCGGTCCTGCGGGAATATGTGGTGAGCGAGGCCATGCACGCGCTCGGCATTCCGACCACGCGCGCGCTGGCCGCCCTGACAACGGGCGAAAGCGTGATGCGCGAGACGATGCAGCCCGGCGGCGTCATCGTGCGGATCGCGTCCAGCCATGTGCGGGTCGGAACGTTCCAGTATTTTGCGGCACAGGGAGACACACGGAGCGTTCGCATCCTCGCGGATCACGTCATCGGGCGTCTGTATCCGGAGTTGTCGGAGGCCGAAAATCCCTATCTGGCGCTGCTGGACGCCGTCACGGCACGTCAGGCGGACCTGGTGGCGCGGTGGATGCTGGTCGGGTTCATTCATGGCGTCATGAACACGGACAACATGTCCATCGCGGGCGAAACCATTGATTTCGGCCCCTGCGCCTTCCTCGATGCCTATGATCCGGCAAAGGTTTTCAGCTTCATCGACCAGAACGGTCGTTATGCCTACGGAAACCAGCCCGACATGGCCCTGTGGAACCTCGGACGGCTGGCGGAGACACTGTTGCCGCTATTGGACTCCAACCATGAAAGGGCTGTTGAACAGGCCAAAAGCGTGCTGATGCGCTTTGATGGCGTCTTCAACGAAACCTATCTCAGCGGCTGGCGCAGAAAGCTGGGGCTGGCTTTGGAAGAAGACGGGGATGCCCGGCTGGCGGGGCGACTGTTGACGGCCATGCATCGCGGAGAGGCGGATTTCACGCGCACATTCCGCAGACTTGGGGACGCCGTACGAAGCGGACGGACTGAGGACATCGTGTCGCTGTTCGGGCCGGGCTCGAAGATTGAAGAGTGGATCAGGGACTGGCAGGCGCGGCTGGATCGGGAAGAGCGCTCCGCAGAGGCCTGCCATGCCGACATGCAGGCCACGAATCCGCGCATCATTCCGCGCAATCACCGGATCGAGGAGATGATCCGCTCAGCCGTGGCGGGCGATTTTGCGCCGTTCCATCGTCTGACCGAAGCGCTGTCACATCCCTTCAAAGACGGGACGGACGGGTTTGAGACGCCACCGGCAGCTCATGAGCAGGTAAAAAACACCTTCTGTGGCACCTGATGCGCCACAGAACGACAGATCAGGCGGGCTGGGGCGTCAGCAGTCGACTGCGGTTGAACAGGCTTTTGACCTGGGCATAAAGCGCGCCAAAATCCGGCATGCAGGCATTGTGCAGCGCGCGCACGCTTTCATGCGTCGCATAAAACCGCAGGGTGTTCAGGCTTCCACACATGATGGCCGTTCCCAGAAAGACGCCATCAACATGAATGACCTTGGAACTCAGCATTGGTCTTCAACCTCGTCATGGCTCCCGCGTCGGGAGCACAGAATGTTTCCACGTTCCACACGGGCCCGGCTTCTGGGCTCCACCGATCCGGAACGCGTCACTAACGGGGCTCATGCCACATCGTTGCTTAATGGAACGTGACCTTTTTATGATACGGCGTGCCGTCTGCGGAACGATCCTGCCACTTCCCCAAGGCCCCACAGGGCGCGGGGGATGGACTCACCCCCGGCCATGCGGGAAAACGCAAACCATGTCTCGCAAAGCTCCTTCCGCTTCCCACACTGCCGCTGACCTGCCCCATCTGTGGCTGCCCTACACCCAGATGCAGACAGCCCCTTTCCCTGTGAAAGCCGTCCGCACCTCCGGCAGCCGGATCACGCTCGCGGACGGTCGCGAGCTTGTGGACGGCGTGGCCGCCTGGTGGACGGCATGTCACGGCTATAGCCACCCGCACATCCATGAAGCACTGGTCCGTCAGGCCGGGCAGATGCCCCATGTGATGTTCGGCGGGATGGTGCACGAACCGGCGATCCGTCTGGCTGCGCGGCTGGCGGCGATGCTTCCGGGGGATCTGGAGCGCGTGTTCTTCACCGATTCCGGATCGGTCGCGATGGAAGTCGCGATCAAGATGGCCGTACAGTACCACATCAACCGCGGAACCACGGGCCGGACAAAGATCCTGTCTTTCCGGGGCGGGTATCACGGGGACACGCTGGGCATGATGTCCATCTGCGACCCCGAGGAAGGCATGCACAGCCTGTTCGCCGGCGTCTTGCCTGAACAGGTTCTGGCCGATCTGCCCGTGGATGCGGACAGTCTGGTGCGGCTTGAAGCCCTGCTGGCGGAACGCGGCGACAGCATCGCAGCGATGGTCACGGAGCCGCTGGTTCAGGGCGCAGGCGGGATGCTGTTCCATGACCTGGAGGTTCTGCAACGTCTGCGCGACCTATGCGACAGGCATGGCATCCTGCTGATCCTCGATGAAATCTTCACCGGCTTCGGCCGCACAGGGACAATGTTCGCCTGCGAACAGGCCGGGATCGTGCCGGATATCGTAGCCCTTTCGAAGGCTCTGACGGGCGGCACCATGGCGCTGGCGGCCACCGTAGCCCGGCGGCATGTCTTCGAGGCGTTCCTGTCCGACAGCGCCGGGCACGCCCTGATGCACGGGCCGACCTTCATGGCCAATCCACTGGCCTGCGCGGTCGCCAACGCCTCGCTGGACCTGTTCGAGTCCGAGCCGAGACTGGAGCAGGTGGCGGCGATCTCGGCCCAGCTTGCGCGGGAACTGGAGCCCTGTCGAACGCTGCCCGGCGTGAAGGACGTGCGTGTCCTCGGCGCAATCGGCGTGGTGGAGCTTGAAACGCTGGACGATCCCGACGCCTTGCGCCGTGCCTTTGTGGAACGTGGCGTCTGGATCCGGCCCTTCCGCAACATCGTCTATCTGACGCCCGCTTTTACGATCACACCCGAAGAAGTCACACGCCTGACGACAGCCATCGTGGACGTGTTGCGGGAGGCCGCATGAGCCTGTTCGACAACCATTTCACAGCCGCCCTGAGCGAACGCGACGCCGCCGGAACACGCCGGACCCTGCGCCCGGTGGTCCGGCAGGACGGCATGATCGTCCGCGGCGGGCGGCGGATGCTGGATGTGTCGTCCAACGACTATCTCGGGCTGGCGGATCACCCCCTGCTGCGTGAACGGGCAGCGGACTGGGCGCTGCGCTTCGGGACAGGCGCGCGCGCCTCCCGGCTGGTCAGCGGAACGCTGGACCTGCACCGGCAGGTCGAGACGAAAATGGCAGCCTTCAAGGGCTGTGAGGACGCGATCCTGTTTGCGTCGGGCTGGCAGGCCAATGCGTCCGTCATGCCCGCTCTGTGTGCGCTCTCCGTCGCCCGAACAGGCGCGTCGGCGCTGGTGTTTTCGGACCGCCTGAACCATGCCAGCCTGCATCATGGCTGCGCGGCGGCGGGCGTGCGGCAGATCCGCTTCCGGCATAACGACCTGTCCCATCTGGAAAGCCTGCTGGCCCGCGAGGCCGAAAAACCCGGCCTGCGGATGATCGTGACGGAGAGCGTGTTCTCCATGGACGGAGACCGGGCAGACGTTCCGGCGCTGCGGGCACTGGCGGACCAGGCGGGCGCGTTTCTTTATATTGACGAGGCCCATGCGACCGGCGTTCTGGGACCGAAAGGTCGCGGCCTGTCCTGTGGGATGGCCGATCTGACGATGGGCACATGCAGCAAGGCGCTGGGCGGGATGGGCGCCTATATCGCGGGCTCGAAACCGCTCTGCGACTATCTGGCGAACCATGCCTCGGGCTTCATCTACAGCACGGCCCTGCCCCCTGCGGTTCTGGGCGCGATTGATGCGGCGCTGGATGTGATACCCGGTCTGGACGCAGAACGCGCCCGGCTGCTCGGACAGGCAGAGCGGCTCCGGACCATGCTGCACGGCGCTGGACTGTCCACGGCGGACTCCACGACCCAGATCGTGCCCGTGCTGATCGGGGAGTCCGAACGCGCCATGACAGTCGCCGCCCGACTTGAGGAAGCCGGGTTCCTGACCGTGGCCATCCGCCCGCCGACGGTCCCCGCGGGAACCGCAAGACTGCGGCTGGCGCTCCATGCCGGACTGGAGGATGCCGCGATCGACCGCCTCGGACAGGCCGTCATCGCTCTGACAAGAGACGTTGCATGACACGCGCGCTCTATCTCGTTCACGGCTGGGGCTTCGATATGTCCTTCTGGGCACCACTGCTGGCGCATCTGCCGGACGTGAACGCGCAGGTCGTGGATTGCGGTTATTTCGCCTCTGAAGATCGCCCTGCCCTGCCCGACATGCCGTATCTGGCGATCGGTCATTCCGCCGGATCGCTGGCGCTGCTGGGGCAGGATCTGCCGGGATGTGAGGGGCTGGTGTTTTTCAACGGTTTTCCGCGTTTCACCGCCGCCGCCGATTTCCCCAACGGCACACCCGAACGGGTTCTGACGCGGATGCGCGCACGCCTGAAACGCGATCCGGTCGCCGTATTGCACGATTTTCGGGCCCTTTGCGGAACAGAGGCGCCCCTCCCCGGTGCGCCGGATGTGGACGCGCTGGACCGGGGGTTGGAGGCGCTTCAGCATCAGGACCATCAAACGCGGGCAGCCGACTGGGGAAACAGGCTGCACTGGATGACGGGCACGGACGATCCATTCGGAGCCTCGCAGGCCGGGTTTACCTCACCGGGAGAACGGGTCGCAGGCGGGCATCTCCTGCCCCTCACCCATCCCGGACTCTGCGCGGACTTCGTGCGACGGAGGCTCGATGACGCGCCCTGACGTTCCCGACGCCGCCCTGCGCCGCAACAGCATCGCCGCGCGCTTCGATGCAGCCGAGGGCTATGACGCCGCCGCATATATCCAGCGCCGCTGCGTCACCGCTCTGATGGAGCGCATCCAGACGGCAACGGCGGAGCAGACCCCTGCCTCCATTCTGGAATTCGGCTGCGGCACAGGCTTCCTGACAGCCCGGCTTGCCGACCATTTCCCGCAGGCCTCCCTGCTGGCGAGCGATCTGGCCCCCGGCATGATCGCACGGGCCAGGCAGCACCTTGCTGAAAAATCCATCCGTTTTCACGTCATGGACGCCGAACATCCTGACGTTTCGGGACGGTTCGACCTGATCGCCTCCAGCCTGTGTCTGCAATGGTTTTCCAACAGGGCCGAGGGGTTACGCCGGCTCTGCGACCTGCTCGCGCCACAGGGGCGGCTGATGGTCGCGACCCTCCTGCAAGGCAGTCTGGACGAATGGAAACAGGCCTGTCTGGCGGAAGGCGCGCCCTGCGGCGTGCCGGACTATCCGTCCGTCCCGACCGTGGAAGCGGAATGGCCCGGCAGCGGTGTGGGGACATGGGAGGTGCTGACCCTGCACGATCCTGTCGGCAGCGCGCGGGCGTTCCTGCGGGGTCTGCGGCAGATCGGGGCGTCCCTGCCCCGCCAGGACAGCACGCCGGCCAGCATCGCAGCCCTGCGCAGGGCCATGCGTCATTTTGATCGCACGAGTTCCGGCGTGACCTACCGGATCGGCATCGGGACGTTTGTAAAGACGGAAAGAACAGAGCCATGAGGGACATCTCGACGAACTGGCAGCGTGGCGTCTTCGTCACGGGAACGGATACCGGCATCGGCAAGACTCTCGTCAGCGCCATTCTGTGCCGCGCCTGGAACGCCACTTACTGGAAACCGCTCCAGACCGGACTTGCGGACGAGGACGGCGATACGCCGACCGTGCGGGAGCTGGCCGGTCTGCCTCCGTCCCGCATCATCCCGCCCGCCTACGCGTTTCAGGCCCCGCTCGCTCCGCTGGCGGCAGGCGATCTGGAAAACATGACGGTCAATCCGGGACGGCTCGTCCTGCCTCAGGTATCGGGGCCGCTTGTCGTGGAAGGCGCGGGCGGGCTGATGGTGCCGGTGCGTGAGGACATGATGATCGTGGACCTGATCGGACGTCTGGATCTGCCGGTCGTTCTGGTCACGCGCAGCGGGCTGGGGACGATCAACCATACCCTTCTGAGCCTTGAAGCCCTGCGCCGTCGCGGTCTTCCGGTTCTGGGAGTAGTTCCGGTTGGGCCGCCCAATCCGGGCAATGAACGCGATATCGCACGCTTTGGCAAAACGCATATCCTGTTCCGGGTTCCGCAGCTTGACGCGATAACGGAAACAGTCATATCCGGATTATCCGGTCACGTTCCGTTACTTGATGTCTTGCAGCAACAGATTTCACAATAATGTGTCATCTCGGACGCATGCCATAAAAAGGCCGCGTCAGCCCTTGTGAAATAGCATCTTCGTCATAGAAGGACTCTTCGCAACGCAAGGCTTCCGGCGTATCGCTGGAACATCGGGCTTCGTTTCGGAGATGCCGACAGAAACTGGGATATTGGGAAAAGTATGAGTATCCTGCGCCGTGATCTGGTCAAGCTTGGGACCGGACTGACCCTTCTGGGAACAGCCTCCCGTATGGCCCATGCCCAGTCCACTGCTCCTCTGGCCACAGCTCCTCAGGCCGGCACCAAACCCGCTGGCACCCCTGCCCCGCAGGCGACGCCGTTTGATGACGGAACGGTTCGGCTTCTGGCGCAGCGCCTGTCGAAAAAGCCTTATTCCCCGCCGTCACAGACCCTCCCCAGTGCCATTGCGAACATGGATTTCGACCAGTTCCGCAGCATTGCCTTCAATCCAGACAAGGCCCTGTGGCACGGCCAGAATCTGGCGTTCGACGTGGAGTTCTTCCCGCGTGGCTTCCTCTACAAGCCGCGGATCGGCATGAACGAGGTCACCGGTGGGCAGTCCACGCCCATTCCCTACGATCCCGACCTCTTCACCTATGGGAACCCCGTTCTGCGCGTCACGGACGATCTCGGCTTCTCCGGCCTGCGTCTGCGCTACGCCATCAACACGGCGGGCATGATGGAAGAATGCGCGGTTTTCCTCGGCGCATCGTATTTCCGGGCGGTGGCCAAGGGCCAGAATTACGGTCTGTCAGCCCGCGCTTTCGCGAACGGCACCGGCAATCCCAAAGGCGAGGAATTCGCCCTGTTCCGGGAATTCTGGATCGAGAAACCGGAACCGGGCGTGGAGTCCATCGTCATTCACGCGCTGCTCGACAGTCCCTCTCTGGCAGGCGCGTTCCGCTTTACCATCCGCCCCGGCGATACGACCGTCTTCGACGTCCAATCCTCGCTGTTCCCACGGCAGGACATCACGGAGGCCGGCATCGCACCGCTGACCGGCATGTTCTATTTCGACGCGAACGAACGCAATCATGTCGATGACTGGCGCCCGGCCGCGCATGACAGCGAAGCCCTCCAGATCTGGACGGGCGCGGGTCAGCAGCTCTATCGCCCCCTCATCAACCCGACCGACCTCCAGTTCTCGGCCTTCGCGGACAGCAGCCCGCATGGTTTCGGCCTGATGCAGCGCAAGCGCTCGTTCCACGACTACGAGGATCTGGCGCTCAACTACCAGAAACGCCCTTCGCTCTGGATCGAACCGATCGGCAACTGGGGCGACGGCGCCGTCGATCTGGTGGAGATCCCCACCCCCAACGAGGTCAACGACAACATCGTCTCGTTCTGGCGCCCCAAACAGCCCATGAAGGGCGGTCAGGAATACAGCTACATCTACCGGATGTACTGGGGCTGGGACGCGCCCTGGCCAACACAGATGGCGCGCGTGGCAGCAACGCGGATCGGGAGCGTAACCGACCATCCGGACGCCCGCTTCTTCGCGATCGACTTTACGGGCGCGCCCTTCCAGAACGTCCCGCAGGGCACGAATTTCCATCTGATCTCGCAGGCCACCCCCGGCACGATCCGCAATGTGGTCGTCGAACCGAATCCGGAAATCCAGGGCTGGCGCGCGACCTTCGAATTCGTGCCGGGTGATGCGAAGACATGCGAACTTCAGGCCCAGCTCGCCAATGATCAGGGTCCGGTTTCAGAAAAATGGATGTATCGTTGGACGCCGTGACCGAATTGTCTTCTGCCCCTGCCCCGGAAGCTGCTCCGTTCCTGCCGCCTGAAGCGCCGCTGGCGATGAAGCCGCAGAACCTTCAGCAGCAGCCGGACCGTCATGGCCGCTCCTTCGATCCGCTGCCGACGACGCCATCGTTCCTGTGGGCACGCCGTCTGTTCGTCTTTGGTGGCGCAATGCTGCTGACAGGCTACGGAATTTACAGGATCAATCAGGTTTTCAACTCATTGGGCGTCTCGGCGCTCGGTGTCGTTATCCTGATCCTGTTCGCCATCCTCGCCTTCTGGATCGCCCTGTCTTTCATGTCCTGCCTCGGCGGCTTCCTCTCGCTGATCCGGCGGGGCGGTCTTGGGCTTGGCATCCACCGGACAGGACCACTGCCGGAACTGAAAAACCGTACGGCCGTCCTGATGCCGACCTACAACGAGGACCCGGCGCGCGTTCTCGCGGGTCTGCGCGCCATCCATGACAGCATTCTGGCGACGGGACAGATCGACGCTTTCGATTTCTTCATCCTGTCCGATACGACCAACCCGGACGTCTGGGTACAGGAAGAGCGCGCCTTCCTTGAATTTCGCAAAGCCACGAACGGCGAAAAGCGCGTCTTCTATCGCCGGCGTCACAAGAATACGGACCGCAAGGCCGGCAATCTGGGCGACTGGGTGACGCGGTTTGGCGCTTCCTACCAGCAGATGCTCACGCTCGATGCAGACAGCGTGATGGATGGCAGTCTGATCGTCCGGATCACCGCGGCCATGGAACAGCATGACGGCGTGGGCCTGATCCAGACGCTCCCCGTCATCGTCGGTGGCCGCACGCTTTTTGCCCGGATGCAGCAGTTTGCTGGCCGCGTCTACGGGCCTCTGATCGCGCATGGCATTGCCTGGTGGCATGGCTCGGAAGGCAATTACTGGGGCCATAACGCCGTCATCCGCACGCAGGCCTTCGCCGAACAGGCCGGACTGCCGCATCTGAAGGGCCGCCCGCCATTCGGGGGGCATATCCTGAGCCATGACTTCGTGGAAGCCGCGCTCATGCGCCGTGGCGGCTGGGCCATTCACATGGTGCCGGGACTGTTCGGCTCCTATGAAGAAAGCCCGCCATCACTCACGGACGTCGCCATCCGCGACCGCCGCTGGTGTCAGGGCAATCTGCAGCACAGCAAGATCCTCGGCACGAAGGGCATGCACTGGGTCAGCCGCGTTCACATGCTGACGGGGATCGGCTCCTACATCATGTCCCCGCTCTGGCTGCTGTTCCTGCTGTTCGGCATCCTGATTTCGCTCCAGTCCCATTTCTACCACCCCGAATATTTCGGCTCGAAACCGACGCTCTATCCGCACTGGCCGCGCGTCGATCCCGTGCAGGCCAAGCTCGTTTTCATCGGGACGATGGGCATCCTGCTGGCACCGAAGGCTCTGGCGTTCATTGCCATGATGTTCGATCGGGCGGCCCTGAAAGGTTCGGGCGGCGTCTTCCGGCTCGCGGTCTCCATCGTGCTGGAAACCCTGATCGGTGGCCTGATCGCCCCGATTGCCATGCTGATCCAGACGTCTGGCGTCATTTCGATCCTGCTGGGCCGGGACTCGGGATGGAATGCTCAGAACCGCGACGATGGCCGGGTTTCGCTGAAGGACGTCGCGCACGGCTACTGGATCTACACCGTGTTCGGCCTGCTTCTGGCCGTTGCGGCATGGTCTGTCTCGCAGGCGCTGTTCCTGTGGATGACGCCAGTGCTGCTCGGACTGGTGCTCGCCATCCCGCTGGCCGCGCTGACGGCGAGCCGGGACGTCGGGCTGGGCCTGCGTCGTGCCGGGCTTCTGTTGATTGAGGAGGAAACCGCCCCTCCGCCGATCCTTCAGCTCGCCGCCGCAAACGACGCCGCGCGTGAACGCGCAGCCCACGCCCCCGATGCGCCGCCGGAAGAAGCCTTTGCCGCCCTCCGGCAGAACGCGACCCTTCTCAACGCCCATGAAGGCGCCCTGCCCCCGCCCCGCAGCCCCGGCAGTCCGATTGACGCTCATCTGCTGGTGGGTCTGCTCAAGCTGCGGGAAGCTCCGTCGCTCCAGATCGCCTTGGAGCGCCTCTCCCGTCAGGAAAAGGCCGCAGTTCTGGGAAGCGCCGAAGGTCTGGAACTCATGGAAAAGCTCGCGGCCTGAACCCTGCAGGACGTCACAACACAAAAAACGCCCCGGCCATCACAGCCGGGGCATTTTTCATTGCAGACCTGTGGGTCGGATCAATTACTTGAAAGACTGGGCCTTCTTGACAAGGTCATTGCACGTCGTGACGCGCTTGTCCTTGGAGAGGGTGCCGATGTCAAAGACGTTGCCGTCCGTCATCTGAAGCAGGCCCTTGCCACCCAGCGAGTAAAACTCGTCACTGTGGACATCCGGACGCTTGGCGATGTTGCGGGCCGCAACAATCGGCGACGTTCCGAGCACCAGCTTATGGTGCGTACAGTAGTAGGTCAGACCGGCGACATTGCCAGCCTGTGCGCCCTCGATGGAGGGGAGACCATCAGCACCCAGAACGCCCGGCGACGCAGCGCTCAGGACATTCTTGCCGCCCGCGACGGCCTGAATATGAGCGCCAGGCAGCCGCGCCTGCGTCCCGGCGGGAATGGTCATCGCAGGGCTGCTCTGCGGAACCTGCGGCACTGTCTGGGCGACGGCTGCACCGGAAATGCTCAGGCCAGCAGCAGCAAGAACAGCAAAATACTTGCTTGAAATCATGATACTCTTCTTTCCACATCACAGGATGTCCTGTCTGCACCCCAAAAGGAGAAACAGAATTCATCCGGTCTGGAGCGTCCTGAAGAATGCTCCGTTGCCCTGAATAACACTTGAGACCAGTCGCAGTTTCTTGGGAGGGCTTCTTTTCCAGTCAAAGGCCGATTGAATGCCGGGCGTTTCTGCGTCACAGTTTGGTCATGTCACAGCGCCCCGATGCCCCTTCCGCCGCACCCGTTCCTCCCATCGCCCGTCGTGAACCCCTGAGCACCACGCAGCTTGGCCGCACGCGCACGGATTCCTATGCCTGGATGAAGGACGAGAACTGGCAGCAGGTCCTGCGGGACCCGTCCGTTCTGCGCGAAGATATCGCCACGCATCTGAAGGCGGAGAACGCCTATGCGGAAGCCGTTCTGTCCGGGATGGAGCCGCTGCGCGAGACGCTGCTTCAGGAAATGATCGGCCGTATTCCACCCGCGGAATCCTCGGTCCCGGTTCCTGACGGCCCGTGGGAATATTCCGTCCGTTTCGAAGACGGTGCCCAGCATCCGCTGCGGGTGCGTTCCCCACGCGGCGGCGGCGCGGAACAGGTTCTGCTCGATGCCGATGCGCTGGCCAAACAGCATGACTATTACGCGCTCTCACAGACGGACCATTCCCCCGATCACCGCTATTTCGTCTATGCAGAGGACATTCAGGGCTCCGAGGTCTATCGCATTCAGGTCGAAGATCTGGAAACAGGCACGCTCTGCGCCGAACCCGTCCCCAGCACCACGGGCAGCTTCGCCATTTCTCCGGACAGCCAGTGGCTGTTCTGGATTTACCGCGACGACAATGGCCGTCCCTCAAAAATCTATCGCCGCCCGCTGACGGGAGGCGAGGATGTTCTGGTGTTCGACGAAACCGATCCGGGGTTCTTCCTGAGCATCGGCGTCAGCGCTTCCCGCCAATGGATCGTTATCGAACGCGGCGACCACGATACGAACGAAACGCTGCTCATCCAGGCCTCCAGCCCGACGGCGCTGCCCGTCGTGGCAGCGCCGCTGGTGCGGGGCGAGCGCTATTCCCTGACGCACTGGAACGACCGCTTCATCATCCTGACCAACGCCGGTGGCGCCGTGGACTTCCAGTTCATGCAGACGCCCGACACGGCCACGAGACGCGAGAACTGGACGCCCTTCGTGCCCTACAGTGAGGGCCACTATCTGCTGGGCGCCAGTGCCTCACGCGGGCATCTCGCCTGGGCCGAACGGCGGGACGGGAACATCCATATTCTCGTGGTGCCCGAAGGCACGCAGGGCGATGTCCGGGCGCAGGCGAAAGCCATCGGGATGGACGAAGCGGCCTATGACCTAACGATGCTGGGCACACTGGAATATGACGCTCCGATCCTGCGCTACATCTACCAGTCCCCCACCAATCCGGCGCACTGGTACGATTACGACATGGCAAGCGGGGAGCGCCTCCTGCGCAAAATCCGCGAGGTCCCGTCCGGCCATGATGCAAGCCGCTACGAAACGCGCCGCCTGTTCGCAACATCGCCAGACGGCGCGCAGGTTCCCGTCACGGTGCTGATGCGCAAAGGTCAGGTTCTGGACGGCTCAGCCCCCCTGCTTCTGTATGGATACGGCTCCTACGGCATTGCCATGGACGCGGATTTTTCCACAACCGTGTTCAGTCTGGTGGACAGGGGCTGGATTCACGCCATCGCCCATGTCCGTGGTGGCTCCGAAAAGGGCTGGAACTGGTTCCTTGACGGTCGCGGGACGAAGAAGCCCAACACCTTCATCGACTTCATTGCCTGCGCCCGACATCTCGTCTCGGAAGGCTACGGCTCAGCCGGACGCATCGTCGCGCAGGGCGGCTCGGCCGGTGGTCTGCTGATGGGAGCGATCACGAACATGGCGCCCGAGCTTTTCGCAGGCATTGCCGCGCAGGTGCCGTTCGTCGACATGCTCAACACCATGTCCGACGTCTCCCTGCCGCTCACGCCGCCGGAATGGCCGGAATGGGGCAACCCGCTGGAAGACCCGGACGCGTATGACCTGATCGCCAGCTATTCGCCCTATGACAACATCGCCGCCAAAACCTACCCGCCGGTTCTGGCAATGGGTGGTCTGTCCGATCCGCGCGTGACCTACTGGGAACCCGCGAAATGGATTGCGAAACTGCGCGAAGTCACGTCCGGCGGCCCGTTCCTGTGCCGCATCAACATGGAAGCCGGCCACGGCGGCTCATCCGGCCGTTTTAAACGTCTGGAAGAAGTCGCCCTCGTTCAGGCCTTCGCCATCTGGGCCATCGACCGGCCCTGAAAAGACCAGACGAATAAAAGTTTTTGGGTTCCGCCTTTTTATAAAAAGGCGGAGAACGCCGAAGCTTTTTGAAAAAAGCTTCACCAAAAACTTTTATTCCAAAATCCTTATCTGTGGCCGAACAGATGCCGGATATCGTCACCGAAATGCTGGAAGGCGGCGTGGGTGGAGCGGTGACGGCGGTTGCCCTCTTCCGACACGACGGTCACGGTCGCCGTCATGCCGGCGGCCAGCGTCAGGTCATCCGGGATTTTGTCGATCTTCACGCGCACCGGAATACGCTGTGCCAGACGCACCCAGGTATAGACCGGGTCCACTTCCGGCAGGCCCTGCTTGTTCACCTGCGCGTTATTGCTGGCGATACCGCGCGTGATGCTTTCGACATGCCCGAACAGCGGATCGTGATACCCCATCAGATCCATGCGAACGAGATCGCCCTCATCAAGATCATGGACCTTGGTTTCCTCGAAATAACCGTCCACCCAGTAGGAGCTGGTGTCGATGATGTGGATGTTGACCACACCGGCGGTAGCGAAATCGCCGGGCCGCATGATGAGATTGGTCACGATGCCGTCGATGGAACTGCGGACCTGCGTTCGCTCAAGGTTGATTTCGGCCTGATGCTCCGCGGCTTCGGCTGCGGCGTACTGGGCCTGCATCTGCTGCGAAAGCGCTTCGTACTGCCGTTTTTCCTCGACTGAAACGGCAGTGCCGGGAATGGCCTTGCGCCACTGGGACTGCACGAGGCGGAATTCCAGATCGGCTTTGCGCTCGGCCACATGGGCCTTGGCCGTCTCCAGCGCCACCTTGAAATCGAACGGGTCGATGACGTAGAGCACCTCCCCCTTGTGGACAAACTGGTTGTCCTTCACCAGAACCTCGATGATCTGTCCCGAAACGCGCGGCGCGATATTGGCGACCTGCGCGCGCACCTGTCCGTTCCGCGTCCAGGGCGAGGCGGTGTAGTAATCCCACAGAATGACGACCACAAGCGCCGCCACTGCAAGGATGCAGAGCGTGATGGTCAGGCGGATCAGGCGATGGGCACTGGAAAGCACGGGACGGTCACCTTGGGTTCGGTTCGGGACAGGAAAAGGTCAGAGGATCAGGGTGTAAAGGCCGATCAGACAGATCAGGATGCCGAACTGGGCCAGAGGCGGATCCCAGACGAAACGCCACAGATCGAACCAGGCCAGAATCCAGCGCAGAACGGCCAGTGTCAGCAGGGCCAGCGCCAGGTTGATGACGAAAGCCGACACCAGCACGCCATCAAGGTCCACGACCTGTGTCGTCACCATCGCTTGCGTCCTATTCCATAGTGATGCACGGCCGAGCGGTTCAGACGCACCATTGTCCGCACCGATTCCAGACCGCCGATACAGTTAATGATCATGGACTGCTCCTCGCGGATGCCGTCTGAAAGCCGCTCGTAAAACATGGCCTGAAGCTCGGGAATTTCAGCTTCCAGAAGACCGAGCCTGTCATGCGCCAGCAGACGCCGCACATGGCGGACCATGGGCTTGAGGCCGGGAAGATGCGCGGCGTCATCCAGATAATGCCGGACGCGGGCAATGGTGCTGGAAAAATCCTCCAGCGCGACGAAACGGTTGAAAACCCGCCGGGAGCGCAGCCCCGGATCCTTCAACCGGTCCGTCCACATCAGGAACTGGCTCAGGCGTTCGTATTTCCGGCTCAGAAGCGGCGGCCCCATCCGCTCGCCATGCCCGGCAAGCTGCAGTTCCAGATCATGGGCAATGGAGACCGCCAGCCGGAACCGGTGCCGCCGCGCGGTCGGTGGCCAGAGCAGCACCAGCAATACGAAAGAAAGCACGGCCGCCATCGCATAGAATGTATTGCGCGTGATGAAGGCCAGCGGATCGTAGTTGTGATGGTTACCGAGCGCGATGAACACCAGAAAGAACACGCCATAGTTAAAGCCGATGGCATTGGTCTTCGGGTTCATCAGCAGCAGGCAGGAAATCACGGTCTGCGGCAGCAACACCAGCGCAAGGCTCAGCATGCTGCCCACATGCGGCAGGATCATGAAATCCAGCCACGCCGCCACGAGAATACCGGCGGGCATCCCGATGATGGCGCCCTTGCCGAACTCCGCGGTGTCGATCGCGGTGGAGGCCAGCGTCAGAACCAGCGCCGTCTGGGACAGGGATGTCACGGAGGCCGGAATGCTGGAGGCCAGACACAAAGCCGCCGCAACGCTGAAGCCCAGCAGCACGCGCATGGCGTTGATGAAGGCCGTCACGTAATCCGGATTGCTCGCAAGCTGCGCCAGTTTGAGCGCATCGCCCGCCGGGGTGGCGCGCAGGAGCGTGTTCATGCCGGTACGGATATGCAGCCGGTTGCTGAGAAGCGTCGAACACCGCTCCAGAAACCACGCCTCCCGTGCCGAGGGGACGAAATCCGGGTCTTCCGCACGGATTTTATCCAGAATCGTGTCCATCGTCTCAAGACGGGTCGTGCCGTCCTCGGAGCGCTCGTGCCAGGCCCGGACATGACGGATCAGGAGATCGGAAATGCCGCCGGTCTCCAGCAGCCACGCAATCGCACGGCTCGTGGTCAGAACCGTGAGCATGCCGATGATGCCCAGCCGTGCGCCCGCCATCCGCAGACGCCCACGCTCAACTTCCGTTCTGGCATAGGAAATCTGGGTCATGAGCGCGAGAATTTCGCCGCTCAGCCCGATCATCTGCTCAGGCGTCGCGATCGGATCGCCCATGATGGCGGATTTGCCGGTCTGCCGCACGCGATGCGACAGCGTCTCCATGGCCTTCGAAAGCCTGCGCCAGGCTTCGGGGGACCCGGAGAGAATGTTTACGACCGCAATGGACGCAACGCCGATGGCGATATCAGACGCACGCGCGATGCTGACAGGATAGATGTTCTGCGGATCATCCATGGTCGGGAGCGCCACCAGTGCGACGGTATATCCCGCCAGCAGCGCGCCGTAGGAGCGGAAATCGCGCTCAAGCGATCCCACAAACGCACAGGCCGCAATCCACAGGGCCGCGCCGCCGAGAAACAGGGCGCGCTCCTGATTGAACATCGCAACGAGAATGATAGAAACACCGACACCAAGCACGGTCCCGGCCAGACGGTAAAACGCCTTGGACAGCGCCTGTCCCCGCAGAGGCTGCGCGAGGATCATGACCGTCACACCCGCACTGGCGGGTGAATCAAGCTGGGACCAGAAGGCCGTTCCCAGCGCCAGCACAAGTGCAGACCATGTTCTGAGACTGAACTGGACCCATCCGGGACGGAAGACTGACTGTAGTGCAGCGGTCAAGAGCGATGCTCCCCACCCGACACAGACTTCATCAGAAACAGTCCCACGGCCCTCGTTACCAGAATCAGACTTCCGACCTTAAGAGCAGCGGACTGGAAAAGTTAGTCCTCGAATCTTCTGGACATGTTTTGACAGACGGCCCCGATCCCTCTGCCAGAGCGCGCCACTCAGTCTTCTTCGGCGGGCAGGGCGTTGCAGGCCGCTATCAGCTTGGGGTCAGGATGTGTGGTGGCCTTGCGGCAGTAGGTCCGCGCATCGGCACCACACATATTCGTGACATCCTCCATTTCAGAGGACAGGACATCGCGCGCAACGCCGATATCCTGATTGTGTTCGGGATCAATGCCCTCTTCCTTGCCCAAGGCCGTCTGGGCCTGATGCATTTCCTTGAGCGCGTTGATGCAGGAGTCGCCCGCGGCATCCGGATTGGTCTGGAGAACCCGGAGGATCTTGTTGATGGCGAAACCCTGCTGGTTGATCGTCGGATCGTCGTCGTTGGTCTTGGCCTCTCCGTCATCCGCTCTTGCGGCCACGGGCGCGGCAAGGGCGACGGCGAGAGGAAGAAGAGCCAGCAGCAGGGCCGGGCGGGAATGGCGCTTGATCATGAAACTGACGTTAGGAGAAAATCCCGGCCGGACAAAGACCCTGAACGACGCTGTTGCAGGTTGTTGCAAATCGGCAGCATCAAGGAATTCCGCCACACGGATGGCTTGTCAGCTTGACTCTACAGGGCGGGATGGGTAATCGGAGCCATTCTTTCGCGGGCGTTCCGGCCCGCTGTCCGGTCCGCAAGGGCCTTACCCGTCGAGAGCCTGCAACCATGAAGATCCGCAACAGCCTGAAGTCCGCCAAGGTCCGCGACAAGGACTGCCGCGTTGTCCGCCGCCGCGGCCGCGTTTACATCATCAACAAGAAGAACCCGCGCATGAAGGCTCGCCAGGGCTGAACCCCTTGGTCTGCCGGATGACGGACGGGCGGCGCTGGCTGATGGCTGGCGCCGTTCTGCTTTGTAGCCCGGCCCTTACTTTTCTGCCAGTTCACGCCGCACCCGCCGCAAATCCTGCCGCGCCCGGCCCCGCAGCGTCTCCGGCTGCCAAACCACCCACCTCCTCTCCCCGCCCGCCACGCAAGACGCTCCATGACCGCCTCATGGATGCGGAAAAAGCGCTTGCCATGGCCGGGAACGAAAAACAGGCTGGCGAAATTTCCGAACGTGCGGAAGGCCTCCGCAGCCGTGCCCTAACCGGCAGCGTGCAGATGCTCATCAGCGATTCGCATGATGCGTTGGGAAAACACGATTTCCAGCAGGCACAGGACGATCTGACTGCGGCCATCACCATCCAGCCCGACCAGCCCATCCTCTACCGTCAGCGTGCGGCCATCCGGCTGGCAGCAGGGGACAATAACGGCGCGATCACCGATCTGGGCGTCGTTCTTCAGGCCGACCCCGGCGACCCCACCGCATGGGGCATGCTCGCGGAAGCCGAACATGACCGGCACGAGCCCGAAGCCGCCCTGAGGGCGTTCCACCAGATGCTGCTTCTGAACCCGAAATCCCCCGATTCCGACACGCAGCTCAAAACACTGGAAAAGGCCCGCGACGGCCAGCAGGACTGACGTCTCTGCGCCATGGCTTGCACGTGCTGCTCTGGCAACCCCTTGTAATGTCGCGTGTTGATCCCCTGATTCCATTTTTCAGGAGATCCCCCATGACCAAGTCATCCCCCGCCCCCGAAACCGTCATCGCAGACGTCAGCTCCAAAAAGGGCTGCTGCTCCAAGATGAAGACCTGCTGTCAGAAGGCCACGCGCGCTCGTGAAATCGGCCTCGCCGGCATGACCGCCATGGCGACGTTCGGACCCAAGCGTTTCCGCCCGTATTTCCAGCAGATCCTGGCCGTCATCGCGGTCGTCACCGCTTCGGTCGAGTTCTTCCGCAAGCGCAAGGGCTGATTTTTCCAGCCTTAAAGGAAGGAAATAGGGTCGATATCAATATCGACCCTGGCTCCGCCCGTGGGTTTGATATCCCCCAGCCACTGACGCAGGATCGGCTGTACGGCAATGCCCCGCATCGTCCTTAACAACAGCCTGCGCCGGTGTCGTCCACGCAGGACAGCGAGTGGGGCCGGCGCTGGTCCCAGAACCTGCACCCCTTCCCGCTCCGGCGCGGAGAGCGCAATTTCCCGCGCCAGCGCGTCCGCCGCCTCCGCACTCGGCGCGCTCACGATCAGCGCGGCCAGCCGTCCGTAGGGCGGCCAGAACGAGGGCCGTCTCTGCTCGGCTTCCTGCTCCATGAAGGTCTGGAAATCGTTGGAGACCAACGCCGTCATGACCGGATGTTCGCCCACATAGCTCTGAAGCAGCACGCGCCCGCGATGCTCCGCACGGCCCGCACGGCCCGCAACCTGATGCAGAAGCTGCACCGTCCGCTCGGCTGCCCGCAGATCCCCGCCTCCAAGCCCCAGATCCGCATCCACGACGCCCACGAGTGTCAGTTTCGGGAAATGCCAGCCCTTGGCCACGATCTGCGTGCCGATGATGAGATTGACCTCACCGTCCGAAATCTTCCGCACGGCCTCCGCCGTGGCTGCCGGAGAACCAAGCGTATCGGACGACATCACCAGCAGTTTCGCTTCCGGAAACCGCAGTTTCGCCTCTTCCGTAATGCGCTCGATTCCCGGCCCGATGGGCACGAGCGAATTCTCGGCATGACATTCCGGGCAATCCTTCGGAATCCGCTCGTTATACCCGCAGTGATGGCAGGTCAGGATGCCCCTCGCCCGATGCTCCACCAGCCAGGCCGAACAGTTCGGACACTGCATCCGGTGCCCGCAGGCCCGGCACAGCGTCAGAGGCGCATAACCGCGCCGGTTGAGGAACAGCATGGCCTGCTCCTCTTTCTCCAGCGTCTCATCAATGGCGGTGCAGAGTTTGGGCGACAGAAACAGGCCGCGTTCCGGCGGGTCGGCCCGCATATCCACCAGTGAAACATCCGGCAGGGTCGCCCCACCATGCCGTGCGGTCAGAAGTTCGTGCCGGTAGCGTCCGCTCTCCACATTCGCAAGCGTTTCGAGCGATGGCGTGGCGGAGACGAGAATGGCCGGTGCATCCGCCAGACGGGCGCGAACAACCGCCATGTCCCGCCCATGATACATGACGCCCTCTTCCTGTTTGAAAGCGCTTTCATGCTCCTCGTCCACCACGACGAGGCCCAGATCGGCAAATGGCAGGAACAGCGCCGAGCGGGCCCCCACCACAACACGGGCACTGCCTTCCGCCACGGCGCGCCAGGTCTCGCGCCGCCGTTTGGCCCCGAGATCGGAATGCCAGACAGCAGGTTCAGCCCCGAAACGCCGGATAAAACGGTCCGTCCACTGGGCGGAAAGCGCGATTTCCGGCAGGAGGACCAGCACCTGCTTTCCCTTGGCCAGACAGGCGGCCACGGCCTCGAAATAAACCTCCGTCTTGCCCGATCCGGTCACCCCCTCCAGCAGCGTAACCTGAAACCGCCCGGCCTCGACGGGGCCGCACAATTCCTGCGCGACCTCAGCCTGTTCTTCGGAGAGTTTCGGCGCCCCATGCGCTGGGTCCGGCAGACCGAACGGAGCAGCCGGAGCAATGACGGCCTCCCGCAGCAGGCCGGCCGTAGCGAGACCGCGAATGACGGCCGCACTCGCCCCGCTGCGATCCCCCAGTTCGGCAGTGCTCAGGGGTGTGGAAGACGCAAAATTCAGCACGGACCGGCGCGCGGGCGTAATGCGCAGATCGCCTTCCGGCGCTTCCGTCCGCACCCAGCCCAGAGTGGGTTTGGGTGCATCTTTCAGATGAATGCGCGTCGCCATCGCCAGAACCAGCCCCGGCGGCGTGAGCGTATAGGCTGCCACCCAGTCGACAAAACGGCGCAGGCTCTGCGGGAGCGGGCGCACATCCAGCTTCCCGACAACGGGACGCAGACGTTCGAGCGGAAGTTCACGCCCGACCGGCAATGCGAAATCGGCAGGCAGCGTGCGATCGGTTTCCCACACGCAACCCACGGTTTCACGACGCCCCAGCGGGACCGTCACGAGGTCTCCCGGCTCAAGCGGCAGGGAAGCCAGATAGTCGAGCGGCCCCGGAAACGGCAGCGGCACGAGCACCGAAACGCGCGTTCCGGTGGAAGGTGGCTTTCGCCGGGGATCAGGCTTGGATAGGCTGCTGGATGCCATGACCGTGTCTAACCTCCCCTGCTGCGAAATGCCATGACCGCATCCCTGATGGCGCTCGATGCCCTGCGCGACTGGACCGAATGGCTGACGCATGAAAAGCGCTCCAGCCCGCGCACGGTCGAGGCGTATCGCCACGACATCCTGCTGGCGCTGACGTTTTTCCAGCAGCATCTGGGCGGGGAAGTCACGCTGGCCGATCTGGGAAAGCTGTCCCTTGCCGACCTGCGCGCCTGGCTCGCCCATGAAACAGCCCGCAGCGAAAAGCCAACCCGTCGCGCCACCAGTGCCGACTCGCGCGCACGCTCCCGGGCACGGCATGTCTCGGCCCTGCGCTCGTTCTTCCGCTATCTGGCCCTGCGGCATGATCTGTCCAATCCCGCACCGTCATTGCTCGCCACGCCGCGCATGAAAAAGCGCCTGCCCCGCCCTCTGGGGCAGGAAGCGGCCCTTGCCGCGGCCGATGGCATTTCCGATGACGCCGAAACCAGTCAGGCCGCCCTGCGGGACCGGGCACTGTTCACCCTGCTTTACGGCACAGGACTGCGGATTGGCGAGGCGCTCTCGCTCGACATCCGGGACCTGACGAATGCAGGGCAGAACATGCTTCGCGTGGTTGGCAAAGGTGGCAAGGAACGGCTCGTACCCCTGCTTCCGGCGGTTATCGAGGCGCTGGAAAGCTGGAAAGCGGCCCATCCTTCCCCCGCGCCCGATGCGCCCCTGTTCTGCGGCGTGCGAGGTGGCCGCCTCAATCCCGGCGTCGCCCAGCGCGCCATGCGAAACTGGCGCAAAGGCGAAGGCCTGCCCGATTCCGCAACGCCCCATGCGCTGCGCCATTCCTTCGCAACGCATCTGATGGAAGGCGGGGCAGACCTGCGCACCATTCAGGAACTCATGGGCCACGCCAGCCTCTCAACCACACAGGCCTATACGCTGGCCGACGAAAAACACCTGCTGGATGTCTGGCGCAAGGCCCATCCCCGCGCGGATCAGGGCTGATGAAACGCCTCCTGTCCGCCGTTCTGATTCTGGGCCTTTGCACGGCGACCGCTTCTGCGGTCCCGGTCTGCGAGATGAGCCGCGCCGTCGTGCTGCCACTGCGCGATGATGGCGGCTATCTGAGCGTCCCGGTGACGGTGAACAGCCACAATGCCTCGATGATCGTCGATACGGGATCCGAAGGCAGCCTCATGACGCCGGGCGGCGTCGCGGCCTTTCACCTGCCGCCCGACCCCGAACACCGCACCATGATGCAGGGCCCGAACGGCGCCCCGCGCGTCGTGCCGAACATTCGGATACAGGACCTCCGGCTCGGCACGCCTCATTCGGGAGAACTCGCGCTTGGGGCCGGAACGATGGCCGTCGGCATTCTGCCAGGTTCCCCCATGATCACGCCCCCCGTTTTCGGGCTGCTCGGTGCGGATGTGCTGGCGGATTACGATCTGGAATTCGACGTCCCCCACCAGCGCCTGATATTATGGCGCGTCCGCCTGGCCTCCCACGCATGCCAGCCTCCGCCCGCATGGACCGGCCACTGGACGACGATGCCCATGCACCGGATCTCAGGCCGCCTGACAGTGCCTTTCACGCTGGACGGGCTGAGCGGTACGGCCCTTCTGGACAGTGGCGCGCGCTCGCATATCGTCAGCACGGATTTCGCCCACCGCCTCGGCCTGACAGACGACCAGCTTGCCCTCGATCCGGGCGGCATGACCTCGGGCGTGGATCTGCGCGAACGTCCGTATCACTGGCACCATTTCAAACGCTTTGAACTCGGAAACACCCTCTGGAACCACCCCGTCCTGACCGTCGCGCCGGTCCACGATCAGGCCGACATGCTACTGGGCTCGGACTGGTTCGCCCACCACGAAATCTGGCTGTCCTACGCCAGCGGGCAGCTTTTCTTTCGATAAAACACAGGGGACTAGGCGATTTTGTCCGGATATTCGCGAATGCTGCGCTCAACATACGTCACAACAGCGAGCCAGAAAGCGCGGGCCGTCGGATAATCCCCCGGTTCTTCCTCACGCCGGAAATCATATAAAATCGCGGCCTCGGTCCAGCGCTCCAGCGTGACATCATCCCATGTCAGCCAGATCCGGGCATTATCAACAAGGATTTTTCTGTCGGGTCGGTAATGGCTGCAAAATGAGGCGAGGCATTCGACAAGATTATCGCCTTCGATATCCCAGTCCTGACCTAATATACCAACTCCAAGAGCCCATATACCCCGATAAATATCGTACGCTTTATCTTTGATGTCTTCTTGTGCGAGGAAGGCGCCTGATCCAGCCGTTGTCATGCTGCTTTTCAAAGTAAGGGCAGAGCAAAACAGGCCAATAAATTTGAATATTGTGAAAACTGGCTCAGAAAAAAGCCCCTTCCCGAAGGAAGGAGCCTTTTCGAAAAAACGGGATTTATTCACCCTTGAGGCGGGAATTGCACTGCGACCAGTAGCCGCCGCCCTTCTGGATCCACTTCAGGGAACCGTTGCCGCCATTTGCCTTGTTGGCGTTGTACTGGGCAACGCAGGTCTTCTGGCGCGCACGGCCGGCGGAAAGCTTGCTGAATTCCGGGGAAATAGCGGTGGGGAACACGACATTGCCCGATGACGCCGTAGACGTCTTGGGGGCGATCGGGGCTTTCGTACCGGCCGGAGACGAGTCTGCAGGCGCAGCGCTTGCCGGCGCAGCCGGAGCCGTCGTTGTGGGGGCAGCAGCCGTAGGCGTGGTGGCCGATGAAGCAGCCGGGGCGGCGGCCTTGGCCGTATCGCCACAGGAAGCGGCCTTGAACGCCTTGTAGGACTGCCCGTTCAGGGAGCCGTTCTGCTTGGCCGTCTTGAACGCGGCGTGGCATTCCTTGGCAGTCAGGGCATGGGCAGGCGCAACGCTCAGACCAGCGGCCAGCAGGGCTGCGAGGGAGAGGCCGGAAAAGGCTTTTGTAAACGTCATGCAGAAAGAACCTTCATTCTGAAATCGGCGGGAGATGACAGCCCCCCGCAGCTTGAACGCCCGACAAGCGCGATCAGTTGATGCGCTCACCGTGCAGAACCATGTCGAGACCTTCACGTTCCTCGTCCGGCGACACCCGCAGGCCCATCGCCAGATCCAGAACCTTCAGGATCACAGTCGTCATGATAACACACCAGACAACCGTCACACCGACAGCCTCGACCTGCGCGATGACCTGATGAACACTGGCAACCGTTCCTTCCGGATTGGAGGCCGTGGCCGAGAGCGGACCATAGGCGAACGCGCCGGTCAGAATGGCGCCGATGATGCCGCCCGTTCCATGAACGCCGAACGCATCGAGGCTGTCATCGTAGCCGAAACGATGCTTGAGCCATGTGGCGCTCCAGAAGCATCCCGCCCCGGCGATCAGGCCGATGACAACCGCGCTTCCCGGCAGCACGAACCCCGCCGCAGGGGTGATGGCGACCAGACCGGCCACCGCGCCCGAAATGATGCCCAGAGCCGTCGGCTTGCCGGTGCGGGCCCATTCCACGACCATCCAGGCCACACCGCCCGCAGCGGCGGCGACCTGCGTCGTCAGCATCGCCATGCCCGCGCGACCATTGGCGCCCAGAGCAGACCCGGCATTGAAGCCGAACCAGCCCACCCAGAGCAGGGACGCGCCGATAATGGCGTAGGTCAGGTTAAAGGGAGAAAAGTCTTCATGGCCCAGCCCCTTGCGACGGCCGAGAATGATGGCACAGACCAGACCGGCCACACCGGAATTGATGTGCACGACCGTCCCGCCCGCAAAATCCACCGCGCCAAGCCCGGCGACCCATCCCGTCGGGCTCCAGACCCAGTGCGCGACCGGGGCATAGACCAGCAGAAGCCAGGCAATACTGAACAGACACATCGCGGAGAACTTCATGCGATCCGCATAGGCGCCTGTGATGAGGGCCGGGGTGATGACGGCGAACGTCATCTGGAACATCATGAAGACGCTCTCGGGGATCGTCATCGTCACGGCGGCAGGGGTTCCGGCGCCGAGCGTGAAGGCGGAATCGACGCCAGCACGGAAATTGTCCGCCACACCATGCAGCATGACGCGCGACAGATCCCCGATCCACGGCGAACCGGTTGAGAACGCAAGGCTGTAACCTGCGACCATCCAGACGAGGCTGGCAATGCAGCAGATCATGAAGGACTGGATCAGCGTCGCCAGCACGTTCTTCTTGCGGACCATGCCGCCATAGAAAAGCGCAAGACCGGGAATGGTCATCATCAGCACGAAAGCCGTGCTGACGAGCATCCAGGCCGTATCGCCCGTATCAATCGGCGCGCGCATCAGAGCGCGCCCTCGCCGGTTTCTCCCGTGCGGATACGGATGAGCTGGTCGAGGCTGGAGACCATGATCTTGCCGTCACCGATCTTGCCGGTGCGGGCTGCGGTCATGATGGCCTCGATCACGTCCTCGACGATCGCGTTGGAAACGGCGACCTCGATCTTGAGCTTGGGCAGGAAGCTGACGTGATACTCGGCGCCACGATAGATTTCGGTCTGGCCTTTCTGGCGACCGAAACCCTTGACTTCGGTAACTGTCAGACCCTGAACTCCCAGCGGGGTCAGGGCTTCGCGGACGTCATCAAGCTTGAAGGGTTTGATGATGGCAGTAACGAGCTTCACGAACGGCATATCCTCGTTGCGATCGGGTAATCTTTGTCAGAGTATGCCCCAGATCATGCCAGTCTCATAATGATATTGGCAGCCCGATCATGCCGTTTCCGGTGAAATTCCCATGAATGAGAGACGCTGTTGCCCAAATACTCCGCCTCAGGGGCGTCCGGGCGTTGCAGCAGGAGGGGATGCCGGCATATCCGGGCCGCGATAGGGGCCATCCTGCGGCCGGTTAACGGGCGGGGCGACCAGAGCATCCGGCCATGCGTTCTGCTCGGGCGCGCCGGGGACGATGGCCGTGCGGCCACGCGGCAGACATTCCGGCATTTCAAGACGCAGCCGGCGCAGCATGCGCTCGCGGATGTCGCAGGCCAGATCCCACATGGAATTCGCATCAGGCGCACCGGCAATCAGACGGATGGACATGACCTGCGCGTTGCTGTCCGCGATCTGACAGCCGATGGAGGTCTTGTCCTGATCCCAGTCCGGGCACTTGGCCAGTTCCTCGAAATACATCTCCCGCAGGCGGTCTACCGGCGTCTGGTAATCCAGCCACAGGAACAGCGAGGCAATCAGGGACGGTGAGCTGTGCGTCCAGTTCTGGAACGGATTCTCCAGGAAGTACGAGATCGGCACGATATACCGGCGGCGATCCCAGGTCCGCAGAACAACATAGGTGGCGTTGATTTCCTCAACCCACGCCCAGTCCCCGTTCAGGATCAGCATGTCCTCCATCCGGATAGGCTGCGTGACGGCAATCTGGATGCCCGCGATCAGGTTCGTCAGCGCCGGACGGGCCGACAGACCGACGATCAGGGATGCCGCACCAGCAGACGCAAACAGCGACACACCGAATTTCTGGACCGAGTGAAACACCATCAGCGAGGACGCAACCGTCAGCACACCGAACGAGATCTCGATCAGACGGCGCAGGACGCGGATCTGCGTCTGATGGGAGCGGACGGTGATGTCATCCGCATGGTCCCTCGCACTGATCCGCGTCAGGTACTGATCCGTCAGCAGGCGGAACGTCCGGATGATGCCAAAGCCAAGATTGAGAATGAAAAGGCAAATGAAGACCTGTTCCAGAAACGACGTCGTCGCATCCGTAAAGCCGACCGTGGCCTGAAGGGCCGCACTGGCGGCAATGATCATCAGGAAATTGCGGATGGGCGCCCGCAGCCGCGCGATAATGGCATGAATGAACTGGATACGGCGCAGCCCCGGCAGACGCGGGAGAGCATCCGTAATGATACGGCTGGACAGAAGCGCAATACCCGCTGCGAACACCAGAACCAGAATCGAACCCAGCGGAGACGGAAGCCAGTCCAGCAGATGTCCGAGCCGCCTGATGGACCTGACGTAAGAGTTTTCAATCATGCGTTCTGCGGTTCCTTATCTTCTTGCTGTCTTGGAGCGGCTTTCCGCAAGACAACATCATCGGCCGCAGATCGTTCCCGAATCGCGTACCTAGAGTGAAATCATCAGGGGCCGTACCTGTCGAATTCCCTTCCATGAAAGCACAGAAACGTCCCTCAGAGGACCGCGACGCCTATTTTTCACGTAAAGAACACAGTTTGACTATGGCCCACAGATCCGTTTTCAGTTCGTCTTTAACGCTATAGTTAAGCAATTCAGGAAGGCCCGCATGGGGTACATTCTCGAGATTACGCGAAAACCCCTGTGGTCCGGCAGACCCGGACGCCCCCTGCTGCCGGAAGAGTGGTTCGACGTTATCCAGCAAGCATGACGAACGCCACTTCGCCGCCCGCCACCAGGACGGAAAAAGCGTGATGCCATTTAATCTGACGCCCGAAGTGGTGCGCGAAGATCAGGCCTTTCTCATCCAGTACTGCCGGGAACACCCCGAGTGCAGCTTCCATCAGGCTGCCCTCACGCTGCTTCAGATGCGTCTCGCCCGCTGCCCTTCATAAGGAAAGCGCCCCCTTCCGCTCGATCCATCGCAGGAGTAGGACAGGGGCAGGGAGATGAGTACGATGAAAAAAACCCATTACGACCTCTGCATCAACGGCGCCGGCCCTGTGGGCGCTACGCTGGCGTGTCGTCTGGCGGCAGAGGGCGTGCGCGTCCTGCTCATCGACCGCAACGCCCTGCCCGGCATGGAAGACCCCGCTCTGGACGGGCGGGCCTATGCCATCGCGGAAGGCTCCCGCAGGATGCTCGCGGACGCAGGCATCTGGGACAATCTGCCCAACGTGGCGCAGCCGATCCACGAAATCCGTGTGGCGGACGGACGCCCGCATGAGGCCCCCTCCCCGCTGACACTGCATTTCGGCCCGGAAGACGCCCCCGAAGGCCAGAGCTTCGGCTGGATGGTCGAGGCACGGGACCTCCGTCTGGCGATCAACCAGACGCTGAAGCAGTATGACAGCCTAGATGTACATGCGCCGGATCTGGGAAATTTCACGTTCCACCCCGATCATGTCTCCATCCGTCTGGCTTCAGGCAAAACCGTAACGGCGAAACTGGCCGTAGCAGCGGAAGGACGTCGTTCCCCGCTTCGCCGTCAGGCGCGGATCGGCCTGACGAAAATCCCTTATAATGAATACGGCATCGTCGCGACAATCGCGCATGAAAAGCCGCATCATGGCGTGGCGCTTGAACATTTCCTGCCGGAAGGTCCGTTCGCACGCCTGCCGATGCCCGGCACCGCTGAACACCCGCACCGCTCCGCCATCGTCTGGGCCGAAGGCGAAGGCCGCGCTCAGCGCTTCCATGACCTGCCGGACGAGATTTTCGCCCGTGAAATCAAGGCCCGTATGGCGGACGAAGATCTGGGGGAGATTACCCCGACCGGTCGTCGCTGGATCTATCCGCTCTCGGCACAGTACGCCCACAGCTATATCGGCCCCCGCCTTGCTCTGGCCGGTGACGCCGCACACGGCATCCATCCGATCGCAGGGCAAGGCCTGAACATCGGCTTCCGGGACGTGATCTCGCTCGCGGAGCTGCTGATCGAGGCGCATCGCAATCGCAAGGACATGGGAAGCCGCGACCTTCTCGTCCGCTATCAGCGCAACACCCGCCCCGGCAACATGGCAATGCTGGCCGCCACGGACGCACTCGAACGCCTGTTCGGCAACGACAACCCCGTCCTGCGCCGTCTGCGCGATATGGGCATCGCGGGCGTCCAGCGCTTCCCCGCCCTGCGCCGGGCCTTTGTCAGAAAGGCCATGGGCGTATGACGCAGGCCGCTACAGAAACCCCACCCGAGAGAACATCGGACCTCACGGCCTTCTGGCAGGATATGCAGTCCCAGGCGTGCAGTTGCCACGATCCGCTGATCCAGGATGTGTTTTCCACCAATATCGGAGACCATCCGGATTTTGCGTCCGCCCTGGCCTCCCTGCTGGGCACGAAACTTGCGGACCGCTCCATCCCGGCCACGACGATCACCCGTCTCGTCGCCTCGATCCTGAGCGCCGATCCCGACATCGCCGAAGCAGCGGCAGCCGATATTCTCGCGACCTATGACCGCGATCCGGCCTGCCCGGACCTCGTCACGCCCTTCCTGTTCTTCAAGGGATGGCAGGCGCTTCAGGCCTACAGGATCTCGCATCATCTCTGGACGAAGGGCCGCCAGCATCTGGCCCATCATTTCCAGAGCCGGATCAACGAGCTCTTTGCCATCGACATTCACCCCGCGGCCCGTCTCGGGCGCCGGCTGAGCATCGACCACGGAACGGGGATCGTCATCGGCGAGACCTGCATCGTCGAAGACGATGTGTCGCTGTTTCAGGATGTCACACTGGGCGGCACGGGCAAGTTGAGCGGCAACCGTCACCCCATCGTGCGTCGCGGCGCCATGATCGGCGCGGGCGCACGCATTCTCGGGCGCCTCGTCATCGGGGAATATGCCCGGATCGGCGCGGCCTCGGTCGTGCTGGAAGACATCCCGGCCTATTCCACGGCAGTCGGCAACCCGGCGCGGATCGTGAGTACCACCCCCCGGCCCGCCTGAAAGCCGGGCTTAAAGAAAAATCAGGGTCCGGAGCCTGCGCCCCGGACCCTGATGTCTTTTACTTGTTCGAGAACTTGAACGTCGTCGTGTAATCGAACGTCTGGCCCGGCTTGAGTTCAGTCGTCGGGAAAGACGGGTGGTTCGGACTGTCGGGATAATGCTCGGCCTCGAACGCAATCGCGTCGCCCTGACGATAGGCATGACCGGACACCCCGGCATAACCGCCATCCAGCGAGTTGGACGTATAGACCTGCAGCCCCGGCTGGTTCGTCAGGATTTCCATGCTGCGGCCCGAACGCGGATCATAGACCTTGCCCGCCAGACGCGGCGCCTGGCCAGATGGCCCGTTGACGACCCAGTTCATGTCATAGCCACGCGCATACATCATCTGCTGGTCGTTGCTGCGCAGACGGTCGCCAATGACGGTCGGCTTGCTGAAATCAAGCGGCGTCCCGGCAACAGGCGCGATCTGGCCGGTCGGGATGGATGTCGCGTCGGTCGGCGTGAAGCCATCGGCGTTAATCTGAAGGATTTCCGGCTCGATGGAGCCCGAGCCCTCACCGTTCAGATTCCAGTAGCTGTGGTTCGTCAGGTTCAGAACCGTCGGTGCATCGGTCGTGGCGACATAATGCAGCGACAGGGCGTTGTCAGTGCCCAGCGTGTAGGTCACATGCGTCGTCAGCGTACCGGGGAAGCCCTGATCGCCATCGGGGCTGACGAGCTTGAGCGTCACATACGCGCCACTGGAGTTGGTGCCGGTCTTCTCGATCGTCCAGACGTTCTTGTCGAAGCCCTTCTTGCCACCGTGCAGGGCATTCGGAGGCGCCGTCACATCCGTATGATAGATCTTGCCGTCCACGGGAAAGCTGCCGCCAGCGAGACGGTTGGCGTAACGACCGATGATGGCGCCGAAGAACAGACCACCCTTCGCGCTGTCGACCGTATAGCCCTTCAGATTGTCGAACCCGAGAACCACGTCCTGAACATGCCCTTCGCGATCCGGCGTCTCGACGGACTGAATGATGCCGCCGTAGGTGATGATGCGGGCCGTCGTGCCGAGACCGTTCTTGAGGGTCACGATCCGCACGGGCTTGCCATCCGGCGTGCTGCCCCAGGGCTGATTGGCCACGGTGGGGTGCGCCTGCGCCACACCGGCACTCAGGGCCAGAGCCCCGACAGTCGCGAGAAACGCACCCTTCGAACCGAAGAATCTGGACATTGAAAACCTCCCGGGTGTTGAGTTGAGGCCACACTGATCCCAAAAATCCCGAAGGGTCAAAGCCCTGAAAGCAGCCGCGAAGCATCTGGATCGTTAAAGCATCTGGCCTCTTCAAACGAGCAGCATTTGCAGACATACAGGGATGCACGCTATCGGAGGATACGTTATGACTACGCCCCTCCGCAGTTTTCCGCGACGGATGGCGCGTGGCCGATCGGGGTTCATGGAGTCCTTCAGGGAACGGATTACGAAAATTTCCGTTTTCCGGTGACTTCTTCGTGAGCACTGGGCCGGGAAGGGTATTTTGGGGATGGTTATGGACTTTCGGCAGGACGACAACGCAATCCGGGAGACGCGCTCACGTCGTGTGTCACGTCGCAGCAGGGCTCTCGCAGGTACGCTCGCCCTGCTAGCACTGGGCGCCTGTGGCTCACTGCGCAACCCGCCCCCGACGGATCCGGACGATCTTGCGGATTACAAGGCCGCAAACGACCCCTACGAGCCCCTGAACCGCAAGATGTACAACGTCCAGATGTGGGCCTATCACAAGGTCCTGCGTCCGGTCGGCAAGGCGTGGATCTGGGCCATTCCCAGGCCCGTGCGTCACTCCATCGCGAACATCAACGAGACATGGCGCGAGCCCGCGGTCTTCTTTTCCGACGTTGGTGCAGGCAAGCCGCGCCGCGCGGGCGACGCCTTCATGCGCTTTGCGATCAACATGAGCGCAGGCGTTGGCGGTTTCTTCGACGTCGCAGGACTGGTCGGCTACAACCAGCATGAAACCGATCCGGGCCTGACGATGGGCACCTGGGGCGTGGCGAGCGGGCCCTACCTGTTCATCCCGTTCGTCGGCCCGTCCAATTTCCGCGATGGCGCAGGTTACGGCATTGGCCAGGGCCTGACGCCGATCAACTATGTGCCCCGCGGCTATGATCTGCTAACCTTCAACTGGGCTTACAACGTGGCCGGGACCATGGAGGGCTATGCCAGCTCCATCGACCAGATCGACCATGTCGAACAGGACAGTCTGGACCCGTACTCCTATATCCGGAGTGCATGGCAGCAGAACCGCCAGAGCCAGATCGACACGATCAAGAACGACGACCGCGCAACCACCCCCGACTGGTACAACTGAGGACAACGACATGTTCAACGTATTTTCGCGCCGCACTGTTCTTGGGGCCGTTGTCTCCCTCGCCGTCGCCACCGGAGCCGCCCACGCCAACCCGGCGACGGACTTCGTCAACTCTTTCGGGGGCCGTCTGGCAGGCGTGGTCAACTCCAGCGAACCGCTTGAGCAGAAGAAGAAAGAAGTTCTCCCGCTGCTCAAGGAGAATGTCGACATTGCCGGGATCGGCCGCTACTGCCTCGGCAAATACTGGCGCACCGCGACCCCGGCCCAGCGTGACAAGTACCTCTCCCTGTTTGATCAGGTTCTGGTCAACACCATCACGGACCAGATCGGCAGCTATCAGGGCGTGAGCTTCCGCGTCACATCCACGACAAGCACGCCCGAAGGCGAACGCGTCAATGCGCTGATCGACCGTCCGGGCCAGCCGGAAGTGAACATGCAGCTGATCATCGGCGGCAACCCGCCCAAAGTCATGGACATGTATGGCGAAGGTGCCAGCCTGCGCATGAACCAGCGCGGCGATTACAGCTCCTATCTCGCGCGCCACAACGGCGACGTCGACGCCCTGAACGCCGCCCTCGAACGGCAGCTCTCAGCCCACAAGTAAGAACATCAGGCAGGACCGCGCCCGACACGGGCCGGTCCTGCCGGTGCGGCTCAGTGCACGGGGCGCTGCACCGTGACATGATAACGATAGATCGTATCCCGACCTGTAAACAGGACGTCTGTCCGCCCCTCCCGTCGCCCCATGATCTCCGCGACCTGATGGGAAACGAGGTTGATACTCAGAATATCCGGAAGTGGCGCCGAGGCTGACTGGACGTTTGAAGGCAGAGCCACAATCTCGCTCGCACCCGCCTGAAGCGTGATGGTCCGGTCCATGATATGAACGCCATTGACCACGCTTTCGACAGGCTTTGAGATCTCGGCAAAGGCCTGAGACGCAAAAGCCAGGACGACAAGTCCCAGACCTCGTGTGCAGACACTCATAAATCTCACGACAAAACTCCCGCCCCAATTGTAACAAAATTTTTCGATTTGTTATGGATAGGCAGGAGCCTCTGAAAACACAACGGCCACTTTGACCGTCCGGAAAAATCGGTGCAGGTTTGTCAGTCCGCCGTGATTTCGTAGAGAAACATTGTATCGCCATCGCGGTCGAAGGTCGCCGTATGGCGCAGTCCCAGACTGCCCAGAACCGTGCGGGAGGCCAGATTGTCTTCCCTGGCCACGGCCACGATGCGCTTCTCGCCCGTATCCAGCACATAGCGCAGGGCCGCGGCCGCGGCTTCACGGGCAATGCCGCGCCCGGCAGCCCACGGAAAAATGGAAAATCTCAGGCCCAGACCACGCCCGTCAGGGCGCTCGTGAACACCGGTAATGCCGACAAAACGGCCATTTTCGCGGATCGCAAAGATCCCCACACCGCACCGCGCCCAGAAACTGACGTCTTCCGCCATTTCCTGTTCGGTCGTGATCCGGTTGCGCACACCGCCCAGCATTTTGGCAAACGCCCCGGCATTGCCCTTGAGCGCAACCATGTCTTCAAGGTCCGGCCAGTTGACCGGAGTCAGGACAAGCCGGGCGGTTCGGATTTCACGCCCCAGCACGCAGCTCTCCCCAGACCGCAGAACCCCTCAGCGGACAGGACAGTCCCGTCCGCCGAACGCAGAATGCCGGATCAGCGGGCCAGCGGGCGGTACTTGATGCGACCAGGCTCGGTCGCATCCGGCCCCAGACGACGACGCTTGTCTGCTTCGTAGTCCTGGAAGTTCCCCTCGAACCATTCGACATGGCTGTCTCCCTCGAACGCGAGGATATGCGTGGCCAGACGGTCGAGGAACCAGCGGTCGTGGGTGATGATCACGGCGCAGCCGGCGAATTCCGCCAGAGCGTCTTCGAGAGCACGCAGCGTATCAACGTCAAGATCGTTGGTCGGCTCATCGAGCAGAATGACATTGCTGTCTTTCTTGAGCATCTTGGCCAGATGGACGCGGTTGCGCTCACCACCCGACAGGATGCCCACGCGCTTCTGCTGGTCGGAACCCTTGAAGTTGAACGCGCCCACATAAGCGCGGGACGGAACCGTGCGCTTGCCAAGCTGGATGACGTCCGTCCCGCCGGAAATTTCTTCCCAGACGGTCTTGTTGTCATCGAGCGTGTTGCGGGACTGGTCCACATATCCCAGCTTCACCGTCTCGCCGATCTTGAGCGAGCCGCCATCGGGTGTGTCATCACCCGTGATCATCTTGAACAGTGTGGACTTACCAGCGCCGTTCGGCCCGATGACGCCCACGATACCGCCCGGCGGCAGCTTGAAGTTCAGGTTGTCGATCAGCAGGCGATCGCCATACCCCTTGCTGAGGTTCTCGGCTTCAATAACCGTGCCACCCAGACGCGGTCCCGGCGTAATGACGATATCCGCCGTGCCGCCTGCGCGCTCCGCATTGGCGGCCAGCATTTCCTCATACTTCGTGATACGGGCCTTGCTCTTGGCCTGACGCGCCTTGGGCGAGCTGGAAATCCACTCCTGCTCAGCCGCAAGGGCACGCTGGCGCGAGCTTTCTTCCTTCTCTTCCTGGGCCAGGCGCTTGCGCTTCTGGGTCAGCCAGGACGAGTAATTACCTTCGAACGGATAGCCACGGCCACGCTCGATTTCGAGGATCCAGTTGGTGACGTTGTCGAGGAAGTAACGGTCATGGGTGATGACCATGACAGTCCCGGCGTAGTCACGCAGCGTCTTTTCGAGCCAGCTCACACTCTCGGCGTCGAGATGGTTGGTCGGCTCATCGAGCAGCAGGATTTCAGGCTTTTCAAGCAGCAGGCGGCACAGCGCCACACGGCGCTTTTCACCACCCGAGAGGTTCGTCACCGGGCTGTCAGCGGACGGGCAGCGCAGGGCGTCGAGCGCGATTTCGAGCTTGCGATCCAGCTCCCAGCCGTCGCCAGCGTCGATCTTCTCCTGAAGATCGGCCTGCTCGGCCAGAAGGGCCGTCATTTCGTCGTCGGACATCGGCTCGGCGAACTTCATCGAGATCTCGTTGAAGCGGTCCACGGCCTTCTTCAGCTCACCGAAACCCAGAGCCACGTTCTCACCGACCGTCAGGTTTTCGTCGAGCTTGGGTTCCTGTTCGAGATAGCCGATGCGCGCGCCTTCGGCGGCCCAGGCTTCACCACCGTATTCCTTCTCGATGCCGGCCATGATCTTGAGCAGCGTGGACTTACCCGCGCCGTTCACACCCAGCACACCGATCTTCACACCCGGCAGGAAGGACAGGGTAATGCCCTTGAAGACTTCACGCCCACCCGGATAGGATTTGGTAAGGTCCTTCATGACATAGACGTACTGGTAGGCGGCCATGGGAGGTCTCCTCGATCGGTGGGTGGGCGGGGAAAAAGCGGAACGGCGTTCCGCAGCAATCAGATTGGCACACCGTGCGCCCGGAGGGACTCGAACCCCCAACCAAGCCGTTATGAGCGGCCGGCTCTAACCAATTGAGCTACAGGCGCGCGGGTGCAGTCCGCAATCGCCCAACTCGGGTCTTTTTGCAAGGGCCGACATGGTGGAATGTGTCTTTTTAAGTTAGTGTGTCACGCCTTCCCGTTCCCTAAAGGCCGTTCAGGCGACCTTTGCTGCCGTTGCGAGATGGCCTCACTGGTCCGTATTGCCCGAAGGGATGTCCGATGCCTGCACATACCGCGAAAATACCCAGCAGTACCCATCAGACATGATACAGGCCGGGCCGGTCGCACTCATCCGCAAACTGCGATGGCTCTACGCCCCCGATCCGGTCATGGCCGGGTATGCGCTCCGGACAACCTGCACCTCCCTGCTCGCGCTCGGCATCGCGTTGTGGATGGAGCTCGGCAGCCCGCAATGGGCCGCCCTGACCGTCTGGATGGTCGCGCAGGGCACGCGCGGACGCAGCCTCGCGAAGGCCAAGTGGCACCTGTTCGGCATGGTAGTCGGCGTCATCAGCGGGATCGTACTGGTCGCCTCCTTTCCGCAGGCGCCGCTGATGTTCATTCTCCTGCTGGCGGGCGGGATTGGTGCGTTCTGCATGATCGGCACCTTCATGCCCGGTCCGGCATCCATGACGAACTACCGCATCCACGGCATGCGGGCCTCAGGCTTTACCTACGCCATCGTCTCGCTGGACGGCATCGCGGACCCGCACCATATTTTCTCCATCGCAATGGCGCGCGCCACCTATATTCTGCTGGGAATCGTGCTCGAAGCCTCGATTTCCGGACTGTTCCAGCTTGGCCTGACCAAGCGGACACGCCAACAGCTCGCCAGCACCTTCGAAAACACGCTCAAACCCGCCCTGACCGCCATCGCGGACATCCTGGTCGGCAAGGACGGAGCGATGCAGAACGTGCAGGGCATCTTCACCCAGATCACGACGCTCGGCGATCAGGTGGAGTTTGCGGAAGTCGAGCTTGGCCGCCGCGACCATGCCGGAGACCATGCCCGCGCGGCACTGGCAGACATTGCGGTCCTCCTCGCCCGCGCCCTCGATCTCGCAACCCTCATGCGCCTGCCGCTCAGTCAGGACGACATGTTCCATCAGGAAGCCGAGGCCATCCGGGACGTGTTTCTCAAACTCCCCGCCCGACTGGAAGGGACGGAGAATATGAGCGCCATTCTGGCCGACCTGCTGGCGCTGCGCCGTCAGTGCCGCCAGAAAGTGGTCCTCGATTTCAGCACTGCCCAGCCGAACGGCGCTGCGCGCGAGGCCGTCCTGCGCCACGGGATGCTCCAGCAGGCCCTCGTTGAACTGATCGACGCGCTTCGCATGGCGCTGGGCCAGTTCGAAGCCAGCCGCCATCCCGAAGCCCACGACCATTTCCATGCGCCGATCCGCTCCTACCGCGACTGGCAGCAGGCCGTCACAAACAGCCTGCGCTCTTCCGTCACGGTCTTCGGGGCGGGTCTCATCTGGATCTGCACCGCCTGGCCCAGCGGGCTGACCTTCATCATGTTCGTCTGCATCGTCTGCAGCCTGTTCTCCACGCTGGAGCGCCCCGCGCTGGCCACGCAGGCGTTCCTGCGCGGCGCGTGTTGTGCGGTCGTCGCGGCGGGTATTCTGAATCTGGCCCTGATGGGCAAATCCACGACGTTCGAAATGCTGGGCATGTGGTCGGGCCTTGCGATGATGATCGGCGGTCTGGCCTTCGCTTACCCGCCCCTGACCCTTCCGGCCGTGTCGTATAATCTTTTCCTGCCCATCCTGATCGGCCCGTCCAATCAGGCCAAAACCGACGAAATCGTCTATTTCAACACGGCCCTGCCCCTCGTTCTGGGGCTGCTCTACGCCTCATGGATGTACCGCGTCTTCCTGCCCTACGACCCGGCCCGCCAGCGCTGGACCATGCGCGAACACATTCTGCGCGACCTGCATCGCATCGCGGACGGCAGCGCCCGGGAGACGGTGGACAGCGTGGTCTCGCGCAATGTGGACCGCTTCGTCCGGCTCATGACCAATTCCGGATCCACCCCCTCGCCCGTTATCCAGGCCTATCTGACGGGAATCCTGTCAGGCATGCGCGTCATGCTCAACCTGCTGCGTCTTCAGGCCATCCGTCGCGATAAACGGCTCAGCCGGAGCGCCGCAAAGGCGCTCGCCCTCGTCATGGGGCGCATGAGCCATTTCAGCGGCCGCTATCACGGCCATTACGGCCGCACCCTGCGGGCAACGAAACTCGCGATCCTGAATCTGCGGACCTGCGAACGCACCGAATCCCGCCCCCGCGAGCGTTTCATCCTGATCGCTGCCCTGACCAGTCTGGACGTCATCGCCACGGAGCTGGACACGAACCGCGTTTTCTTCGATGCAAACAGCCCGTATCTCGACCCCTCCGTCCACTCCGAAGAACTGGAATCGACCGGCTGAACGCTGGCTGCCCCCTGACTGAATCCGGGCTGACACAATCCTCACGAACCGATCACGAAGAAATGTTCTGAAACACACTTCCCTTTTCCGGGAAACGGAGGAATTGTTCGTTTTCAGCCGCGGGATACCGCGGACGACAGGTTTAAGACCTACTGGGTTTCAGAACTAAGGATACCGTGATGTTTCGTCGTATCGTGCCCGTCCTCGGCCTCGCCCTCGGGCTCGGTCTGGCTTCCCAGGCCGCCATGGCACAGGAACAGTCCCCCCCGCCCCCGCCAGCCGTTCAGGGCACGCCAAGCAAGGACTTCACGGGCGTTTCGCCCGCCAATCTCGCCGGCATCATGAACTACTGCGTCGAGCAGCAGTACGTCTCCTATGACGAAGGCAACCCGGTTCTTTACGGGCTGAGCGAGAAGTACAAGGCAACCGAACAGACGGTCGGCAATTTCGACTACGCGCTCGGCACCGCCGGTTACTTCGACAGCAACGGCAAGCGCTTCTACCTCGTGGCCTACACGAACGAAGACGACCGCCGCGCCGCCTGTCACGCAGCCGTCAAGGCCGCACAGCCGATGCTCTGAGCCCTGCCCGCAGGACCCGGACTTTCGCAAAAACTCCCCTGCCCCACGGCACGGGGAGTTTTTTTTATGCCCACTTCCCACCGCCAGGCCGGACTTCGCCCCTTTCCGCTCTGGGCAGGGACCACAGGCGCCGGTAATATCCCCGCCTCTCCAAACAGTTCAGGACATGAACATCATGGACGTTTCCAAGATCTCGCCCGGCAAGGACCTGCCCAACGACATCAACGTCGTCATCGAAATCCCGCAGGGATCGCAGGTGAAGTACGAAGTGGACAAGGACAGCGGCGCCCTCGTCGTTGACCGTTTCCTCTTCACGCCGATGGCCTATCCGGCTGCCTACGGCTTCATTCCGGGCACGCTGGCCGCCGATGGCGATCCGGCTGACGCCCTTGTCCTGACGCCGTCCGCCGTCGTGCCGGGTGCCGTGATCCGTGCGCGCCCGATCGGCATGCTGAAGATGGAAGACGAAAGCGGCCAGGACGAGAAGATCATCTGCGTCCCGCACGACAAGGTGCATCCGCAGTTCTCCAACGTCCACTCCGTGGACGATCTGCCGGAAATCACGAAGAAGGCGATCACGCATTTCTTCGAGCGCTACAAGGATCTGGAACCCAACAAGTGGGTCAAGGTCACGGGCTGGGCTGACAAGGCCGCAGCCGGCGAAGTCATCATGGCTTCGGTCGCCGCCGCCAAGTAAAACTCCGGCTCCGGTCGAAGGAATGCCCTATGGAGCCTCCGACCGGCACCCCGATGCATATGCTTTCAAAACCCCCTGCCTTCCGCCTGAAGGCAGGGGGTTTTTGTTCGATATCACATATATTTGTGAGAAATCATGATACATGTAACATTATATTATGATCTTTACCGGTAAATATATGTTACCTCTGAGACGCTAACCTGCTTTTCCAAGGAATCAGCGGCTTGTCTCGAGTCCATCTCCACGCAGCTTTCTGCCTGGCCACCTTTCTTCCGTCCTGCGTCATGGCCCAGAGTGTTGGGACCCAGAACGCCACAGGGACCTCCTCAACGTCCAGCACGGGATCCGCATCTTCACATCGGGTACGCCCGACCTTCCCGACCTTTAATCCGGCCGGAAAAGTCACCCAGATGAAGGTCACGGCCCCATCGCAGCCCATCCCACCGGTCATCTGGCCCTCCGAAAACTCGGAACTCCCCAGCGAGCGCGTCAATACGCCCCTGAACCAGATCTATTTCGGCAATGAATGGGTTCCGCCCCTTCCCCGGCCGGAAGCCCTTCTGGTCGACCCGTTCGGCTGGAATACCTGGCTGCGCGACCGTGGCATTGCGTTAACGATGGACACCACCAACGAGTTTTCCGGCGCCATCACCAGCCCGACGCCGGGCTATGGTCTGAAACAGGGCAGCAGCAATGCAGGCCAGTACAGCCTAGAGAACGATATCGACTGGGAAAAGCTCGCCAATGTCCGCGGCTTCTCGACCCATGCGCTCGTCGTGGGCCGGTACGGCATCCCCGCCAGCCGCATGTTCGGCGACAACCTCAACCCAAGCTCCGAAATCTACGGCGCAGGCGGTAACGTGGTCGTCCATCTCGTCTACGCCTATGCCGAAGAGACCATCGCCAAGGGACGTGTGGACCTTGCGGGCGGCCGGATTCCGTTCCTGAACGATTTCTCGTCCAACCCGCTGTACTGCACCTTCCAGAACAACGCGTTCTGCGGAAACCCGAAAGCCTCATCCGACAATACGACCCATTCGTCCTACCCTGATGCAAGCTGGGCCTTCCGCGTCCGCACGCGTCCGACCATCAGCACCTACATCCAGACGGGCGTGTATTTCGCGCAGGCCGGGATCTACGGCAACACCCAGTTCCGCACGGGCTTCAAGTTCAACGGAGCAGACATCCACGGCGAGGCAATCCCCGTTGAAGCCGGCTGGGAGCCGCTGTTCGGCAAGGACAAGCTTCCCGGCCACTACAAGGTCGGCTACGCCATCGACAACGCACCCCACAAGGACAACTACTACGACGTAAACGGGCAGCCTTATGCCATCAGCGGCCTGCCCGCCCGGACCGTGAACTATTCATGGTCGGCCTGGGTTCTGGCTGACCAGATGGTCCTGCGCCATCACGTCAAGGGCAATGCCGATGCCGGCCTGATCCTGCTGGGCGGCATGTACGCCAACAGTCCGCGCACCCAGCTCCGTGGCCAGCAGTATTTCGCGGGCCTGATTGATACCGGATTCTGGGCCGCACGCCCGCTGGATACGATCGGTATCAACTTCTCCTACGTCCGCGTGGCCAAGAACGCGACCGCGACGGAACGGCTTCAGGCCCTGTACGGCATGCCGCTCATGGCAGGCTCCCTGACGCCCCAGACATTCGGTGAGGTTCTGGAAGCCACATACCGCATCCATGTAATGCGCGGCGTCACCTTCGCGCCTGACTTCCAGTATTACTTCCGTCCGGGCGCACAGAAAGCCCTCAAGGACGCCGCAATGCTTGGCTTCAAGAGCCACATCCAGTTCTTCTGAACAACACTTCGTCCGGGAAGCACGACCTCACAGGCGGCTTCCCGGACGAACCGCCTGTCCGCGCGGCGTTTTTCCAGACCATCCCGAGCTTCGAACAGTGTTCGAAAACGCAGCAGAAACTCTCCGCCCGCAACGCGGAAGAGACTGGCCGATCACTTCAATATGTTGGATTTTTTCTGGAGCGGGCGATGGGATTCGAACCCACGACCCCAACCTTGGCAAGGTTGTGCTCTACCCCTGAGCTACGCCCGCACTCCGTGGAGGGGCTTATGGCCGAAACAGACAAACCGCGCAAGAGAGAAGATGTCCTCCCGAGGCCACGTCGCGGCAGGATGCAGAAACGAAAAAAGGCACCCGAAGGTGCCTTTTTTTCACTGGAGCGGGTGATGGGATTCGAACCCACGACCCCAACCTTGGCAAGGTTGTGCTCTACCCCTGAGCTACACCCGCACTCCGTGGAGGGGCTTATGGCCGAATCAGACAAAGCGCGCAAGAGGGATTTTTCGATTCTGATGCAATATCCGCTTCCCCGCCCCCTCCGACAGGGTGTGGACTTGCACCAGGGGCAGACACATCCGATCTTTCAGGGAACTTGTCTTCCCAGCGAACGGTCCCCGCCCCCATGAGCAGCACATTCGACGAACACCTGATCGGCCAGTCTCCCAACATAGCCCCGGCAGGGACAGCCCCGACAGGCACAACCGCCACCATTATCGACGCAAATCAGTCCAGCTTCATGGCAGAAGTCGTGGAAGCCAGCCGCACGATTCCGGTTCTGGTCGATTTCTGGGCCCCCTGGTGCGGCCCATGCAGACAACTAACGCCCGTTCTGGAGAAAATCGTCCGCGCAGCCGGAGGGCGCGTCAAACTCGTCAAGGTGGACGTGGAAGCCAACAAGGCCCTGGCAGCACAGCTCGAACAGCTCGGCCTACCGCTCCAGTCCATTCCCGTCGTCGTGGCCTTCTGGAAAGGGCAGGTGCTGGATCTTTTTCAGGGCGCCCAGCCGGAAAGCGAAATCCGCCGTTTCGTGGAGTCCCTGCTCAAACTGGCCGGAGACGTCATGCCCGCCACGGAAATTCTGGCAGCCGCCCGTCAGGCGCTCTCAGACGGACACGCGGATCAGGCAGCCGGTTTGTTCTCGCAGCTTCTGGAAGCAGAGCCGGAAAGCCCGGAAGGCTGGGGCGGCATGATCCGCGCGCTCCTCGCCCTGAACGAGCCGGAAGCCGCCGAAGATGCCTCCTCGCAGGTCCCGGCCAAACTGGACACCCATCCGGAAATCACCGGTGCCCGCGCCGCGCTGGCGCTTCATGTGGAAGGCGCCAAAGCAGCCTCGGAACTCGATGCGCTGCGCCAGCAGAGCGCAGCGGCACCCGATGATTTCGATCTGCGCCTGAGACTGGCCGCCGCTCTCAATGGCGCCGGTCAGCGGGCACAAGCCGCCGATACGCTCCTGGACATTCTCCGCGCCGACCGGAACTGGAACGAGGGTGCGGCAAAAACAGAGCTTCTGCGCTTTTTCGAGGCGTGGGGACATACAGATCCTGATACGCTGGCGGCAAGACGCAAACTCTCTTCCCTCCTGTTTTCGTGAGCCGATGACCGACACGCCCGATCTCCCGCCCGGCAACGCACCGGAAGAGCTTCCTGAGGACTTCCCCCGGCGCGCTCCTCCCCTGACAGAGCTGACGCTTGCGGATATTCCGCCCCGCGTCGGCCTGTTTCCGCTGTCAGGGGCGCTTCTGCTGCCCGGCGGCCATCTGCCGCTGCTGGTCTTCGAAGCGCCTTATGTGGCGCTGCTGGAAGATGCGCTGGCCGGACGCCGGATGATCGGCGTGATCCAGCCCCTCATGGACCCTGATACGGACGAGCACCCCCTGCTCTACCGGACCGGAACGCTGGGCCGCATCACGGAATTTGCCGAACATACGGATGGCACCTTCACCGTCACCCTTCTCGGCATTTCCCGCTTCCGCCTGATCCGCGAAACCCCGACAGAACGCGGATGGCGCGAAGGCATCATCGACGCGACCCCGTTTGCCGCGGATCTGGTCGAGGAAGACCCGATGCCGATCAATCGCGAACTGCTGCTGGAAGGCCTGAAAACCTATCTCGATTCCCGCGACCTTCAGGCAAGCTGGCCGCTGATCGAGGATATGGACGATGAGACGCTACTGGTTGTCCTGCCGATGCTCGTGCCTTTCACACCAGTGGAAAAGCAGTCCCTGCTGGAAGCCATGACGCTGGATGAGCGTGCCGGGCTCTTGCTGGATCTGCTGGAGAGGGGCATGGAATAACCATGACGACTGAACTTGATCCCCGCCTCCTTTCCCTGCTGGTCTGCCCCCTCACCAAGGGACCGCTGACCTATGACCGCGAGACACAGGAGCTCATCAGCCCCCGCGCCAAACTCGCCTTCCCGATCCGGGACGGGATTCCGGTCATGCTGGCTGACGAAGCCCGTCCGATCGAGGCCTGATTTCTCCAGACCTGCCTTCCGGGCCTGACCTCAGGACCTGATCGTCAGACTTTTTCCCTGATGCCGTTGTGGGACGCCATTTTCGGAGCAGCGGGCTGCGTTCCCCGCTGCAAGGGGCGGGAATGGGCTTTGCGGACCTTGAAATTCCGCACCACGCGCGTCAGCTCCCCGGCATCGCCCACCAGTTTCTGGCTGGCGCTGCTGGTCTGATGGACAATCGCGGCGTTGCTCTTGGTCACGCCCTCCAGCTGCGTCGTGCTGGCGTTGATATCCATGATGCGCTGGGCCTGTGCCTCGGCGCCCGAGGCGATCTGCCCTACCGCCGTTCCCAGACGTTCGACCGACGTACTGATGTTGCCAAGGGCCGTACCGGTCTCGTCGACCATCTGCACGCCGCGCTGCACATCCTGCATGCTGCTGGCGATCAGGGACTTGATCTCCTTGGCCGCCGTGGCGGAACGCTGCGCCAGAGCCCGGATTTCCTGTGCGACGACGGCAAAACCACGCCCCGCATCCCCCGCATGCGCGGCTTCCACACCGGCATTGAGCGCCAGAAGATTGGTCTGGAACGCGATTTCGTCGATGACGCCGATGATCTGGACGATCCGGTTGGAGGACGAAGAAATCTTGGCCATCGCCTCGACGGTCTTGCCGACGATTTCACGGCCCTGTTCGGTTTCCTGACAGCAGTCCGCTACAGTCGTATCGGCCTGACGGGCCTCATCGGCCACGGCCTTCACCGAAGACGTCAGTTCAGCGATATTGCGGGCCACGGCCGCCAGCGCATCGACCTGTTCGGCGATGCGGCCGGTGATGTCTTCCGTGGAACCGCTGATTTCGCGGGCTCTCTGTTCCACGGCGCCCGAAGTTTCGCGAACGGCATGGACGATCCGCCCAAGTCCTTCACAGGCACGATGAAACGCACCGCCCATGCGACTTGAGCCGTTTTCCAGAGACGGGTCGATCTGCTGGACCAGATCGCCACCTGCCATGCGATCCAGCGCATCGGCCAGCGCATCCGACAAAGCGGCGAGGCTCTGGATCCGCTCGTTTTCCGCACGTGAGCGTTCCTGTACGTCCAGATTCTGGGTGTAGGTTTCCAGCCCGAGCTCCATATCCAGCAGGCCACACCGGATCAGAAGCCCGATCTGAGCAGCCGCTTCCTCGGCGGACGTGCCCTGAGCCGGGCGACGCAGGAGACGGTCCAGAAAGCTGCGGCGTGGCTCGGGCCAGTGCTGACGGAGCAGCTCTGTCACCATGCCTTCGATCAGCAGGGCATAACCGCCGACATACCACTGGGGCTTGAGGCCGATCCGGGCATGCGTATTGCCGATCGCACGGGTACTCGCGACGTAATCGGCACCGAACTCGCCTTCAAGAATCTGCTTCCAGTGCTTTTCCTGCTGGCTGCGCGCGCCATTGCGGTGCTGTTCGCTGGAAAAGAACTTGTTCAGGGCCGGGGTCTTGAGGATCCGACCATAGAAATGGTCCAGCGCAGCCCCCAGAACGCTCAGGGCCTGCGGGCGGATTCTGGCCAGATGGGCTTTCTCAGCCGCGCCGATGCCAAGAAAAAGCAGTCGTTCGGCAATGTCTGCCTTGACCTGCTCAGTCATAGTCGGAGTCTCCAGAGCGTGGATTTGGCGCATGTTCAAGCCAAAGCCCCTAACACGCCAAGTGTTACGCAATCATGAAGAAGCCCCGACGGATTTCCCGTCAGTTGGGCGTATTGTTTTTCCCGTAAGAAACTTCGGTATCAGGCGTTGCGGGGTGTGGCGCGATATCGACGCTGCCATTCTGACCGCCGAAGGACATGCTACCGGAGGATGGGCCGCTGCCGGTGTCCCGTGAGGGCGACGCTGGACTTTCCGCACCCGGCGGCATGGGCATGACCGGGGCATCATCAGCGTAAGACACGCCGCTTCCCTGACGGTGACGGGCGCTGGCATGGGAATGCGATCCGTGACCGGGGCCTGCACCCGGCGGCGGAAGGGGGGCCATGTCCGGGGACGGCCCGCTGAGCATGGAGCCGCAGCCTGTCATGGCAAGAAACGACAGCAGGAAGAGGGAAGAAACGAAACGCATGGCAGGTAACGTAGCACTTTTCAGCGGTTGACGCATCCCTTTGCGGGATGGGACACAGCGCGTTCCCGCCGCGACCAGCGGCCTGTCCAGCAAGGATGCACTCTACCATGTTCGAAGGCCGGATTACGACCCCCGCTACACGGCGGCGCGCCTGGTGGGACAGTCTGTTCGTGGACCATTCCATCTTCCGGCTCGGCTGGACAAATCTCGCCCCCGTCGTGCCGGGCAAGGTGTGGCGCTGCAACCACCCCACGCCCTCGCGGCTGCGGAGCCTGAAGCGGCGGCTGCATCTGAAAACGCTCGTAAACCTGCGCGGACATCGCAAATGCGGCTCCGATGCGCTGTCCCGCGGGGCAAGTGCGAAGCTGGGACTGGTGCATCTGGACATGGCATTCGAAAGCCGGGGCGCCCCGCACCGTGACCGCATCCTGCGGTTTTACGACATGTACCAGACGCTGGCTTTTCCCATGCTCATGCACTGCAAATCCGGCGCGGACCGCGCGGGTCTGGCATCCGGACTGGTGCTGATGTTCGAAGGCGGCTCGGCTCAGGACGCTCTGGGGCAACTGCACTGGCGGTTCGGGCATTTCAACCGTTCCCGCACCGGCATTCTGGATGCGTTTTTCCTACGCTACCAGAAGGAAGCCGAGGGACGTCTGCCGTTCATGGACTGGGTACGGAACGAGTATGACGAAGACCGGCTCCGCGCCGATTTCAAGGCCGGAAAGCTGGCCTCCTTCGTCAATGACAGCATCCTCCGCCGGGAGTAACGCTCCGGGAGTGAGGTGCTGGCCGGTCAGTCCGTTTTCGGGTCTGCCGCGCCGAGGGAGCGGATCAGGTCCAGCATCCGCTTGCGGACCGCGGGGTCCGGGATGCGGTAATAGGACCGGACCAGATCAACCGTCTCGCGGCGGCTGAACAGGGCCGCCTCGTCCACCGGCAGATCGAACAGACGCGGCGACGCAGCGCTTCGGGACGGAAGAGCGCCAAATGCGGCCTGTGTTTCGGCGAACCCCGTAACGGGCCCCTTGAAAGGCTTGGGCTGGCCAAAAACCGGGGTGAACGGCCGACCGGTCTCGGGAAAAGGCCGCGACGCAAACTCCCGCGACTCCTGAGCCTCCCGCATATCATCGAAAAAGAAGCCGACCGGGACGTCCAGAATCTGCGCCAGATCGTAAAGACGGCTGGCGCCAACGCGATTGGCGCCACGTTCGTACTTCTGGATCTGCTGGAAGGTCAGGCCCAGCGCCTCGCCAAGCTTTTCCTGCGACAACCCCATGAGGGTACGGCGCAGCCTGATACGGTTGCCGACATGGACGTCTACAGGCCCGGCCGCAGCGGAGCTGCGGGTTTCGGAGCGAGCACGATCCGAGGAAGAGGACTGTTTTTCTGGCACACCATGATGGTTAATAAAACTACAACAGCTTGTCAATGTTAACCTTTTTGTGTCCTATCTGTGTCGGCTCCGAACCGCAGGAAACAGGGCCAGAATCATACACAGGATCGCCAGCGCCAGTGGTGTGGCGCGCCCGAAACGGGAGAAAAATGTCGGGGGAAGCGGCGACGGAATATCGCTGACCAGAACATCGGCCAGCCCCCAGCCCAGACGGGCGGTTTCGTGCCCGGTCGCGTCATAGATGGCGGAAATTCCTGTATTGTTGGCAAAGACAACCGGCAGCCCCTCCTCCACGGCGCGCATCCGCCCGGTGGCGAGATGCTGGCGCGGACCGGCGCTGTTGCCGTACCAGGCATCATTCGAAATCGTGACCAGCCAGTCCGGACGATCGTTGCGGGCCGTGACGGAGCCGGAGAAAATGATCTCGTAACAGACCATCGGCCCCACGCGGCCCAGACCCGGCAGATCCCATGTCTTCAGACCCGGTCCCGGCGTCAGGACACCGGGCAGCACGTTGAACGGCAGGATCCAGGGCTGGTATTCGCCGAACGGCACCAGACGGCTCTTGTCATAGATGCCCGCAATACTGCCATCGGGAGCAACCGCGATCAGACTGTTGAACCAGTCCTTGCCGGACTGCCGGTCCGAGCCAACCAGAGACGGCGCACCGTCTGCGGCCCGGGCGATCATCTGCCGGGCGAGCGTGTCTTCGTCCAGAAGGCCGGGAAAGCCGGATTCCGGCCAGATCACCACGGGCGATCGGCCACCCTGCGCATAGGCTTTCTGCACGCCCCGTGCCGTCAGACTCAGATAGCGGCGAAAATTTCCGACCGCATCCGCATGGCTGATGACTTCAGCTTCCGGCACGTTGCCCTGCACCAGAACGGCACGGGGATTGGTGATGCTCAGAGGCGTTGCAGAGGACAGACGCCACGCGCCCGCACCGATCCAGAGCACGCAGACTGCCAGCACCGCCAGCGCCGCGCGCCTGCCGCGAAACACCGCAAGCGAACCAAGCACGAGGGCCAGAGACAGCCCGTCCACACCCAGAACGGCTGCGGGCTGGATCAGAACGTCTCCGGCAAGACCCGGCAGTTCAAGATCGCTCCCCAGCGGATTCCACGGAAACCCCGAGAACATGAAGACGCGCCCCATGTCCATGACGGTCCAGCTTCCCGCGAACATCAGCACCCGCCGCCAGCCTGACGGCACCACGCGGCACAGCACGGCCGGAACGCAGATGAACGGGGCGATCAGCAGCGACACGCCGGGAGACGCAAACGGCACGACCCACCAGAATTCGTGAACGCGCGTCAGGATCGCATTTGTCAGCCAGTAGAGCCCGACTGTGTGAAAACCCATCCCGAACAGAAAGCCGCACCATGCCGCCTGCTTCCACGACCGCGCATCTTCCGACACGCGATACAGGACCATCAGTCCCACGGGCAGCAGAAACAGGAAATGGACCGGAGGCAGGGACAGGGCTGCCAGCGCTCCAGCAAGCAGCATCAGTCCGGCGAGCCGCCAGCCACGGACAGGGAGCGTCGAAATCATGAGAAAACCGTCCGGCTGACGAAGGGGCTGAAACAGAAAACAGCCGACTTTCTGCAATGTTCTGCGAAAAATCCGGCTGCAAGGCAGGCTGTCAGTCGAGGGCGTCGCGCAGGCGGCGTTCGTAATGGCGGTAATACTTGTCCGCCAGCAGTTCGCTCTTCACCAGAACAGCCACATCCGTTGTGTTGAACTGCTCGTCCACCACGGCGCCATCACCGACATAACCGCCAAGACGCAGATAACCCTTGATCAGCGGCGGAAGCTTGTTGAGGCAGGCGCGATAGTCCAGCACATGCGGATCGGTCCGCTGCATTTCCACATAACGGTCCGGCAGCGCGCGGATACGCAGCGCCGGCGGGGCCAGATGGTTATGATGCATGTAGGTGAGCTGGTCGGCCAGGGCATCCGGATTGGTGCCCGGAAGACTGCCACAGCCAAACAGCACGTCGATCCGGTGCAGGAAGATGTAGGACGCAATGCCACGCCACAGAAGCTGCATGGCGGAGCGGCCGCGATACTCCTTCGCCACGCAGGAGCGCCCGACTTCAAGCAGACGACCGGGAAATTCCGTCAGGGTCGAGATGTCATATTCGGAGGACGTGTAAAAACGCCCCACCTTCTCCGCGGCATCAGAACGCAGCAGACGATAGGTTCCAACGACACCGGCGGCACCAGGGCCCTTGTCGTGGTCAATGACCAGAAGGTGATCAGCCGCCTCATCGAATTCGTCGACGTCCCGCTTGGTACGGAAGGCGCGTTCGTCCGGATGGGCGCCAAGTTCTTCGAAAAAGACACGGTACCGCAGGGCCTGGGCAGCGTCGCGCTCTTCATCCGTCTCGGCGATGCGCACACCCAGCGTACCGCCGCGCAGTTCCTGAAACCCGCCTTCGCGGTTCAGGGACAGAGAGGAGAGCGTTTCCATCTGACGCAGGGTTTCTTCGCTGCTGACCAGCGTATGTGGAGCGGAAATGGGGGTGCCATCCAGTTTGGTGGTCATGATCCGCTCTTGTTCCTGTTTTCTGGAGGAGATTTTGTCCTGTCCTCGGGCTCGGCACGACGGCCGAACAGCTCGATACGGTGGGAGACAAGGTCAAATCCCAGACGCTGGGCAAGCTGGGCCAGAAGACGGACAGGTTCGTCGTCCTCGAATTCGATGACCCGCCCGCTGTCCACGTCGATCAGGTGATAATGGTTGCCGCTGTCGCTGGCTTCATAACGCGCCCGTCCGCCGCCGAAATCGCGACGTTCGAGAATGCCTTTTTCTTCAAGCAGACGCACCGTCCGATAGACGGTCGCCACCGAGATCCGGCTGTCGATCTCGGACGCGCGGCGATAAAGTTCCTCGACGTCGGGGTGGTCGTCGGCAACGGACAGGACATGTGCGATGACACGTCTCTGGCCGGTCATTTTCAGACCGCTTTCCACACACAGGCGGGCAATGTGCGAATCATCCGGAACGGGGGAGGACGGGGCCTTCCGATTCCCGGGGCTGCTGCGTCTCTCAGCGGTTTTCGTATCTGCGACCATATCTGCGGCCTAGCCGAAAAACAGGCGTGTTGTCTACTTTATGGAGCCTGTCAGGTTTTCCCTGTCGCCGGGATGAAGAAACCGGCGACAGGGAAAAAAAGTCTCTCAGTCTTCGCGACGACGGCCGAGGCCGATCTTGCGGGCCAGCGAAGAACGGTGGTTCGCGTAGTTGGGAGCAACCATCGGGTATTCCGGCGGCAGGCCCCAGCGCTCACGATATTCCTGCGGCGTCATGTTGTAGGCTGTCTTGAGGTGACGGCGCAGCAGCTTCAGCTTTTTCCCGTCTTCAAGGCAGATGATGTAGTCCGGGAAAACCGACTTGCGCGGCGAAACGGCCGGGACCGGCTTCTCGGCAGGAGCCTCTTCCGGAACATTCACCGTTGCAAGAGAGTCATGAACGGACCGGATCAGGGCCGGGAGAGCGTCAGCCGGGACATCGTTGTTTGATACATAGGCCGTAACGATCTGCGCGGTCAGCTGATGCAGTTCGGGAGCATTTGTCTCTTGCGACATGGTAGATAAGTCCTTCATCCTTGAGCGAGTGAGCATGTAGCAGTCATAAATTGCTTCATTCAAGCATAAAAAGAAAGAAACGGACCCGTGACAGAAAATGAAACATTTTTCATAGATATAACGGAGAAAAAGTGCCCCATGACGACTGTATATGTCCGGGCCAAACTCGATGCCATGACTTCGGGACAGGGACTTGAAGTGTGGCTCTATGGAACAGAAACTCGCAAGAACGTCAGGGCCTCAGTGCAGGCACTGGGACATACAATTCTGGCGGATTCACCTGTTGCAGACAGGACGGATCTTTACTGCCTGAGTATCAAAAGGCGCTAGAAACAAGGACCTGCGCGTCACTTCCGTCCCTGTAATAACCGCGACGCAGGCCAGCTTTTACAAACCCGCATTTTTCATAGAGCGCCGCAGCCGGATTGTTACAGACTGCTACTTCCAGAAATACTTGCCCTTTGGGCAGAATGGCCTGCACCAAAGACCTTCCCACACCTCTGCGGCGAAAATATGGATGAACCGCAAGTGTCAGGATTTCCGTTTCATCCAGAACTGTTCGCGAGAGAATGAAACCGGCAGGAATATTGTCGATCAGCGCAATAACGGCCTCGGTTCCCTGCATGGATAGTAAATCAATAAAGGACGCCGCGCTCCAGACTTCTCCGCCACGAAACGTGACTTCATGAAGCTCCGCCAGAAGCGGCGCACATTCGATCCCCATCGTCTGCAGCTGGAACTCCTTTTCAGGGCCGTTCACAGGGGTAACGGCCTCAGACCCGCCGCGGGCGGTTTGGCTTCGGGCGGATCAACATAGAGCGGCATCAGGGAGCCTGCGGGGACGCTCTGTGCAGCTTGAATGATGCCCAGAGCGGTCGGGGCGTCGCAGGACAGCACGGGGCATGGCCAGTCCGGTTTTTCGGACACGGCATCGCCCGTCACACAGGCCCAGTCCGCGGGATCGAGATCGACGGTCTGGCTGGCCGTGACGGGACCGTGCGGCGGGTCCACGAACACCCGGCCCCGGCGCGCGATGCTGACGCAGACAGCGTCCGAACGGCAAAGTGTGGCGCGGATCGCCTCACCCAGCGTGACGCCGATCGTGGGACAGTTCCAGCCTGCCGCCAGACCAGCGGCCAGTGACAGGGACGAGCGCAGTCCGGTGAACGATCCCGGACCAAGGACGGCCACGACGCGATCCGGAGCCGTGGTCCAGTCGTTCTGTGTCAGGAGGTCACGGATGGCAGGCGCGAAATGCTCGGAAGCGCCGCGTCCGGCCATCAGCTTTTCCGCGACGACCCGACCGTCCTCGACCAGCGCCACCAGACTGGTCAGACCGGCCCCTGCTCCGGCCCCATTAAAAACGACTGTCCTTGAAGACCCCGTCCTTACAGGCACAGACAGGCTTCTCCGAAGTCCAGACGGGGCGCACGCGGCTCGACATGGTCGGGGGCGGGTTCGTTTTCCGCCGGATAGCCAAGCCCGACGAGGAAGTTCACGCGCCAGCCGGTGGCGTTCAGCAGCGTGTCTTCGACCATGAAACAGTCAAAGCCGGACATCGGCATGGCGGACAGGCCCAGCATCCGGGCGGCCATGATGAGATAGGCGCCTTCGAGCGTACCGTTGCGAAAGGCCGTCTCATCGGACAGTCCCACATCGGCAGCAAACCAGTCGCGCAGGCCCTCCTGCGGGTTCAAACGGGGCAGCGCCTCGAAAAACAGAGGATCATGACAGACAACGGCCAGAACCGGAGCGGCCATGGCGCGGGCCACGTTTCCCGGCGACAGCGCGGGGCGGATGCGCTCACGGGCATCCTGCGTCGTCAGGAAAACGAAACGACCCGGCGAGCAGTTACCGGACGTCGGCCCCAGCTTCACCAGATCGTACAGACGGCGCAGGACATCTTCCCCGACCGGGCGCGGCGAGAAGCTGCGCGGCGTCCGGGCCTGCGTGAACAGGGCTTCCGCGCCCGGAACCGGTGCGCAATCAGGATATGTCTGGCCGTCCATGGTTCAGTCCTCGACCTGTTCGACCGAAACGACTTCGGGAACATAATGCCGCAGCATGTTCTCGACGCCGTGCTTCAGGGTCGCGCGGGAAGACGGGCAGCCGGAGCATGCACCCTGCATGGCCAGGTAGACCACGCCGTCCTTGTAGCCACGAAAAGCGATGTCGCCGCCGTCACCGGCTACGGCAGGACGGACACGCGTGTCGAGCAGATCCTGGATACGGCTGACGACTTCGGCGTCCTCGGGAGCCACGTCATGTTCGGGGGCGGACTGCGTTCCCGAAAGAACCGGACGGCCGCTTTCGAAGAACGTCGTGATCGTTCCCAGCACGACGGGCTTGAGGTCGCCCCAGCTGATGTCGTCGGACTTCGTGACGGAGACGAAATCGCCGCCAAGGAAGACGCGGCGCACGTTCGGCTGGTCGAACAGCGCGGTCGCCAGTTCGGAGCGTCCGAGGGCAACATCCGCATCGCCGAAATCGACGGGACGGGCATCGCCGGTCACGCTGCGGCCGGGCAGGAATTTCAGGGTAGCGGGATTGGGAGTGTCTTCGGTCTCGATGAACATCGTGGTCATGTCCTTGCGTTCCAGTCCGCCCTGACATGTGCCACTTCGTCGCAAGGTGCAAGTGTCGGGACTGCATTGGTCCGACTTCCCGTGTTTTTAACGGCAGGGCACGTCTTTTCAGACCTGCTCGCCCTGCCCCTCGGTTTTCCTTGACGGAGAAGGGAGTCCCTTCGGCAGGATGATGGTCGCACACAGCCCGCCATAGCCTTTCGAGGCATCTCCGCGCCCTAGCACCAGAGACCCGCCTTCACGCGAGATTTCGCGTTGCACGATCGCAAGCCCCAGCCCGATTCCCCCCGTGGCCCGCGAGCGCGACCCCTCCAGCCGATAGAACGGAGCCAGCACGCGTTCGTATTCGCTCTCGGGGATTCCGGGGCCGCTGTCGCTGATGGCAATTTCCAGCGCGCCGTCCTCGCGGGTGCGGAGGGTAGCCAGAACGTTGCCGCCATAGTTGATGGCGTTTTCGATCAGGTTCGACAGGACGCGTTTCATGGCAAGCGGACGCACATGCACCAGCGCGCGATCCGGCCCTTCGTAATGGGCTTCATGCCCGCGATCCACATGGTCATCCACAAGCGTTTCCAGCGTGGCGACAATATTGATGGTGCGGGGGACCTCCGGATCATCGGCACCGGCCAGATAGGCGAGAATGCCGTTCACCATGGCTTCCATCTCGTCCAGATCCGCCTCGATGGCGGCCTGTGCCTCACCATCATTGAGGAAGCCGCAGCGCAGCCGCAGCCGTGTCAGCGGCGTCCGAAGATCGTGCGAGACGGCCGCCAGCGCCTGTGTCCGGTCGTTAATCAGGCTCTGGATGCGGTCCTGCATCGCGTTGATGGCATGGGCGAGGCCCCGCACTTCGGGCGGCCCACGCTCGGCCAGAGGCACCCATTTTTCGCTGGAACCAATACGGTCGGCGACCGAAACCAGCGCGCGAAGCGGCATGCTGAGGCCGCGGATCAGCATGGTCGCCGCAATGGCGACTGCTCCGGCCGCAATGGCAGCCGAGGCCAGACCACGCGTAACGCGATGGTGGCCAAGCATCCCCGGCACCCGGAAATGAATGTAACTCCCATCCGGCAGACGCTGTGACCCCAGCACATCCGCACTCCCCGGCCCCAGCGTATAGAGGTCCAGATGCGCCTGTTCGAGAATAGGGTCGTCCGCCGTCAGACGCCGGACGAGCTGGGTGAGCGCGACGGGAGGATGTCCCGGCAGCACGGGCGTGATGGAGGCCGGCTGCCAGGCCACGCTGAGCTCGCTGCCCGACAACATGACGGCCAGAAACGATCTCTGGCTGACGGGAGCCGCAGCCAACACGCGCAGATCCGTGCTCAGCGCCTCGCCAAGCTGGGCGATGCGCACGTCATCAACGATATAGGTTTCTGCCTGACCGTAGAAAATGGCGTTCGTCAGGAACACCAGGGTCACTGCGACGGTCAGGACAACGCAGACGCGCCCGACCAGCCCCAGTGGCCACAGCAGAATGCGATTCTGAATGTTCAGACCCGTTCAACCTCTGCGACGAAGATGTATCCGAGACCGCGCACGGTCCGGATGAGCTGGTCGGCGTCCGAACCCAGCTTGCGGCGCAGTCGGCTGACCAGAACGTCAATGCTGCGGTCCGACACGTCGCCCAGACGGGTCCGCGACAGTTCCAGCAGGCGATCGCGGGCGATGACCCGCTGCGGGTTGTCCAGAAAGCTGGTCAGCAGATCATGTTCCGCACCGGAAATATCAACGGTCGCGCCCGACGGGTCCGTCAGCTCCCGGCGGCGCAGATCGAGCGTCCAGCCCGCAAAACGCAGCGTCTCACGGCGGACGCGCTCCTGCGGCGCACCGGTCGTTGCGATGCCGCGACGCAGCACGGCCCGCACGCGCGCCAGAAGCTCGCGCTGTCCGAACGGTTTGGGCACGTAATCGTCAGCACCCGATTCGAGGCCCGTGACGCGGTCGCGTTCCTCGCCCCGAGCGGAGACCATGATGATCGGCACCTGGGCCGGGGGCGTCTCGTTTTCATGCAGCGCACCCTGCCCGCTGCGCAGCGCGCGGCACAGTTCGATGCCGCTTTTGCCCGGCAGCATGATGTCCATGATGATGAGATCGACGGGTGCCACTTCGAGCGCGGCCCACATCTCCTCACCACAGGCAACACCCCGCGCACGGAAGCCGCCGCCCTGAAGGGCACGGAGAATGAGGGTCCGCATTCCGGCGTCATCTTCGACGACGAGGATACGGGCGGGAAGATCTGGGTCGGAAAGATTTGGCACCATGTTTTTTCCATAGTCTCCACAGGGCTGGCATCACAAGCAACAAATCCTGACAATAAATCTTTCAGCGATTTGAAGGCTCATGACGAAAAGCAATTGGCATCGTACAGTACAACGCAACACGGCCGCACCCGTTTTGCTGGCCTGTTTCATGCGTTCAGTTGGAGCCGCCAATGTCAAGAGTTTCACCCGGCGTCGTCAGTGGCGCCAGTTATACGGCCCTTATCAAGGCCTGCCATGAAGGGGGCTATGCCCTTCCCGCTATCAATGTCGTCGGCACCGACAGCGTCAATGCCGTTCTGGAAGCGGCGGCCCAGAACGGATCGGACGTCGTCATTCAGGTCTCGAATGGTGGCGCGCGTTTTTATGCCGGCGAAGGCCTGCCCGACGCCCATCGCGCCCGCGTGCTCGGCGCGGCCTCGATGGCACGACACGTCCATCTTCTGGCGAAGGAATACGGCATCGCCGTCATCCTCCACACCGATCATGCCGACCGCAAGCTGATCCCCTGGCTCGACGATCTCATCACGCTGAGCGAGGAAGAGTTCCGGACGACCGGCAAGCCGCTGTTTACGTCCCACATGCTCGACCTGTCCGCCGAACCGCTCGAGGATAACCTTGCGACATCCGCCGCGATGCTCAAGCAGCTTGCCCCGCTGGGGATGGGGCTGGAAATCGAACTGGGCGTGACCGGTGGCGAGGAAGATGGCGTGGGCCACGACCTCGAGGACGGTGCGGACAACGCCCATCTCTACACGCAGCCCGAAGATGTTCTGAAGGCCTGGAGCCTGCTCTCCCCGATCGGCACCGTGTCGATTGCCGCGTCTTTCGGCAACGTGCATGGCGTCTACAAGCCAGGCAATGTGCAGCTTCGCCCTGAAATCCTGAAGAACTCTCAGGAAGCTGTCGAACAGGCTACGCAGAGCGGCCCCAAGCCGCTACCGCTGGTGTTCCATGGCGGTTCAGGCTCAACGATTGCGGAAATCGACGCCGCCGTTTCCTACGGCGTGTTCAAGATGAACCTCGATACCGACATCCAGTTCGCGTTCGCACAGGGCGTGGGCCACTATGTTCTGGAGCATCCGGTCGCGTTCCAGCACCAGATCGACCCCAGCACCGACAAGCCGATGAAGTCCCTTTACGATCCGCGCAAATGGCTGCGCGTGGGAGAGAAATCCATTGTCAGCCGACTGGACGCAGCCTTCGAGATTCTAGGCTCCAAGGGCCGGTCCGTCGCGCGCAAAGCCTGATGGAAAGGGACTGACGGAACCAATTGCCGGGAGGCCTGCACCTCCCGGCTAAGAACTTCCCGTTCAGGGACCGGGCGTTGCGGAGGCGAGCTGCGCTTTCGCAACGTCCGGGTTGTTGGGAAGAGCGTCTTCCCAGCCCCCGCCAAGCGCGTTGTAAAGACGTGTCAGGTTGGTCGCCAGCGTGGCGTCGCTGCTGACGAGGTCGAGCTGGGCGGACTGAAGCTGCGCCTGCGCGTTCAGAACGTTCAGATAGTTCGTCAGACCGCTGCGATACTGGCTCTGTGCCAGATTGAGCGCACGGCTGTTGTCATCAACGGCGTTCTTCAGCCCCTGACGATGCAGCTGCTCATCCCGATACGCGATCAGCGCGTTGTCCACGTCATGCCAGGCCTTGATGACCGTCTGCTGATAGGAAATCGCCGCCGCCTTCTGGGCGTATTTCTTCAATTCGAGCTGACCGTACAGGCGTCCACCCTGAAAGATCGGGAGGGAAATGGACGGACCAACATTCCAGGCGCGCGCGTTCCAGAACCCCAGATCGCGGAACGACAGGGTCTGGAACCCGAAATCGGCGTTGATCGTGACCTTCGGATAGAAATCCGCCGTGGCCTCGCCCACTTCGGCCACCGCACCACGCAGATGGGCCTCGGCCTCGCGGATATCCGGACGGCGCTGGGCCAGTTCGGACGGAATGCCAACGGGCACCACAGGCGGCACGACCGGCACGCCGGCGTTCTTGTCCAGCTCGGCATTCAGGCTGCCCGGAGGGGCACCCAGAAGCAGCGCAAGCGCGTTTTCTTCCTGAGCAACCGCCTGTTCGAGCTGCGCTTCCTGACCCTGCATGTCATGCAGACGGCCCTGAGCGGAGTCCACGTCCAGCTCCGTCACCAGACCGCCATGATAGCGCTCCTGCGCGATGGAGGTGATCTGCGTGAGAATCCTGAGGTTGTCGCGCAGGATCTTCAGGCGCTGCTGGTCGCCACGCAGGCCCATATAGCCCCGCGCCATGTCGGCCTGCTGGGCGATGAGGATGGAACGGCGCTCCTCGTCCGTCGCCTGAAGATCGGCCTTGGCGGCATCGTACTGGTGCGCGACACGGCCCCACAGGTCGATTTCATAGGTCGCATCAATCGCGCTGCGCCACTGGTTCAGCAGCGGAACCGTGGCACCATCGGCCGCGCCCTGAAGCAGGGGACCAACCGAAGCTCCAGCGGTGTTCCCCGCGGACTTCGCGATATTGCCGCCCACCCGGCTGATGATCTCCTGCATTTCCTTGGTGCTGTACTGGCTGCGCTGATACGAGCCCGAGGCGCTCAGGGCCGGGAAGCGCTCGGCCCCCGCCATGATGAGCTGCGCACGGCTCTGCGCCAGATTGGCGGTCGCAAGGCGGAAGGACAGGTTCTGGTTGACCAGACGGGCTTCCAGAGACGTCAGCTCGGGATCGTGAAAAACCTGCCACCAGCGGCTGTCGGCCTTCATCTCGCTGATGATGCTGTCAGGCGCCCCAGCCCGATGAGCATCGGCCACATGGTCGGTGTAATGCGCAGGCGACCAGGGCTTGGGCGCGTGATATTCAGGCCCCACCATGAGGCAGCCGGACAGGGTGAACAGGGCGCAGCCGCAAAGCAGCGCGCGGGAAGTGAAGGCTGCGCTCACAAAGAAACTCCTGAAGCGGAAATGATCTTGCAGTGACCGACCGGTTCGGTCAGCATGTTAGAGAGACGACCTGACGGACAGAAGGATTTTTCGCTCACATGACGGGCATCACGGACGACGGCCACGCGGACACTCCCGACGGATCCGGCAACACCGATCCTGCGGGAAGCGCCAAGCGCGAACAGATCCTGAAAGGAGCCGGGGCGATCTTTCTGGCGGACGGCTACGAAGGCGCGTCCATGTCCCGGATCGCGCAGATGGCCGGCGTGTCCAAGGGAACGCTCTACAACCATTTCGATGGCAAGGCGTCCCTGTTTTCCGCGTTCTTCGAAGAACAGGTGCGCTGCCGTCTTTCTCCCATCGAGACGCTTGCGCGCAGCAACGAACAGTCCGTGCGCGTGACGCTGACCCGCTTTGCCGAAATGACGGTTCACCTGCTGATTTCGCCTGTGGCGCTGGGGCTGTATCGCATCATCGTCAGCGAGGTCGACAAGTTTCCCCATCTGGCCGATACGTTCTGGCGCTACGGCTTTGGCCGGACGCTCAGCAATCTGACCGAATATCTGGCGCGCAGCGAGACGCAGGGAGAGCTGGATATCGCCGACCCGAACCTGTCGGCCGAGCAGTTCCTGCTCATGTGTCAGGCCCGCATCATCCAGCGCCGGCGCTTCGGGCTGCCGGTCGATGACAGCGATGCCGCCATCGCGGAATTCGCCGCCTTTACCGCCGACAGTTTCCTGAAGATCTACGAACCGCGCCATCAGTGACCGCCGCCTGAGGCCTGGGCCGCCTTCTTGCCGTTGGGAGACAGCAGGAAGCACAGCGGCACCACAAACAGTGCAATCACGCCGATCCAGTCAAAAACCTCGTTATAGGCCAGCATGGCGACCTGAGAGGTGAACTCCCGGAAGGTCTGGTAGAGGGCGAATTTATGCGCCTGCGCGGCCGGGAACCCGTGCGCCTCAGCGACCTTCTGCGCATTGGCGATATAGGAATTGAGGCCCGGATTGGCCGCCGTCATGTGATCCGTGACATAGGTCTGATGACGCTGCCGGGTCTCGATGATCGCCGCCGTCGCCAGAGAGATGGCGAGGGAGCCGACATAGTTCCGGGCCATCGAGAACAGGGCGGACGCATCGGCATTCAGTTCGCGCGGCAGGGTCGAGTACGCGATTGTCGAAATCGGCACGAACAGGAACGCCAGCGAGGCCGTCTGGCTGATGCGGTAGAGCATCAGATGTCTGAAATCAATCGCGGCATAGAGGTTCGAAGCCTGGAACATCGCCATGCCCATCGCGAAAAACCCGAACGCGATCAGATATCGCATCTGGATGAACTTCATCAGGATGCCCACGATCGGGATCAGACAGATCACCGCAACACCGCCCGGCGCCAGAAGCAGACCCGAGGTGGTCGCGGTATAGTCGAGAACCTGCTGGGCAAACTGCGGCACGACAATCGCCGAGGCATAGAGCGTCGCCCCCACCATCGAGATCAGCAGCGTGCCGACCGCGAAGTTGCGATCCCTGAAAACCGACAGGCGCACAAGCGGGTTCTTCGCATAGCACAGCCACAGAATGGCTCCGACAACACCGATCACACCCAGCACAGCCATGGTGGTGATGAAGGGCGACCCGAACCAGTCGTCATCCTCGCCGCGGTCACACATGACCTCGAGACAGCCGAGGCCCAGCGTAATCAGACTGATGCCGATCACGTCCACCTTCTCGCGCTTCTGGCGCTCCCACGGCGGGTCCTCGACGAAAGCCGTCACCGCCATGACCGTCAGGATGCCGAAGGGCACGTTGACGAAGAAAATCCAGCGCCAGGAGAAATTATCGGTCAGATACCCCCCCAGCATCGGGCCCAGAACCGGCCCGACAATGGTGGCAATGGCAGTCAGGCCGAACGCCGCCCCGCGTTTTTCAGGCGGGAACGTGTCCAGGATGATGGACTGCTGGCTGGGTTGCAGACCGCCCCCGAAGAAGCCCTGCATGAGCCGGAACACCACCAGCATCGGCAGCGATGTCGCCAGTCCGCACAGGAAGGACGAGACGGTGAACATCGTAATGCAGATCAGGAAGTAGCGTTTGCGGCCAAAGAACCGCGACAGCCAGCCCGAAATCGTCAGCACGATGCCGTTCGCCACCAGATAGGACGTCAGCGCCCAGGTGGCGTCATCATACGAACTGCCGAGCGATCCCGCGATATGCGGCAGCGCCACGTTGACGATGGTGGTGTCCAGCACCTCCATGAAGGCCGCCAGCGTGACCGTGACGGCCACAAGCCACGGATTGTGACTGGGTTTCCAGTCCTGATGCCCGGCAGTATCGCTCATTTCACATAAACCGTCGGCTCGACAGACAGGCCAAGGGCCAGCGGAAGGTTCGGATCAAGCCCGCTGTCCACCACGATCTTGACCGGGATGCGCTGCACCGTTTTCACGAAGTTTCCGGTCGCGTTTTCGGGAGGGAAGGCGCTGAAGGATTCACCTGAGCCAAGCTGGATGGAATCCACGTGGCCATGCAGTTTGAGCTGCGGATAGGCATCGACGTCAATATCCACCTTCTGGCCGGGGCGCATGTGGGTGAGCTGCGTTTCCTTGTAGTTCGCCACGATCCAGACTTCCGGCTCGACGATGGAGAACATCTCCTGCCCGACCTGCATGTAATCGCCACGCTCGACGTTACGCTGGGAAATCCAGCCGTCATGCGGAGCGCGGACTTCCGTCCATTCGAGGTTCAGGCGGGCCTGCGTCAGCTCTGCATTGGCGGATGCGAGGGATGCCTGTTCCTGCGTGACACGGGCATCGGCACTGGCCACGTTTTCCTTGACCGGCTCGGCCTGCGTCAGCTGACCCTGGGCCTGAAGGACGCGGGCTTTCGCCTGATCCAGCGCGGCGCGGGCATAGTCGATATCCTGCTGCGACGTAGCAGCACGGGCCACCGAACGCTGGCGACGGTAATCGGCTTCGGCCTTGATAAGTTCCGCCTGAACGGCAGCGAGGTTGCCCTGCGCCGTGACGAGCTGTCCGGGGAAGTTCTTGTGCGCCACGGCCAGCATGAGCTGATAGGCGTCAATATTGGCCTTCGCCTGGGACACGGCGGCTTCGGCCTTGTTCAGGGAAGCGGCATAATCCCGGCTATCGATTCTCACGAGCAGGTCACCGGCGTGGACGAACTGGTTATCGTTCACCAGAAGCTGCGTAACGTACCCGTTGACGTGAGGGGCTATGGCGATCTTGCGACCGGCCGTGTAGGCGTCATCCGTCTCGATATTGTTGCGGGTCAGGAAAAGATAGGCCCCGATACCCACGAGAACCAGAACCACCAGCAGGATCAACGCGATCCGGACAAGGGGATTGCGCTTTTTCTGCGGCTTTCCGTTCTTGTCGGATGTCGTGCCATCCTGCGCGTGATCGGCCTGATCGCCTTGCGCCATAATGTTTTTCTCGCTTTGAAAACAGGTCTGTCAGATCGTGACCGGGTTGACTGTGCAGGGCCTGAAACCCTCGTACTGACCGATCGGTTCGGTCATCCATGACATATCGTCTCGCGGGCTTCAAGCTGGAAAAAACTGATCCGTTTCCAATTGTCCGTTCTTCACGCGTCCGGACGCCCGCAAAAATCCCGCAGACGCTCGAGACCCTCTTCGAACCGCTCCCGTTCGATCTCTCCCTGCGCGCTGTCCCCCAGCCGCAGCAGCCATGACGGGTGGGCAAGCGCCAGACGCTGGACGGCATTTTCGCCCTCTCCCGCCGTCCAGAGCGTTCCGCGTCTCTCTGCCATCGCCCTGCCCGGACCATCCAGCGCCTTCAGCGCCGTAGCCCCCAGCGAGACGATGAGTCTGGGCCGGACCAGCGCGATTTCCCGTTCCAGCCAGGGGCGGCAGGCCGCCACATGCGCCTCATCCGGGCTCTGATGGATGCGGCGCCGCCCCTGAAGACGGAAACGGAAATGCTTGACCGCGTTTGTCAGATACAGCGTGCTGCGCTCGACCCTGACCTTTTCCAGCGCCTCCTGCAACACCTGTCCCGCCGGGCCAACGAAGGGCCGCCCCGCCAGATCCTCCTGATCGCCCGGCTGCTCGCCAACGACCATAATCCGCGCCTCAACCGGCCCCTCCCCGACGACAGCCTGCGTGGCCGCACAGTGCAGCGGACAGGCGGTGCAGCTCCGAATTTTCGCAGCCAGATCTTCAGGCGTATGCGAAAGCGGCTGGAGTGGAAGACTGTCACGGGAGCGCAGGCGTTCGTGAAAAGCCGGAGCCGGCAGAGGCACCTGTTCGGCCATCGTCCGGACGCGCGCCTCGGCCCCGGCCACAAGCTGCGGGATCAGGCGCGTTTCGGGCAGGTTTTTCCAGTAGCGACCCGGCATCTCACGGCGCATGGCTTTCGTGCGGACGCGGGCGGGATTGAACGTGGAGGCATAATAGGTGTTCCACAAATCCCCAAAGCCGTCATCCAGCTCCGGCTGTTCGCAGGGTTCAGAGGAGTAGGCCAGATCCTTCCCGTTCCAGCGGATGGAGCCACGAGGCGTCAGGATCATCCAGTCCATGTCCGTAAAGCGCTTTGCAAAGAACGGGGCGACCCGTTCGAGAATATGGTGCTGCGGCTCGAACCAGGCGAGGAACCGCCGACGCCCGTTGCCCTCCCCCCCGACCTGCGCCGGCACTTCGCGAAACCGGACGAAGGCCGTCATCTTGTGACAGTCCTGCCGGTTCTGCCGGATCATGATCCGCGCTTTTGCGATATCGGCATCCGTCGCCACATCCAGCAGATGCGGATTGCCCTGAACGCGCCAGGCGATCCGATAAGCCAGCGCGAACCGGCCGGGATCGGAATGGCACAGCATGTCCCGCAGCAACGCGATGCAGGACGCGCGCAATGTCACGCTTTTCAGAACCGGCCCCTCCGTCAGCGCCACCATGCCGTCGCTGTCATTGGTCTGCTGCCCGAACAGATCCGTCTCGCCCCCCCTGATCCGCCAGTCGAGGGCCTCGGGCGGAATCGCACGCTGCAAAGCCGCGCGCGCCATCTCCCGCCAGAGCTCGAACACGGCGCTGTCCTCAAGGGTCAAGACGTAGCGCGTCACAAAAGATTCATCTGTTGGGGGGCGGGGCTGAACAGGCTGCGCAGGTCGTGCCGGTCGGTCAGACGGGCGGGACTCCAGCCCGGCGTCTGCACGAAGGGCCGGACCTTGCGGATGGACACGTTCAGCCGCGCCAGATCCTCCAGCCGTACGGCCTGATGCCGCCGCGCCCTGAGAATGGCGGCTACGGCCTTCACCCCCAGCCCTGGCACCCGCAGCAGCATCTCCTTCGGCGCCCGGTTCAGATCCAGCGGAAACAACGCCCGGTTATCCAGCGCCCAGGCCAGCTTGGGGTCCAGCTCCAGATCGAGCATCCCGTCCGCACGCCCGGCCGTCAGTTCCCCGAAAGCAAAGCCATAGAACCGGAACAGCCAGTCCGCCTGATAGAGCCTGTGCTCGCGCTGAAGCGGCGGACTTGTCGCCGGCAGCAGGGCGGATGCATCAGGAATAGGACTGAAAGCGGAATAATAGACGCGCCGCAGCCCGTAAGAGCCGTAAAGATTGGCGCTGCTGGCCAGAACATCCTGATCGGACGCCGCATCCGCCCCCACGATCATCTGCGTGCTCTGCCCCCCCGGCGAAAACCGTTCGGCCCGGCGCCCGGTATGGCTGCGGTCCTTGCCCGCGTCGATCTTCAGCCGCATCTCCCCCATGGCCTGCCGGATACCCCCCGCCTTTTTCTGCGGCGCATACTGCTCCAGCCCGGCTACGGTCGGCATTTCCACATTGATCGACAACCGGTCCGCATAGCGCCCCGCCTCTTCCAGCAGACGCGGCGACGCATCGGGGATGGTCTTGAGATGGATATAGCCCCGAAACCCGTGCTTCAGCCGCAGATCCCGCGCCACCTGCACAAGCTGCTCCATCGTGTGGTCAGACGAGCGGATAATGCCCGAAGACAGGAACAGCCCCTCGATGCAGTTGCGCCGGTAAAACTCCAGCGTCAGCCACACAACTTCCTCGGGCGTAAAGCGCGCACGCTCCACATTCGAGGACGACCGGTTGATGCAATAGGCACAGTCATAGACGCAGAAATTGGTCAGCAGGATCTTGAGCAGCGACACGCACCGCCCGTCCGGCGTATAGGAATGACAGATCCCGTTTCCCGTGGTGGAGCCAAGCCCCCCGCTCTTTGCGGAATCCCGACGCGTCGAGCCGCTCGACGCGCAGGAGGCATCGTATTTCGCCGCATCGGAGAGAATCGCCAGTCTCTGGGAGAGTGTTTTCTTCATGCTGTGTTCTTATTTCGTTCCAGATGATGGAACGCAAGAGAAACCGTGAAATTAACCTCTTGTTTCCCGGTATTCCGTTATTTTTGAAGGGCTTTTTTTAACGAAACCGATTCAGCTTCCGTTAACCACTCCCCCCTATCCTGAGGTCGCAAACCTGCACCGACGGAGAACAGATTCAATGTCATTGTCCATCAATACGAACACTGCGGCAATGGCCGCACTCCAGAGCCTCAATCAGACGACGGCTGACCTGAACAAGACCGAAAACACGGTCTCTACCGGCAAGTCCGTCAACACGGCGTCCGATAATCCCGCACTGTATTCCATTGCCCAGAACATGACCGCCCAGATCTCGACCCTGTCGGGCGTCTCCACGGGCCTCCAGTTCTCCGCTCAGGTGTTGAACACAGCAACGACGGGTCTGTCGAGCATTTCGAGCGCCCTTCAGTCTCTCGCCACCACCATCGGCACGAACACGACAGGCGTCGACAACTCGACCCTGAACGATGCCATCACCAAGACGCTGGCCTCCATCGACTCCGCCGCTACGGGCGCGAAGTTCCAGGGCGTAAACCTGCTCTCAGGCCAGACAGGCAACGGCACGACCTATACGAGCCTGTCGACCGCCATGGACGCACAGGGCTCCACGTTCACGCAGAACGGCTTCAACGTAACCTCCGCCGGCCTCGGCCTGACGAACCTGAGCATGGACACGGCGGGCATGGATATTGCCCTGGGAAGCACAAATTACACCGGCTCCCAGTCTCTTCAACTGAGCAGCGTACCTGCGGTTGCATCGACAGGAACAGGAACGGCTGCGACCGCCGCCATGGGAACTGCAACGGACCCGCTGGTGAGCTACAACTTCGTCATGGATGAAGCCGGCACGAAGGCCGATGCGCTTACGGCACTCAATTCTGCTGTAGGGGGCGGTACCGGCTTCAGTCTCGATACCAACGGCAAGCTGACAAACAGCACAGCTGGAACCACATCAACCACAGCCTCGGATGGCTCAGTGACGTTTTCTCTGGCCAATGGCAAGAGCGTCGTGGCCTCGAAGGACGGCAATGGCAACGCGGTCTACACCGTTACGACAGGAACGGACGCAAACGGCAATGCAACGGCCAAGACCGTAATCTCCGATGTTGATCTCAGCGGCGCAACGGGCAACGCGACTGCCACAACGACCGGCTCCCCGAGCCAGCTCATGGTCAACAAGACCAACCTGCTCACACAGGCCATGCAGTATCAGGGCTTTGCCGTAAGCCGTGATTCTGACAACCACCTGACGGTTGCCGGTAACAACCTCGACACGTCGAGTGCGGCCTTAACTGCGGCCACTACGGCCAATACCCTTAACAAGGATGCAACACCGCCGGCTATCACAGCCGTCACCGGCGCTGCCGTTGTGAGCGCCGTCGTGCAGTCTGCGATCTCAAGCGTGACGCGCACTGCGGCTTCGATTGGTTATTCCAGCACGACGATTTCCAACCTTCAGACCACGACGTCCAGCCTGTCCGACGCCCTGACGACGGGTGTTGGCGCGCTGACGGATGCCGATCTGGCAGCCGAGAGCGCCAAGCTGACCTCGCTTCAGACGAAGCAGCAGCTCGCTGTTCAGTCGCTGTCGATTGCGAATTCGCAGTCGTCCACCCTGCTCAGCCTCTTCCGCGGCTGATCAGGTTTCTGGAGGGGGACGGTTCATCCGGCCCCCTCCAGATCCCCCCTGCCACGACAGGACTGCTCCAGAAGCCTGATGCCTTTCCTGCACAGGCTTTCGAAACAGTCTTTCCCGAAAGGAGTTTGCCTCCGTGACCTATGCAGCCTCACAGTACCAGAAACAGTCCGGAAGCTATCTGTCCTCCCGGGAAGTCGAGGTTATGGCGTTCCGGCACGTCAATACGCTGCTGACGCAGGCGAAAGATCATGAAAAGAAGGTCGCGGCGCTGGCAGCCAACCTGAAGCTGTGGAGCATCCTGTCCCTGAGCGTCGAACGGGTCGATTGCCCCCTACCGCCCGTGCTGCGCGATGACATTCTCAAGGTCGGGTCGTGGTCCATGCGCTATTCCAATGCGGCCTTCAACGCACCGAAAGACCTGCAGCCCCTCGTCGATGTCAACAACGACATGATCGAAGGTCTGTCCACGGAACCCGCGCCTTATGCCATGACGCCGTCTGCGTCTCAGGCCTATGGCGGGTCGGCCGCGAAGTCCTCTCTGGAACTGGTGGGCTGAGAGTTTCCGGCAACGAAGTGTTTTCATGACTAAAAAAGGCGCCCGGTCGACCGGGCGCCTTTTTTAGTTCCGAAGCAGAAACCTGCGAGACGTTTTCGTGCCTCGCAGGTCGTGACGATATCAGGGAGTAATCGCCAGCCGGTTATCCGAACGGTCGATATCCGGAATGACGTGATCAGGGTCGAGCGTCACGGCCTTGAGGCCGTCATGAACCGGCAGCGAAACCACAATGTCGCTGTTCTGGCGCCAGGCTTCCGTCGGGATGCGAAGCTCTTCCGATTTTCCATCCGCATAATCGGCGCGCAAAACCACCGGCAGTGGGAGCCCCCCGTAATTGCGGACCTGCACGGTCGCAGGCTTTCCGGCGTCATGATGGACGTCTCCGAGCGCATAGTCCGGAGCGGCATTGGTGAAATACCAGCCGCGCCAGAACCAGCCCAGGTCCTCGCCCGCTTCGCTGCTCATCAGCCGGAAGAAATCTGACGGAGACGGGTGTTTAAAAGCCCATTCCGCAATATAGCGCCGGAATGCCGCGTCGAACCGGACCGGTCCGAGGATCTGTTCGCGCAGCAGTTTCAATCCATAAGCGCCCTTGAAATACGTCACGCCATGACGGTATTTCTCCGACACGCCATCGGCGGCCGTCATGAGCACCGGTGCATCCGGATCAGTCAGAACCGGAACGATATCCTGCGCGGGGTTGCCGGTTTTGGGCGCAAATTCAGAATCGCGCTTGGGGGCGAACTCGCCATTATTGAAGTGATCGGATGCATACACATCAATGAATGTGTTGAAGCCCTCATCCATGAAGGCATTGCGGCGTTCATCCGTCCCCACAATCATCGGGAACCAGCCATGACCCAGTTCATGCGTCGTGATCCAGAACAGTTCCGGGTCCCGGTCGCTCATGCCGTCAAAAACAATGCCGGGATATTCCATGCCCGCGCCATGACCACCCAGATTGATGGCGTTCGGCCAAGGGTATTCAAACCACTGCGACGAGAAATATTCGATGGCGTGTTTGACGTAATCTGTCGAGCGGTCCCAGCCATGCGGCCCGATCCCCTCACGCGGATAGACCGACATCGCAAGCCTCGGCACGGCATGATAGTTCGTCCAGGGCACAACCGGCGGCAGATTGATACGCGCGGCATCCCAAACGAATGCCGGTGAAGCGGCAAACGCCACGTCGCGCGTGTTGCGCATCCCATAATGCCAGGTGACTTCGCCGCTCTGCTTCAGATGGCTTTTCGGATCGGTGATGTCATCGAGCGTGCGGATCATAACACGCGTGTCGCTCTGCGCGGCCTGCGCAAGGCGGTTCCGCTCAACGGAGGTGAGAACCTGTTCAGGATTGAGAAGCGCGCCGGAGCCTACCAGCGTGTAGTTCCACGGCACCGTCACGCTATAGTCGAAGCTGCCATATTCCAGAAAGAACTCCTGCCCCAGATAAGGCAGCGTGTTCCAGCCACGACGGTCATCATAAACGCTCAGACGCGGATACCACTGCGCCACTTCATAAATATCGCCTTCGCGGGTCGGCGTGACAGCAGTACGACCACCCCAGGGGCCCGGCAGCGTGTAGTGCCAGTCGATCTTCACGAACGCCACGCCATGCGGGTCAATCGTACGGGGAAGCGTGAGCTGCATCCGCGTATCGGAAATCAGCGGCGTCACATCCACGTCCCGACCACCCTGCACGACCGAGACATGCTCGATCACCATGCCGTCGGTGTGGTTGCCCGTCATCATGTGACTACCCGGAATCGCGCCAACCTCACCCCGTGTATCGGCGCGATAGATGTTCTGGTCGAGCTGGAGCCACAGAACGTCCAGCGCCTCGGGGCTGTTGTTGCTGTAGGTCACGGTTTCGGACCCATGCAGGACATGCGCCTGAGTGTCGATCCGCGAATGGATCACGTAATCCGTGCGGTTCTGCCAGTATTGCGGGCCCGGAAGCCCGGACCCCGAGCGGTAGACGTTCGGAGCGTCGGGAAGGGTCAGGGGTGCGAAGACGGTGGCCGGGTCAGCGAGAGTTTTCGCAAAAGTGGTCGCAGGCAACAGGGCGGCGGGAGCGAGTACACCTCCCAGCAGGGGAAGCAGAAAAAGGCGCACAGACATCCGGGGCAGGCCCTCCGTTGGGTAAGTTCGATGTTACCCCGTTATAATGTCGCCAAGCGCTCCCAGATAGGATGCCAGATCAACTTTCAGCGGCATCAGATAGGCATTGTCGTTTTTTGCGGTCACGACAGCCAGCATCCGGCGCGCAAAAGCGATGTTGCCGTCGAGCGTCCCGTCGTAATCGCGCGGGAAGATCACATGGTTCATGCGCTCCCAGTACCGGCGCGACTTGTCGCCCAGAACGGGGGAGATACCCCAGAACACCGTGTCGTCCCGCAGCCAGTCCATGCAGTATTCGAGCATCGGAATGTCGAAAAGCGGCTGGGTAAAAAAGCCACAGGCCCCGGCATCGCGTTTGCGGGCGATCTCCTCGAGCTCCTGATACGGCGCGCGGCGATAGGGATCGAACACCGCATAAACCTTCAGATGCGGGGCCTCGCGGCGGTAACGTTCGATGATCTGCGCGGACGTGTTGGGATAGACCACCCGGTCGCTGCCGGCTGGCGGCGGATCTCCGGCGACGACCAGAATGGAGGTCAGCTCCGGCCGGTCCACACCCGGCAGCGGCGCATTCGGGGCGATATCGGTCGCACGGACATGCGCGATCACCTCAAACGGCGTCTGTTTCACAATCAGCGATGCGGCGTCATGGCTGCGCAGGTCAAAGCGTATCAGGTCCGGGACGTTCAGCGTGCTGACCTGCGGCAGGATATCCCGCACGGTCTGCACATCCGCCATCAGGGATTCGGGCGTGCGCGGAACCAGTTCAACAGAAACGCGCGTCATGAGGAGGCATCCGCAGAGGTTGCGGAGGATGTAGCGCGGGCGGCCTGAAGCGTATTGTGCAGCAGGCAGGCAATCGTCATCGGCCCAACGCCACCCGGAACCGGCGTGATGTGCCCGGCAACCGGAAGCGCTTCGTCAAACACCACGTCCCCAACCAGGCGCGTCTTGCCGTTTTCCGCTGCAACGCGGGTGATGCCAACGTCAATCACGGTCGCCCCCGGCTTGATCCAGTCCCCGCGAACCAGACCACTCTTGCCGGTCGCAACGACCAGAATGTCCGCCTCGCGCGCCAGCTCTTTCGTGTTGCGCGTATGGATATGCGCAACCGTGACCGTGCAGTTCTCCTTGAGCAGAAGCTGCGCCATCGGCTTACCGACGAGATTGGACGCGCCGATCACCACAGCATGCTTGCCGGTCATGTCCTTGTGGACGGACTGAAGCAGCATCAGACAGCCCAGCGGCGTGCAGGGCACGATCCCGTCAATCCCGAGTGACAGACGGCCCGCATTGACTTCGCCCAGACCGTCCACGTCCTTGTGCGGCGCAATGGCGTTCGTCACCACAACCGGGTCGATCTGTGCCGGCAGGGGAAGCTGGACGAGAATGCCGTGAATCTTCGGATTGGTGTTGAGCTGCGCAATCAGGTCCAGCAGTTCGTCCTGCGCCGTGCTCTGCGGAAGCATGTGCATGAAGGAACGCATCCCCACGCGATGGGTCTGGATCGCCTTGTTCTTCACATAGACTTCCGACGCCGGATCGTTGCCCACCAGCACCACGGCGAGGCCGGGGATCGTATTGCCCTGCTCGACGAACTTCGCCACTTCACGCCCGACCTGATCGGTCAGGGCACGGGCGATGGCCTTGCCGTCGATGATCCTGGAGGCCAGTTCGGACTGCTTCTCGGGGGACAACGTGCTCATGGGCTCTCCGGATGACAACAGGCGGTCGTTTCAGTTACGCTGGCAAACAGGCCGTAACGGCTGCAGGAACTGAGGATGGTCTCGTGACCGACGAAATACGCAAGAACTTCGCCAGTGACAATGTTTCTCCCGCATGTCCCGCCGTTATGGACGCCATGATGCGCGCCAATGCGGGCAATGTCGGCTCTTATGGCGACGATGCGCTGAGCCGGTCCCTGAATGCCCGGTTCGGCGCGGTTTTTGAAACGGACGTCGCGGTCTTCCCGGTCGTGACGGGAACGGCGGCCAACAGTCTGGCGCTGTCCTCGCTGGTAGCACCCTACGGCGCGGTTCTGTGTGACCAGAGCGCGCATATCAGCAACGACGAGGGCGGCGCCCCCGAATTCTTCATGCATGGCGCCAAACTCGTCACGCTCCCCTCCGCCGACGGCCGCATGGACGCCGAAGCCCTGCGCACGGGCCTGCGGGTCAATGCGCAGGGCGGAATTCTCAAACCCCCCATCCACGCCCTGTCGCTGACGCAGGCCACGGAATGGGGCACGGTCTATGCGCTGAAAGACCTCGCGGATCTCTGTGCCATCGCCCATGACCACGACATCCCCGTCCATCTGGACGGCTCGCGACTGAGCAATGCCATTGCCCATCTGGGCTGCACGCCAGCAGAGGCGACATGGAAAGCCGGGGTGGATGTCCTGTCGTTCGGCGGTACGAAATGCGGGGCCATGGCAGCAGAAGCGGTCGTGTTCTTTGTCAATGACCGCACGCGCCCGGTCCTGAAGGATTTCGAGCGTCGCATCAAACGCAGCGGGCATCTGTGGTCCAAGGCCCGCTTCCTGAGCGCGCAGCTTCTGGCGCTGCTGGAAGACGGGCTGTGGCTGAAAAACAGCGCCCATGCCAACGCCATGGCCCAGCGCATCGTCGAAGGTCTGCGCCGTCACGCGGGTGCACAGCTTCCGTTCGAGACGCAGGGCAACGAAGTGTTCGTCATCCTGCCGGACCGGCTGGTCGAGGAGCTTGAGGCGGCGGGATACGGATTTTATCGCTGGCCCACGCCGGAAGGCGTCTCGGGCACGCTCATCCGCCTCGTGCCAAGTTTTCACACACGCATCGAAGACGTCGATGCGCTGCTGGCTGAAATCGCTGCCTGAATGATCAGCCTGTTCGACCTGTTCAAGATCGGCATCGGGCCGTCCTCGTCCCATACCGTCGGCCCCATGCGCGCGGCCACCCGCTTTGCCGAGAGCCTGAACGACACGCCGGACGTGGCGCGACTGCGCGTGACGCTCTATGGCTCGCTCGCCTGGACAGCCCGGGGCCATGCCACGGACCGCGCGGTCATTCTGGGTCTGGCGGGAGAAAAGCCCGACACGATGGACCCGGCGCTCGCAGACGGCATTGTGCAGTCCGTGACGCAGGCGCATCTGATCCCGCTCAACGGCCACCCCACGCCGTTCAACCCGGACACGGACATCGTTCTCGACACGAAGACCGTCCCGCCGGTCCATCCCAACACGCTCCAGTTCGAAGCATTCGATTCCACAGACACCCTGCTCGCCTGCGCGCGCTTCTGTTCGGTCGGCGGCGGCTTCATCGTACCGGAACAGGCCACCGAAACCGCGACCTACGCCCAGCCCGACATGCCGTATGACTTCACCAGCGGCACGGAGCTTCTGGAGCGCACGCAAAACACGGGGCTCGATATCGCAGGCATCGTTCTGGCGAACGAAAGCGTGCTGCGACCCCGCGCCGAGGTCGAAGCCTATCTGGACCGGATCGTCTCCGTGATGATGGACTGCGTGGACGCCGGGCTGCACCGCTCCGGCACGCTGCCGGGACGGCTGAACGTCCGCCGACGGGCCGCCGCACTCTACGAACGGCTCAAGGACCAGAGCCGCAGCAACCAGCCCTCCGCGCACGGCATCATGGACTGGATCAGCCTGTTCGCCATTGCGGTGAACGAGGAAAATGCTGCCGGAGGGCGCGTCGTCACAGCCCCCACCAATGGCGCCTCGGGCGTGATCCCGGCCGTGCTGCGCTATTACAGGGAGTTCTGCCCCGAATACTCGCTCGACGGACAGCGCCGGTTTCTGCTGACGGCCGCGGCCATCGGCGGACTGTTCAAACTGAACGCGTCGATTTCAGGCGCGGAAGTCGGCTGTCAGGGCGAGGTTGGCGTTGCATCCTCAATGGCGGCGGCAGGGCTGGCGGCGGCTCTGGGCGCCACACCACTTCAGGTGGAAAATGCCGCAGAAATCGGCATGGAACATCACCTTGGCATGACCTGCGACCCGGTGGCCGGGCTGGTGCAGATTCCGTGCATCGAGCGCAATGCGTTCGGCGCGATCAAGGCCATCAATGCGGCCTCCCTCGCCATGCACGGCGACGGCGCACATCACGTCTCGCTCGATCAGGTCATCCGCACGATGGCCGAGACGGGGCGCGACATGAACCACCGCTACAAGGAAACGTCGCTCGGCGGTCTGGCCGTCAATTTCCCCGAATGCTGAAAAGCCTCACGCTGCGGCCATGAACTCCGCAATGGCGTCCGCAGCGCGTTGCGATCCCCCCAGAAGCGGGGTGCCAAAGGTTTCCTGAAACAGACTTTCCTGCGCCGGACGATACGCCGCATGACGCTCCCGCGCGCGGGCAATGGCAGGCATCAGATCGTCCAGATCCTCCACCACCTCGCCCAGCGTCCAGTGCAGGAAGTACGGATCATCCCGCCAGGGCAGTTTGCGCGGATTGAGGAAAACGCAGGGACGCGGAATGCCGAGGAACTCGTAAACCTGACTGCTGACATCGCCGATATAGAGCGCGGCCTGAGACGTGTAGGTCATGTCCAGCATGGCGGAAGACCCGGTATCGACCATCACTTGGGGGCTACGCTGCCGCTTGAGCTGACGCTCGCGAATACCAAACCCTTTGTGAAAGGTCTTGATATGCGGCGCCACAACCAGATTGTAATCGCTCTCCCCGGTCTCGCTCTGGGCCTTGAACCCCCGGATCAGCGGCATCATCCAGCCTGATGCGGAGGTCAGTTTGCGCTGGTAATGCGGGTTATACAGCGCAAACGGGCGACCATTGCCGAACGCGATCGTCTTTTCGCGCTGCACGGCCTCGAACACATCGAATTTCGGATAGCCCACAACCCGCGTGGTTTCCTGCTTCAGAAGGCCCTTGTCCTGAAAATAGCTCTCGACCTTGGGGCCGGGAACGAGCGTCAGGTCAAAATCCCGCACCAGATGTTCGTCATTGACGTAGCGGTCCCCGGCACCATGCATCAGCAGAATGAGCTTCGGGCCGCAAAGCCCCATCTCCCTGAGCACACCGGCCGTATATTCCGTCGCCACCACCGCATCATACTGGTTCAGCTCGGCAATATTCTCCCGCAGCACCACCAGACGCTCCTGATCGAGGCGTCTTGCGCGCTTCAGAAGACGGGCTTTCAGCGATTTCGGAAAAGCCTTCAGCGGCAGGTCAGGCACATCCAGCGCACGGCGGATGCGGGCGAGATGCTTCACCGTCTCGGGAAAGCTGTAATATTCCACCACCTCATGACCGGGGATCGCCGCCAGTGCGCTGGCGACGGACGCCGTATGATAGCACTGGTAGGGCTCGGCAATATAAATGAAGGCGATTTTCATGATTGATCAGATGCGTCCTGCCTGAAAAACAGGCCGGAAACCTGCGCTTTTCGGGATGGGGCCTTCAGGAGAAGACGGGTCGCCGCAAGATCCCGTCCGCAGAAATCCTGACACCGAAATACGTAACATTTTCTTCATAATCCCTGACCTTTTCGTGTCAAGAAACCTTCTCAAAATGCTACAATTCGTTACTGGCATAGACACTCTGGCGGCTTTGTGGTCAGTAAGGCCCGCATGTCCGGCGAACGCTCCGTTTTCAAATCCATTTTCAAAAATGTCAGTGTTCTCACCCTCGGTCGCATCGCCAATGCGCTGTGCAGTTTCATCTATATCGCCGTGGCCGTCCGGGCGCTTGGACTGTCCGATTTCGGACTGCTGATCCTGATCCATTCCCTGGCCTCGACCGGCTCCGTCCTGTCGCGGATGCAGTCCTGGCAGACGCTGATCCGCTTCGGCAGCGACAGCTTCAGCAGCAATGACACTGATCTCCTGCACCGGGTCGTCCATTTCTGCATCCGTCTCGACACGCTTTCGGCGGCCTTCGCCATCGCTTTCGGCCTCGTGGGCGTGCAGATCTATGGACACACCGCAAACTGGTCCGCGCATGTACGATTTCTGGCGGATCTGTATGTCTGCGTCAGCCCGCTGATGTATTCAGGCTGGGCGAACGGAATCCTGCGGATGGCAGGGAAATTCCATCTCGTCCCGATCATCGACAGCTGCGCCGCCATCGCCAAGACTTTCGGCGTGCTGCTGGGCTATGTCCTGCATCTGAAGCTCGGATATTTCCTGTTCGTCTGGGCCATGACGATTGTCATCGACTACGGCTTTTACATTTATTATGCGCTGGACATCCTGCACCGGAAATTCCGCTTCCGGTATTTCCGGGCGTTCCGGCACTGGCGCTGGCAGATCCCGGGCATGTGGCAGTTCACACGCGCGGCCAGCATCAACCAGACGCTGGGCAACATCTCGGGCCATGTGGCAACGCTGGTTGTCGGAACGGGCCTCGGCCCGGCGGAAGCGGCCGTTTTCCGCGTCTGCCGCCAGATCGCGGACGGGATCGTCACCCCGGCGCAGCTCATCTCCCCTGTCCTCTATCCCGAACTGGTCCGGATGCGGGACCGGCAGGACTGGCGCGGCCTCAAGCGCGTAACCTGGAAAATGTTCGGCGTTCTGGGCGGCCTTTCAATCGTCCTTCTGCTGCTGTCCGCCTTCTTCGGATCGACGATCTTCCGCTTCCTGCTGCATGTCCATGTGCATCACACGTCGCTCTATATTTCCATCATGCTGCTGGCGGCGGTGTTCAGCCTGCTGGTCATCCCGCTTGAGCCGCTGCTGATCGTCGTGGGGCATGTGAAGTTCCTCATGAAGAACCGCACCGCCGTCATGGCGATCTATTTCCCGGCGCTCTATGTTCTGACGCGGCATTTTGGTCTCGCAGGAGCCTGCCTGTCGACGGCGGCGTGCAATGCGACGATCCTGCTGTCGCAGATGCTGGGCGTCTGGTTCTTTTACGACCGGATCGGCAAGGCGGAGCGCTGACCCCGCATCAGTGCAGAAGATGTGTGGCGTGGGAAGAATGATGGAACACGGCATACCCCGTCACCGCCATTTCCACAAAGACCAGCTCCAGAACGAGCAGGACCTTTTTGCGAGTTGAAAGCCCTCTGAAACGGGTTTTGATCTTCGCATCGTCTCCAGTCGCGGCCCATGCAATGGCGGCAAACCAGCCTGCAAACGTGAAGGCAAACGCCAGATTGACCACAAACGCCTCGCGCCAATGAACCTTGCGGGTACAGAGGGCAATGATCGTTGGGAGAAACGTCAGCGCCAGCAAAGCCAGCGCTCCACTGACGAACTTCATGACAGTAATCAGGTGCACGACAACACGGTCCCGAACGGGTGAAAGCCCGACAGTATTTCGGATCCGATACGAAAACAAACATAAAAAAGGCGGGAAGGTCTGACCCTTCCCGCCTTTTCTGGTTTTGGCGTGCCTCTTACTGGGCGTCGTCGGAGCTGTCGTCATCCGAACCGGTCGGGGAGACGGCCACGAAAAGCTGCTGCCCGTCACGCAGGATCCGCAGAAGCGGCGGCTGCTTGCGACCCAGAGCATCATGCACCTGCGCCACGACAGCCTTGGGCGACGGCGTGACGTGATTGCCAACCGCCACGACAATATCACCCGGACGGATCCCGGCCTGATCGGCAGGCGAGCCCTGCACCACATCAGCCACGACCGCACCCTGCACACTGTCATCCAGACCCAGTTCCTGACGCGCGCGCGGCGTCAGGGAGGCCAGCGACACGCCCAGCTTGCCCGCACCTGCCTGTGCGCTGTCGGCGGCATCGCCGGAAGCATGATCCTGCGCGGACAGGTTACCGACCGTGAAGTTCACCGTCATCGGCTTGCTGTCACGCAGCAGGCCCAGCGTCGCGACGGTACCCGGCGCGATGGACACAACCTTCACCGCCAGATCATGGCCGTTCTTGATCGGTTTGCCATTCAGCGTGGTGACGACATCGCCGCTCTTGATGCCGGCCTTCTCGGCGGGGCTGCCCTTGGAGACGGACGCCACCAGAGTTCCGCGCGGCGGGGCACCCGGCTCGGGGGACTGGAGGTTCAGCGCCTGCGCCATCGTGGGCGAGATGTCCTGCCCCTCGATGCCGAGATAGCCGCGCGTGACATGACCGGTCTTTTCAAGCTGGCTCACGACGGATCTGACAGTGTCGGACGGGATGGCGAAACCAATACCGATCGAACCGCCCCCATTGGGCGAGATGATCATGGAATTGATGCCCACGACCTTGCCGTCCTGCGTGAACAGCGGACCACCGGAGTTGCCATGATTGATCGGCGCATCGACCTGGATGAAGTCGTTATAGGCGCCCGAATGCAGGTCACGCCCCAGTGCCGAGACGATACCCGCTGTCACCGTACCCCCCAGACCATAGGGATTGCCCACGGCAATGACCCATTCGCCCGGCTGGACCTCGTCGGAATCCCCCAGCTCGATGAACGGCAGCTTGCCGGTCGGCTTGACGCGCAGAAGGGCAACGTCCGTCTTCGGGTCACGCCCGATGATCTTGGCCGGCAGCGTCGTGCCGTCATCGAGCGTGACCGTCACCTTGGTCGCGCCGTTCACAACGTGGTTGTTCGTCACGACATAGCCGTCAGACGAGATGATGAACCCCGAACCGCGCGCCTCGACCGTGCGGTTGGGCTGCTGCTGCTGCGGCATCATCTGGAACGGGAAGGGAAACGGGAACGGCGAACCCTGGCCCATGCCACCGCCACCGCCGCCCGGACCGTTTTCCTCTTCTTCCGCCACGTCCGCCTTGATGTGGGACGTGATGGATACGACAGCCGGCTTCACCTGCTTGACGAGCGTGACGAAATTGGGGAGCGCCTGAACGCCCGTCTGGGGCTTGATGGCGCCACTGGGTGCGACGGCTGCGGGTGCCGTGTCCGCGAAAGCGAACGGGGCCGCGACCAGCATGGTGGTTGCAGCGAGAGCGGACAGGGACGTGCGAAAGCGTGTGGTCATATCAATCCCGACTTGTTGCAAAAACATCGTGGCTTATAGCGTTGAACTATGAACCCCGTTCCCGTTCCACAAGCTGGCCGCAGGGTGAAACATCCGTAAGTTCGTGACGGACTGTGAATTCAGCCTTCCGCAGCGTCATTCTGCGATGGGTTTGCGGAGTTTGCGAAAGAAGTCTTTCAGAAGCCCGGACGCCTCGCGTTCACACACGCCGCCGATGACCTCGGGGCGGTGCAGACAGGACGGACGCTCGAAAATGCGCGGCCCATGCTCCACGCCCCCGCCCTTGGGATCATAGGCCCCGAACACGACACGCCCGATCCGGAAATGCACGATCGCCGCCGCACACATCGGACAGGGCTCCAGCGTCACAACCAGCGTGCAATCCGTCAGACGCGGATTTTGCAGACACGCGGCCGCCTCGCGCATCGCCAGAAGCTCGGCATGGGCAGATGCATCATGCGCGCCCTCCACATGATTGCGCGCCACCGCCAGAACACGTCCGTCAGGTGCCAGCACAACCGCACCCACCGGCACTTCCCCGGCCGACGACGCCTCCCGCGCAGCCTGCAACGCGGTCTGCATCGCCGGGCCGATATCCGTCTGAATCCTTGTCTGATCCTGAATCATGATGCGATGATGCGGCGCATGACCCTCCCCCGTCCATCCCCTTCGCATCGCGCGCCGCTGATCGGTCTGACGCTGGATCATGAACCCGGCGGCCTAGGGCAGTTCTCGCGTTACCCCTTCCACGCCCTGCGGGAAAACTACCTGACAGCCGTCAGCGATGCGGGTGGGATTCCGGTCTGTCTGGGTTACGGCTGCGACGCCGAAGCCCTGATGGCGCGGCTGGACGCACTGATCGTCACAGGCGGTGCCTTCGACGTCGATCCCGCGCTGTATGGTGAAACACCCCATCCGCTGACCAGCCCCCGCCCATCCCGCACCGCCGCCGAACTGGCCCTGCTGCGGGCCGCACTGGCACAGGGCAAGCCGGTTCTGGGCATCTGCGGCGGCATGCAGCTTCTGGCCGTACAGGCCGGCGGCACGCTGATCCAGCACCTGCCCGAAAGCCTGCAACACGAACAGCCCAACCCCCGCCACGAACCCGGCCATGCCGTCGAGATCGTCCCCGGCACGAAACTCGCGCAGATCGTGGGGGCGGACCGCATGAGCGTGAACTCCTCACATCATCAGGCCGTGCGCGACCCCGGACGGGCCAAAATCTGCGCTTATGCGCCGGATGGTACCATCGAGGCGATCGAGCTTGATGGCCCCGGTTTCGCCCTTGGCGTACAGTGGCACCCCGAATTCTCCCTCGACCCCGGCGACCGTCGCCTGTATGCGGCGCTTGTGGAGACTGCACGATGACCGACGACAACACCGAAAACACCGCCCCCGAGATGCCCGAGACCGAGATGCACGAGAGCACCGGCTCCGAACCGGAAACGGCCGCCCCGAAAGGTGAACGCATCGCCAAGGCGCTGGCCCGCGCCGGCGTGGCGAGCCGCCGTGATATCGAGCGCATGATCGAAGACGGACGCATCAAGCTGGGCGGGCAGATCGTCACGCATCCGGCGACTTTCGTGCAGCCGGGCGACATCATGCTGGTGGACGGCAAACCCGTGGACTCCCCCGAGCGCACGCGCCTGTGGCGGTATCACAAGCCCGACGGCCTGATGACGACCCACAAGGACCCGGAAGGCCGCAAAACCGTGTTCGACACGCTGCCCGAAGGCCTGCCGCGCGTCATCAGTGTCGGGCGCCTCGACATCAATTCCGAAGGTCTGCTGCTGCTGACCAATGACGGCGAACTGGCCCGCCGCCTCGAACTTCCGGGCAATGCCTGGGTCCGCCGCTACCGCGTGCGCGTGTTCGGCGTCGTGGACGAAAAGCGTCTGGCCTCGCTGGTCAACGGTTTCGAGTATGACGGCGTCCGCTACGGCTCCATCGAAGCGGCGCTGGACTCGAAAAAAGGCGACAACGCCTGGCTCACGGTCAGTCTGCGCGAAGGCAAGAACCGCGAAATCCGCCGCGTCATGGAAGGCCTGAACCTGCATGTCAGCCGCCTGATCCGCCTGTCCTACGGCCCGTTCCAGCTCGGCTCGCTCAAGGCGCGCGAACTGGAAGAGGTCCCCGGCAAGACCCTGCGCGAGCAGATGCCGGACCTCCCCGCCCCAAAGCGTCAGCGGACGCGCTGATCCATGCGGATCGTTGGAGGAGACAACAAGGGCCGCGCCCTGACCGCCCCGTCGGGAACCAGCACACGCCCCACATCGGACCGCACGCGGCAGGCGATTTTCGACATGCTCGCCCATGCGCCTTGGTACGGGCAGGAGGAGCTGGAGAAGGCCCTCGTGCTGGACTGCTACGCCGGAACCGGCGCACTGGGGCTCGAAGCCCTCTCCCGCGGCGCGGAAAAAGCCGCGTTCATCGAACGCGACCGCAGCGCACTCGCGGCCCTGCGGATCAATCTGGACATCTGCAAAGCCCGGGACCGTTCCCGCGTGCTGAGTTGCAGCGTCACGCATCCGCCCAAGGCGCAGGAACCCTACACGCTGGTTTTTCTGGACCCGCCCTATGGCAAGGGACTTGTCGAATCGGGTCTGCGGGCGCTCGCGCGGAACGGCTGGCTGGCGCAGGGCGCGCTGATCGTGGCCGAAACGGGCGCCACGGAAGAATTTACGCCCATCATGCCACCTTCCGAACACTTTATGCCCACACTCACGCCAGAAATCCTCTGTGAACGCCGTTTTGGCGCGGCAAAGGTGACGATCTGGAAGCATTCCTCCACTTTTCCTTAATTTTCCCTCTGTATTCAGTACCCTGTCGGCTATAGTTCAGAGTGAATTTTACAAGCCGCAATCCAGAAAACCGACGGGGTGACGAGACTTGGCCGCGTTCAGCCGATCGACCAGTACAGTGCGCAACATCGTCCGCGACGCGCATGACCGGCACATGACACCAAAACTGCGTAGCGCCCTGCGCGCCCGCTGCATGGAGCTTCTCGGGCTGGTCCTGCTGATCTTCGCCGTAGCGGTCGGGATCGCGCTGTGGAGCTTCAATCCGCACGATCCGTCCTTCAACACCTCGACAGGAACGCAGCCGACGAATCTTCTGGGGCGCACGGGCGCGACCATTTCGGATGGTCTGATCCAGTGGCTCGGCCTCGGCAGCGGCATGCCGATCGTCATCCTGCTGGCCTGGGCCTGGCGCATGGTCCGCCATCACGGCATGAGCCTTCCGATCCTGCGGATCGTGGCCGCCCTCGCCCTGCTCCCCGCCGCCGCGACCTTCATCGGCACGCTCCAGCTTCTCATCCCCGGCCTCCAGGTCGGCTGGCCAACCGCCAGCGGTCTGGGCGGGGAAATGGGCGTCTCCTTTGCCCACCGCCTGCTTGATGCCGCCCATGCCGAAGCCGGGGCCGCCGGAAATGCGATTGCCGTTCTTCTCGTCCTGCTGCTGATGGGCCTGCTTCTGCCGCTGGCAATGGGTCTCGAAGCCCGCGAATGGCGCGCTCTGGGCAAGACGGCCATGGTTCTGGGCCGCCAGCCTTTTGCAATCGCAAAACGCATGAACGGCCCGCAGACATCCGATCGCCCCGCGCCCGACCCGCGCCTGTACGAATTCCAGCCAAGCCCCACCGGTGGCGCTCCCGCCGCGGATGCAGCGCCCCTGTCCTTCCTGCGCCGCAGCTTCGGCAAAAGCGATCCGCAGTCGCGTCCGGCGCCATTCGTGCCGCAGAACACCGGCTGGATGCAGCCCCCCATGGACACGCAGGACGATCCCTACAGCCAGCCCGCCGCGGAGACGCGCCTGGTCAGCCGGACGGAAGCCGCAGCCGCCCGCGCCCGCCAGATCACGCCTGCGGAAGAAGAAGACGCGCCGTCCAATCCCTATGCCGAACGTCTGGCCCAGATCGCCCGCCAGCGCGACACGCCGCTGCCAGCCGTGCGCCGTCAGATCGACGACGAAATGGACGAGGAACTGCCCCAGAGCAGCATCGACACGCCCCCCGAACCCGAGCCGCAAAAGCGCGGCCTGTTCGGAATGCGCCGTCCGGAACGTCCGCCCGAACCTGTTGCCCCCCGCCCCGCCGCGCCGCGCAATGCCGTGGCGACGGGCTGGGAACTGCCCCCGCTCGCCCTGCTGAACCCGCCCCCGCCGCATGCCGTGACGGGCCCTTCGCAGGAAACGCTGCAATCCAACGCCCGCCTGCTGGAGAGCGTTCTGGCCGATTACGGCGTGCAGGGCACGATCGGCGATATCCATGCCGGTCCGGTCGTCACGCTATACGAACTCGAACCCGCACCAGGCATCCGCTCGTCCCGCGTGATCGGGCTCGCCGATGACGTGGCACGCTCGCTTTCGGTTCTGAGCGTGCGTATCGCCACCGTGCCGGGACGCAACGTCATCGGCATCGAGGTGCCCAACGCCAAGCGCGAGACGGTCTATTTCTCCGAACTGCTCCGCACGCCGGAATGGCAGAACGGAAACGGCCGCCTGCAGATCGCGCTCGGCAAGGACATCGCCGGCGTTCCCGTCTATACCGACCTTGCGAAAATGCCGCATCTGCTCGTCGCGGGTACGACGGGTTCGGGTAAGTCGGTCGGCGTGAATGCCATGATCCTGTCGCTTCTCTACCGGCTCAGCCCGGAAGAGTGCCGCCTGATCATGATCGACCCCAAAATCCTCGAACTGTCGATCTATGACGGCATCCCGCATCTCCTGACCCCGGTCGTGACGGAACCGACCAAGGCCGTCAGCGCGCTCAAATGGACCGTGCAGGAAATGGACCGCCGCTATCGTCTGATGGCGCAGCTTCAGGTCCGCAACATCAACGGCTACAACGAGCGCGTGAACCAGCTCCGCTCTTCGGGCGAGATGGTCACCAAGCGCGTCCAGACCGGCTTTGACCCCGAAACGGGCCGCCCGGTGTTCGACGAACAGCAGGTCGCCACGGAAAACCTGCCCTATATCGTCGTCGTCATCGACGAAATGGCCGACCTCATGATGGTCGCGGGCAAGGAAATCGAAACGGCCGTGCAGCGTCTGGCCCAGAAGGCCCGCGCCGCCGGCATCCATGTCATCATGGCGACGCAGCGCCCGTCCGTTGACGTCATCACCGGCACCATCAAGGCGAACTTCCCGACCCGCATTTCCTTTCAGGTCATCAGCAAGTTCGACAGCCGCACGATCCTTCAGGAACAGGGCGCCGAACAGCTTCTGGGCCAAGGTGACATGCTGTTCATGCAGGGCGGCGGCCGCATCACGCGTGTCCACGGCCCATTCGTGGCCGATGATGAAGTCGAAGCCGTCGTGGCCGATCTGCGCTCCAAGGGCGACCCGATCTACAACGACGACGTGGTCTCGGGACAGGACGACGACAGCGCGGGCGGCCTGACGGCAGGAACCGGCTCGGGCGGTGACGGTGAAGGCACCCTCTTCGACCAGGCCGTGGACATCGTCATGCGCGAAGGCCGCGCGTCCACAAGCTTCATCCAGCGCCACCTCTCCATCGGATATAACCGCGCGGCCAAGCTGATCGACCAGATGGAAAAGGAAGGCATCATCGGTGCCGCAAACCATGTGGGCAAACGCGAAATCCTTGTCCGCCGCAAGGAAGACCATGAAGACTGACCGGAAAGACCGGATCCGACGCGCAAAAGCCGCGCGCAACTCACACAAACCCCGCCGTCTGCCGGAACAGACCGCCCCCAACGCTCCGGAAGGCCCACGCACCCCGTTTCATCCGGGAGCGGACCTTCCCATCCTGCTGGAAACCCCGCGCTTCCTGATTCTGGACAAACCCACCGGTCTGGCCGTCCACCCCGGCCCCTCCACGCAGGATTCCGTTGAAACGCGGCTGCTCCCACATCCGCGTGGAGGACCGTGGCTGGCGCACCGGCTGGATACGGACACGTCCGGCTGCCTGCTGGTTGCACGACGCAAGACAGCGCTGATCGAGGCGCAGGCGGCGTTTCAGCAACGGCAGGTTCGCAAGCTCTACTGGGCGGTTGTGGTAGGAAATCTGACGCAGGACAGCGGCGAGATCGACGCGCCGCTTCTGCGGAAGTCCGGTCCCTCGGGCTGGCGCATGGTTGTGGACGCGAAGGGCGATGAGGCCCGGACGCGTTGGCGTGTGCTGGGACGTGGCAAAAATCTGTGCTGGGTGGAGCTGGAGCTGCTGACGGGGCGGACCCATCAGGCGCGTATCCATTGCGCGGAACTGGGAACGCCGATCCTTGGCGATGCGGTTTACGGTCCTCGCGCAGGATCTTCTTTACCGGGGCTGCATCTTCTTGCCCGTAGTCTGGAACTGAACCTGCCGTCCGACACACTCGTCGCGGAGGCGTCACCGCCGGATTTCATGGCGGAGACGCTGCGACGGATGGGCTGCGAGGGCGCGGCTCAGTCCTGAACGAGCTTGAGGGTTCCGAGTACGCTGTGGATAATGACGTGATCGCGGCCATCCCCGACCTTGCCGGTGGCCGTGATCGTACGGACTTCTTCTGACCCGCCGGATTCCTTTTCCCAGTTCCCTGTCTGCACCGTCAAACCGAGCGACTGCTCAAGCGGCAGCGTCTTGTCCGAGCGGCGCTGTCTCAGGTGGATGTCAAAGGTCCCGCCAAAGCCATGAGGCAGGTTGAGCGTCATGTCGCCGCTAACCGTGCCGATATCAATCGTGCGCATCTGCGGCGCGGCATCAAGCGTGAGGGTCGTATCCCCACTGACGCTGCGGAGCATGACATCACGGGTGGCATGGTTGAGCGTGCTGTCACCGTTCATGGTACGGATCGAAGTCGCGCCGTCAGAGTGATCGAGCGTGACATCGCCGCTGGCGCTGCGAATTTCGACGGCAGTCGTCGCATGGTCCACATCCAGCGTACCGTTGACCGTATGAACGTCGAGCGGCCCTCTGGACTGCCTGATATGGATGTCGCCGCTGACGGTCCTCACGGACAGTGCGCCATCTGACGTCCCGATGCTGACATCTCCGCTGATGCTGGAAATTTTTCCGCCCTCTGGCAGGGCAGACAGGGAAATGTCGTCCGAAGTCGAGGACTGGCTCAGGGGCGCGGCGCAGACCGGAAAGGCCAGTGCGGTGCCAAGTGCGAGGACAGGGAGGGAAAGCGCAAAGCGGTTCATGGTCAGGACCTTTCGGACTTCAGCAGCCTGCGACAGGGCGGTTCAGCAGGGCGGCGTGCACACCACGGGCAATCGCCCAAGCCGTCAGAATGCCCCAGGCGAGGGTCAACCCCCACGGCACCACCATGAACACCAGACCAAGACCGCCTGTGATGGCCCCCAGCCCCGCGACCATGAAATGGATCGTCCCGATCACAGTCAGGGCGAGCAAACCGTACCAGAACATCCGCACCTGCCAGTCGAGCTGCGTGCGCGTCAGGCCCGTGGCGGAACGACGGCTTTTATGCGCGATCATCACGCCAATCAGGGCCGTCACGCCCGTGAAAAATCCGGCGACATACAGCGCGTAGATCAGCAGGACCAGATCGCGGCCGCTCCGGGCGTCATCGCCGCGGCCATAGCGGCCTGCGGGTTCGTAAGGGGCGTAGGATGCGTACATGAGGGAGATATTCCTCTGAGAAAAACTCGACAGCAACCCTGATGCAGGAACCGTGCCAGATCCGGATTCCAGGCATTCTGAGGAATGGAGTCCGTATGTCCGTTCCGGAAAATGGCGGATTACGCCAGTTCCCGGCAGACCTATTCCGCCAATCCCCGGAAACGTTCAGGAAGCGGCCCGCTTCCTGCGAGAATCCCCCGTACGCCCACAACCAGCGAGACCAGCAGAACAATGTTCCAGATTGCGAAAATGCCGATCGGCAGCAGGAACAGAAGCTGGCCGGGGCCGGAACTTCCGGGCGGTTCCGTCAGGAAGCACGCCAGAAACAGGGCGGCGGAACCAATGATGAAGGCGACATCATACCAGAACAGGCGCACCAGCCAGTTCAGATGCATCCGCTCAACCCCGACGCTTGATCTGCGCAAAAGATAGGCCACGATCACACCCGCCAGAAGGCTGATCCCCGTGAAGAAACGGGCGATGTACAGCGCATAGACGAGCAGGACGCCACTTCTGCCGATGACCGGGCTGGAGCCTTGGGAGGATCTGGAAAATTCGCTCAAGCGCGTCTCCTGATGGAAGGTTCAAATGAAAACGCCCGACCAGAGAGGCCGGGCGCAAGATCACGCGATGGTGATGGCCCGCAGATGTCAGCGGCCCAGTTTGCGGAGTTTCACGCCCGACATGAGCCGCTTTTCAATGACGGCAAGGGACATCCCCCGCGTCTCTGGGACGAACAGGATTGTCAGCAGCAGGAACAGGGCATTCAGTCCGGCAAACAGCCAGAACGTGCCAGCCGTACCGAGGGTCTGCATGAGGGTAAGGAAACTCACCCCGACCAGAAGATTGGTCATCCAGTTGGTAAAGGTCGAAATGGCGATCCCGAAGTCACGACCGCCGAGCGGCTGGATTTCGGAGCACAGCACCCACATCAGCGGGCCGGCCGACATGGCAAACCCTGCACAGAAAATCATCAGCAGGAATACGGCCGCGATCTGGGAGGACTGCGTGGTCATGCCGGTCTGGAGCAGGAGCGCCAGAATGCCCATGCCAAACGCCATGACGGTAAAACCCGCATAAAGGATCGGCTTGCGACCCCAGCGATCGACCAGCCCCACGGCCACGAAGGTCGCCAGCATGTTCACCAGACCGATGATGGCCGTGCACCACATCTGGGACTGCGGATCGAAATGCGCCGCCGCGAGAATGTTGGGCGCGTAATACATGACGATGTTGATGCCTGCGAGCTGCTGCATCATCTGGAGCATCACGCCCAGCGCCACGGAGCGGCGGAAGTTGGGATTGGTGCGGAAGAGCTTGAAACCCTCCTGCTTCGTCTCGAGCTGCTCGCGGATGGCGCGGATTTCCTTGGCGGCCGTCAGCGGGTCATCCCGCAGGTCGAGCAGGATCTGCCGCGCTTCCTTGTGACGTCCCTGCGCCATCAGCCAGCGCGGGCTGTAAGGCAGGAACAGCACGCCGATCAGGAACAGAATGGCCGGAATGCCCGCCACGCCAAACATCCAGCGCCAGTTGCCGCTATAGGAAAAATACGTGTCGGACAGGAAGGCGATGAAAATGCCGACCGTCACCATGAGCTGATAAGTCGAGACCATCGCCCCGCGCGCATCCTCGCTGGCAATTTCGGACAGGTACAGCGGGGCGGTGAAAGCGGAAATCCCGACCGCGATGCCCATGACAACCCGAAAGGAAATCATGGACGCGACCGACCAGCTCATGGCGCAGCCGATCGTGCCGATCACGAAAATCGTGCCGCCCACAATCAGTGAGTGTTTGCGTCCGAGCGTCTTGGACATCCAGCCCGCACTCAGAGCCCCTGCCGCCGCCCCGGCCATCATGGAACTGACAACCCATTCCAGCGCGATGGTGGAAGCGTTGTATTCCTTGCCGAACAGGTCCAGCGCCCCTGCCACCACACCGATATCAAGCCCGGACATGAGACCCGCCAGCGCGGCGATCACACCGATGGCAATGATCTTGAAGCGCGTTGCGTCGAAAATGGATGTACTGTTGTCATCCTGCGGCGAAATGGTCTCTGTCATTCCGGGCTGATCGTTCATAGGGCAGTGCGTTCCTCTTGCTCATTCATAAAATGACATCAATCTTTCAGACGGATGTCATATCCGTAACCTATAACACAAAACCGTTTACAGCGTGAGCGCACTGCGGAGTTCGCCGACGGTGAACCCGTTCCAGTTCCGCATGGTCTGCACAGCGGTTGCGTCCAGAATATCGCGGTCTGCGGCGTCCCGGCACAGCGTCTCGCCGCCGAAGCGACGCAGCAGGGCAGACAGGGCGACTTCCGCCGCGCGGTTGGCGCCATCATCGGTCTTGATGGCCAGACCCAGTCCCAGCTCCGGCAGGGACGCGATCATCACGCCTTCCGCGCCCATCTTCACAAAAGCCCGCGTGCCGAACTGGTCCATGATTTTCGTGTCATAGCGCCCCGTCCCGGCGACCATGAACGGATGGGCCGCCACGGCCTCACGAAGACGTGTGGCCGCACGGAAACGCCCTTCGGACAATCCGGTTCCCGCTCCAAATCTTGCAAAACCTTTCGCAAGCGCTTTCAGCGGAACAGCATAGGTCGGCATGGAACAGCCATCCATGCCCCGGTTGGCGTCATCATGCGGCGTGTCCATCATGGCGGCCAGCACATCCGTCACGCGGCGCTGGATCTCGTGGGACGGGTCGATATAGCCGGTCGGATCGACGCCCTGATCGCAGGAGAGGCACACCATGCCCGCGTGTTTGCCCGAACAGTTGTTATGCAGCGGACAGGCCTCCTGATGCGCGGCCGCCAGCGCCCGGCCAGCCGGTTCATAGGTCGGCCAGTGCGTTCCACATTCCAGAGACCCGACATCGTGGCCGACCGACGCCAGCATCGTGGCAGCCATTTCGGCATGGGCTTTCTCGCCACCATGCGAGGCGCAGGCAAGCGCCAGGGCATCGCTGCTCAGGCCAAGACGGTCCGCCGCACCGCTTTCCACCAGTTCGATCGCCAGCAGGGATTTGACGGTCGACCGCGGAAACACCGCTGCGTCCACATCCCCACACGACCAGACCACGCCACCATCGGCATCCACGACGACCGCCCGGCCCAGATGATGGGATTCGACGCGTCCGCCGCGCGTGACTTCGGCCAGAAGGCCCGACTGTGCTGCCATATGATACTCTCCCTGCCTCTCATGATGTTTCCGGACCGAGCACATAGCACGGACGGCCGTCCTGACGATCCGCCGTCAGCCAGGGCTGGATCAGACGCCGCCGGACACGCACGATGCCCAGATCTTCCGCAACCGGAACATCCGCAAGATCCTGCGCCAGATGCGCGGCCGTGCGGAACATGAGGCTTTCCGTCAGAGGCAGGCCATTTTCCGCGAACCTCCTGGCGCTGACGATATCCGTCAGATGATACACAAACGCCTCCCCCGACGGAGCACGGAACCCGACAGGGTTCAGCAGACAGGCCTCGACCTCATTTGCGTCCAGATGCGTCAGCGGTGGCGTCCAGCCCAGAAGATCAGGCTGGTCGGTCGGGGTGGAAGAAACGCGAGGCGGCGTGTTCTGCGCGCGCGGGCGGCGGGACTGGGGCAGCGTTTCAAACAGTGGCGCCGACGACGGGGAACGACGGCGGCCCATGCGTCTCAGCCTGCAGCGGTTTTCGGGCGGCGTACCGGCTGGATACCGGCTTTCTGGCAGGCCACGCACAGGCCTTCGATCTCGACGGTCGCCGCCTCGGCCCTGAAGCCCATGCTTTGCGCCGCACGGGTCAGGACCGGAGCAATGGATTCCTGCTCCAGCTCCCACGCCCGGTCACAGCCCCGGCAGATCAGAAACTGCGCCCGGTGCATTCCGCCTTCGTCATGGTGGTTGCAGCCATGTGGACACTCCACGGCATGCGAACAGCCCACGAAGGCGCTCAACCGCTCCAGACGGTGGATCAGGCTGTTTTCCAGCAGGAAATCCAGCGCCCGGTACACGGTGGGCGGGGCGGCTTTCGGGTGGGCCGGGCGCAGTCTGGCCAGAAGATCATAAGCCCCGGACGGCTTCTCGCTGGACAGGATCAGCCCCAGCACCTGACGACGCGTCTCGGTCAGGCGCTGCCCGTTGCGCTGGCACCACTCGGCCGTGAGGTCGAGGCGCTGTGTGACCTCGGGCGAAAAGACGAGCGTATCAGCAGTGGCAGAAGAATCCGGCATAAACGTCAATATGGCATCCCCGCCCCGCTTTGCCGAGAGACCCACGCGCAAACAGTGTCAGGTTGCGAACTGCCGCACCAGATCCTGGATCACCGCCGGATCGCTTTCCAGCATGACCTGGCGGCGAAGCTGGTCGCAGCCTTCGAGCGTCAGGGTCCGGATCAGGCGCTTCACACGCGGCAGGGAGGCTGAATTCATGGAAAAAGACCGCAGACCCAGACCGATCAGCAGCGCCACCACCCGCGGATCAGACGCCATTTCCCCGCAGACCGAAATCGGACGCCGCGCCCTCAGGGCCGAATCCGCCGCCGCCTCGATCAGCCGCAGCACCCCCGGATGAAGAGGGCTGTAGCGGTCCGCCACCATGGAATCCGAACGGTCCACGGCAAGCGTGTACATCGTCAGGTCATTGGTGCCGAGCGCCATGAAATCGGCATGCCGGGCCAGTGTATCCACCGTAAGTGCCGCGGCGGGGGTTTCGATCATGATTCCCAGCGGCGGCAGCGGATCGGGCAGGGTATGGCCCTTGCGCCTGAGCCGCCGCACGACACGGTCATAAATCTCCCGCGCTGCCACGACTTCGTCGGCGGACGTCACCATGGGCAACAGAATCCGCACCGGCCCGATGGCCACACCCGCTTCAGGCTCGGCGGCCCGCAGGATCGCGGCGAACTGCGTCTCCAGCACGTCCGGCACCCGCAGAAGCAGACGCACGCCTCTCAGGCCCAGCGCGGGATTTCCACCATCCGCGACCTGCTCCGCCAGACCCAGCCTGCGCATGCAGGCCCGGCCTTTCTCGCCCCCCCAGTCCAGCACGCGTATCGTGACGGGACGGCCGTCCATGGCCTGCACGATGGCGCGATAGGCGTCGGTCTGGCCGTCTTCGTCCGGCAGGTCCTCGCGTTCGCCGAACAGGAACTCGCTACGCAGCAGGCCAATGCCCTTCGCGCCGTTGCGCAGGAGCATCGGCATTTCCGCCGGCAGTTCCAGATTGGCCGCAAGCTCGATGTCCTCGCCGCTCTGAAGCTGGGCTGGCAGGCGCTTGAGCCGCCCGAACGCCCGCTTTTCCCTGACTTCGCGCTGCGCGGCTTCCGCCGCCAGACGCAGTTCGGTGTCGTTGGGCGACAGCGTGACGGTCCCCAGATGCCCGTCCACGACCAGCATCTCGCCTTCCTGAACCTGCGCCATGAGGTTCGGCACGGCGAGGATGGCAGGAATATCAAGCGCGCGCAGCAGGATCGCAGTGTGGTCCGCCCCGCCCCCGCCCTGCGTGACGACCGCCGCGATGCGCGCGGGGTCGATCATGGCGACATCGGCCGGCCGAAGCTGCTCCGCCACCAGGACGGAGCCGGGAGGCAGGCTGGAAAAAGCGCGGTAGGAAATTCCGGTCAGGTTCCGCATCAGGCGACGCCCGACTTCCTCGAACTCACCCGCGAGACGCAGATTGGCGTCGGCGTCCTGTGCGCTGTTCTCCCGCGCCACGGCCTCCGCCATGCGCGAGACCTGCGCCGCCAGCTCCTCCGTGACGTCCGAAACGGCCGCCTCCGCACAGAGCCCCTCACCCGCAATCCGCTCCCGCACCTGACGCACCAGCCGCGATGGGCCGAGCATGCGTTCATAGACCGTCAGAAGGGAGGCAATTTCCGCCCGGCCCTCTTCCGGCAGGCCGACCAGCCGGTCACGCATCTTCTCGATCTGGTGGAACGCCCGGGCGATGGCTTCGTCCAGACGGACGTTCTCCGCCTCCGGACCGATGGCGCTGTAGCGTTCGGTGATGTCGGGAAGAGGAAGTTCCTCAACACGTCCGGCGGGACCGAGCGCCATACCGGGCGTGATGGCCTTGCCCTGAAGGAACGTACTGGACGATGCGCTGCGGCGGGACGGCCGGGAAGAGCGGCGCCGGGGTGGAGCTTCAGTCACGCTCACCAAATCCATCCGCGATCAGGGCTTGCAGAGCGTCGAGCGCCTCGACCGCCTGAGGCCCGTGCGCACGGAGCGTAACGCTCTGTCCTTCCCCAGCCCCCAGCATCATCAGACCCATGATTGACAGGGCGGAGACGACATTGGAGCCATGGGCAATCGTGGTCTCGGCATCGAAACGCTCGGCAGTGGTCACGATCTTGGCGGCAGGTCGGGCATGAAGGCCCAGATGGTTGACGATGCTGACAGTGCGCGGCGGAACGGACAGGGTCGTATCACTCATTCAGCGAACTCGATTCAATGAACCGGCAGCGTACAGGCACGCGGCCCTCCATGGAGGCAGGGAGCGGGAAGCTGTGACGCCACGGCGATATACTTCCGCCCCGCCATTGTGGCCTTTTCCACGCAGCCTGCAAGATCCAGATCGCGGCGCGTTTTCGCCAGCTTGACCAGCATCGGCACATTCACGCCCGACACGACCTCGACATGCCCCGGCTCCCGCAGTGACAGCGCCAGATTGGAGGGCGAACTTCCGAAAATATCGGTCAGCACCAGAACGCCATCGCCAGTATCGAGGCGCTGGAGCAGGCGCTCAGCCGCCGGGCGCAGCATGGCGGGATCATCGTCATCTGCAACGCCGACAACACCGACCTGCGTCTGCGGACCCACGACATGGACCAGCGTTTCCAGCAGGACATCGCCAAGACGCCCATGCGTTATCAGCATCAGTCCGATCATACCGTTCTGTCCTGTAAAGAAAGATCCTGTGACGGGTCCTGCGGGGGGACGGCCCAGCGCCGGGGGGCCAAGCCTTTGCGGGCGAGTTCGCGGTGCAGCACCATCATCGGCCCGACCGGCATGGCTTTGGGGAGAATACGGGCCAGTTCTTCCACGATCGTCACCGAACGGTGGCGCCCGCCACTGCATCCGATGGCGATGGTGGCATATTTCTTGCCTTCCGCGACGAAACGGGGAAGCACGAGCTCCAGCAGGCTCTGGATATGTCCGAAAAACGCGGGATAGGCCGGGTCTGACTTCACGTACTGCACCACTGCCTCATCCAGTCCGGTCATGGGCTGGAGGAGCGGATCATAATGCGGATTACGCAGGAAACGTGCATCGAAAACCATGTCCGCCTCGCGCGGCAGACCCGACGGATAGGCAAAGGACATCAGTGCAACCGTAAGCCCGTCTCCGTGCGCGCTGCCAAAGCGCGTCTCGATCAGCTGGCGCAGTTCCGGCGAAGGCAGGTCGGACGTGTCGATGACCAGATCCGCATTGGCGCGCAGGGGGGCCAGAAGGGCGGTTTCCTGTTCGATTCCGGGAAGGATAGTGCCGCTGGTGACCAGCGGATGGCGGCGACGCGTGGCGGTAAAGCGGCGCAGGAGGATTTCAGGCTCGGCGGTGGCGTAGAGAAGCTGCACCACACAGTCGGGCAGGAGGCGAAGGCGCTCCAGTTCTTCGAGAACGCGGGAGGCTTCGAACCCGCGGCTGCGGACATCGATCCCGATGGCCAGATTCTGTCCGGCGCGTGAGGCGAGCGCCTGGATCAGGTTCAGGGGTGGGTTATCCACGACCTCGTGACCCAGATCTTCCAGAACCCGCAATATGGATGATTTTCCCGCCCCGGACAGACCCGTCACGATCAGGATCCGACGGGACCCGTGACCATAGCCGGATAAGGAGCCAGACTCGGGATGGTTCGCCGATGCCATGCCACACTCTAGCCTTTTTTCTTTCGGTACGGAACTATTTCACATCTTCACATTTCTTCAACATTTTCTCCCGCCCCTGCGACCCACTCGTAAGAGCCGCAACAGGCCTTGAGAGCCGCCCTGATCCGCGCCACCGTTCCCGGAAAACCGGGCTTTAGAGACAGCATCACCGCCCCCGTCCAGGGATCCCGACACGCCTCGGGAAGACGCGGCTGCCCCTGCCCCAGACACACCCGCAAACTCACCGGCGCCTTCGTGACAAAAGGTGTCCGGAGAATTCCCACGCCCCGGACTTCGATCAGTCCCGCAAGCCGTGCGGGGGCCGAGGCGACCGCGCCATCGAGCAGCACGCGATCATCCGCCACGAGGTCAAAACCCGCGTCCATCAGCCGCAGGGCCAGTTCCGATTTCCCCGAGCCAGATGGCCCTGAAATCAGGACACCCGCCCCGTTCCACGCCACACAACTTGCATGGACCGAACCTTCAGACAGGGATGGTGGGACGGACATGACGGATTGCGACCTCCTCGGGAGCAGACTAAGACCTTGAGCCGGACAGGGGCATGACGGACCTCTGACATGGATCAGGAGTCCGAACCACTATGGGCGCATCCTCCCCTTCCCCGACCGTCACCGTACATGGAGACGAGGTCACCTGCACCGATTTCAGCGGCTTCAGCCCGGAAGGGGATCGCCCCGGACGGCTGGCGGATGAATGTCAGGCGGCACTCTCGGCCATTTCTCTGGCGCTGGCCGATCATGGCCTCACGCTGAACCACACCCGGCATGTCGCGGCGATGATCCGCGAGGGGCAAACCTTCAGCCAGTGCCAGGCAGCCCTGAATGAGGCTCTGGGTGCGGCAAAACCCGCACTGACTCTGCGGATCGTACAGCGTTTTCCCCTTCCCGAACAACGCATCGCCCTCAGCCTGACTGCTACACCACACGAATAATGGGATAATACGCCACTCTATGGCGTATTTTGTAATTTTATCGAAATAATTCGTTTTCAATCCTTATGAAATCGAATTTTTCTAAGCGAAAATAAAAACTGGCACGCTTCCTGCATTGAAGATTTCCAGACGCAATCAGCGTCGGAACTGACTTCAGGAACGTCGTGCCATGATCCGTTTTTCCACTCTGCTGCTCTGCGCGCTCTCCACAGCCAGCCTTGCCCTGCCGTTTCAGGCCGCTGATGCCGCTCCCACCGGGATCGGTACGACCAGCACGGAAATCGACCTCTCGTCGCTGGACCTCACGGCCACGCGGGACTGGACAATCGCCAACCAGAAGATTGCCCGGGCCTCCCATGCCGTCTGCCAGAAGCTCATTCAGGACAACTGGCTGGTGGACAGCGATGGCGCCGACTGCGAGCAGGACGCGTTCTCCCGCGCCCACGAGGATCTCTATGCCCTCCGGGACCAGCAGCGCACCCTTCATCAAAGCGGCCATCAGAACGGCCATGTGCTCCTCGCCCTTTCCGCCGGGAAGTGAGACCCGTGTCCCGACCCGCCTTTGCGGCCCTGATTCTGGCGCTGCCTTTTGCGGCGGCCCTTGTTCCGGGCGCGATTGCGGGCCTGTCCCCGGAGCCAGCGATCAGCGTCCCGAGCGCTGCCCGGCTGGCAGCATCAGGACGCGCGGGGGAGCCGCACCACGAAACAGGCACCCCGGATCGCACCGGACGCATCCATCCGGTTCTCGGCGAACAGATTGCCGCGCAGGGCGTGAATGATCTGCCGGCTGATCGCGAGCCCGAGGCCGGAATGCTGGCCGAAGTTCTCGGTCTGGGGCCGCTCTGAATAGAAACGGTCGAAAATGCTGTCGAGCTTTCCGGGCGGAATGCCAGGGCCCTGATCGGTGATGGTGATTTCCACCACGCTGCCGGTCCCCGGCCCACTGCCTGCGATATCGCGCGCACTGGCATGCAAGGCGATGATGCCCTTCGGCGGTGAGAACGAGACCGCATTGCCAATCAGGTTCCGCAACACCTGAACCAGACGGTCCTCCACGGCCAGCGCCTTGAGCGGCGGGTCCTGATCGCGGACGTCCAGCCGAAGCACGGGGTCGTTTTCCCGGCGGGTGGTCTGGTGCATTTCCGCGAGGATGGACAGGAGCGCCACGACCGAAACGGGCTCGGGGCGCACGCGGGACAGCTCTGCATCAATCCGGCTGGCGTCGGAAATGTCGGTAATCAGGCGGTCAAGCCGTTTGACGTCACTGTTTATGATTCCCATCAGCCGTTCGCGACGCTCGGCGATCTGGATACGCGGCAACGTCTCGATAGCGGAGCGGATGGAGGACAGCGGGTTCTTGATTTCGTGACTCACATCAGCGGCGAAGCGTTCGATGTCGTCCATCCGCGCCCAGAGCGCCAGCGCACTGCCCCGGAGCGAGCGGGCCAGAACGCCAATCTCGTCCCGACGGATCAACAGCCGCTCGGGCACCAGGTCCTTGCGGCCATCCGTCTCGCGCATGTCGTTGGACGCCCGCGCCAGCGTCAGGAGCGGGCGGGCGATCGTGAGCGACAGATACCACGACAGCAGCACCGTCACGACAAGCGCCGCGAGAACCAGCGACAGGATCGAGGACCGGACAGCGAACAGCGTGCGGTCCACTTCTGGCGCATGGCGCGTCAGCTGGATTTCCCCGACCGTCACGCCATCACGCACGACCGGCTCCACCACCGTCACGACAAGCTGATGGTCTTTTGTCCGTCGGATAAAGGGCGGCAGCTCGGCCTGTGACTGGAGCGGCCGGGCATCATGCGGGCCGTCCATGGCGGTATCGTTGGTGTCGAGCGTGACTTCCTCGCTGGAAGTCAGCGGCAGGAGCGACAGCAGCCAGTCGTAGAAACTTTCCAGAATATTGTTGCGCGGCGGCTGCCACGGCGTGCCATCGACGGGGTCGGGGAGCGCATGGTCCTGTTTGCGGCGAGAGGCTGTACGGCTGTCCACGACAAGCTTGCCATCCGGATCGAACAGCAGGGCGTGAGCATTCGGACTTGGCTCGGTCAGGCTGGCCAGAAGCGGCCGGGCCTGCGCGACATCTAGCTCCAGATTACCCCCGGGCGCGGGATGGCCCGGCCCGTGCGCGTTCACCCGCACAGCGGACTGGCCAAGGGCACCTGCATAAATATGCGCCTGTTCACGCAGGGCGTTGACGTCGGTTTCCAGCAGACCGTTCTGGAACTGGTCCAGAAACAGCAGCGTGACGGCCAGAAGAGCGAGCGGCAGGGCGTTCAGCAGCAGGATCCGCACCAGAAGCGGGGACGCCAGACGCCGCCGCGACAGCGAGATTTCCGAAGCCCGCCGCGGACGCAGGCGCTTCAGGATCTTTGCGCCGACCTTCCGCAGGGACTCGCCCAGCCCCGCCCGCAGAGCAGCCCGGGCCGATTCGGCACGCCGCCGGTCCCGGCCCTGTTCCAGCCGGTCGGCATCGAGAATATGGCCTGTCGGAAAAGCCCCCGAATCATCATCCACGCGCGCTTACTCGTCCCGGTAGCGGTAACCGATGCCGTACAGCGTCTCGATCTGGTTGAACTCGTCGTCCACCTGACGGAACTTCTTGCGGACGCGCTTGATGTGGCTGTCGATCGTGCGGTCATCGACATAGATATTGTCGCCATACGCGGCATCAATGAGCTGATCGCGCGACTTCACCATCCCCGGCCGCAGGGCCAGAGCCTTGACCAGCAGGAACTCCGTGACCGTAAGCGCAATATCCTGCCCGTCCCACAGGCACTGATGGCGCGTCTCGTCCAGCGAGAGCTTGCCCCGCACGATGGCGGAGCCAACGGCTGCCACACCCGTGGCCTCGGCCCGGCTGGCATCCTGACGGCGCAGCAGGGCGCGGATGCGCTCGATCAGCAGACGCTGGGAGAAGGGCTTGGTGATGTAGTCGTCAGCCCCCAGACGCAGGCCCATGAGCTGATCCAGCTCCTCGTCCTTGGACGTCAGGAAAATGACCGGCAGGTTCGAGCGCGACCGCAGGCGCTGGAGCAGTTCCATGCCATCCATGCGCGGCATCTTCACATCCAGAACCGCAAGGCTGACGGGGCGCGAGGTGATGCCCTGCAACGCGCTTTCGCCGTCGGTATAGGTGTGGACGGTAAATCCTTCGGCTTCGAGCGTCATCTGGACGGACGCGAGAATGTTCCGGTCATCGTCCACCAGCGCGATGATTGGCGCGGCAGAAGCTCCGGGCGGCGTCTGCGAGGCAGGCGCGGGCGGCGCGTAGGGGGTTCGGGGCGTCTCCATGAGGGGTCCGTCTGCTGAGAACTGTTGCGGCTTTTTACCTATAACCCATGATCCATGATGGCGGAAAATAGGCTTTTCAATGACATGATGCGTCGTTATGCGACGGCGCAACCCTTGTCTTTAGGACAATCAGCGTTATCTCCTGAAGAAGAACGGGGCCGCATGATGGCCCGTCCCACCAAAGAAGGTCGTGACATGACAGACCACAACGCCTCGCCGGAAACGGCCCACGACGTGCCTGAACAGGGCGTCGAGACCTCCGGCCACGAAACGCCGGGCATGAACGAAACTGGCGGAGAAACGCTGGAAGAGACGACTCCCGAAGCCCGGATCGAGGCTCTTGAAGCCCAGGTTGCGGAACTCAAGGACCGCTGGGTCCGTTCCGAGGCCGAAAGCCAGAACATCCGCGCCCGCGCCAAGCGCGACATCGAGGATGCGCGCCAGTACGCCATCCAGAAATTCGCCCGCGACGTGGTGGAAGCCGCCGACAATCTCGAGCGCGGTCTGGCCTCCCTGCCCGCGAAGACGGAAGGTGAGGACATCCTCATCACGAAGCTGCGCGAGGGAATCGAGGGCACACAGCGTTCGTTCCTCGGCATTCTCGAACGCAACGGCATCACCTGCGAAGACCCTACCGGCAAGCCGTTCGACGCCAACCTGCATCAGGCGATGGCGGAACAGCCCTCCGACCAGCACCCGTCGGGCCATGTCATGCAGGCCTGGACGCCAGCATGGCTGCTCAAGGGACGCCTGCTGAAGCCCGCCATGGTCGTGGTCGCCAAGGGCGAACCGGCTGCAGCACCGCAGGGCGTCGACACCACGGCCTAATTGGCCACAGGGTCGATTTTCTTTGCGGAACGCCAGCCGGGAACGGTTGGCGTTCCGCAACACCCTGCTAAAGTCGGCTCATGAGTCGCATACTTGTCATAAAGCTCGGCGCGCTGGGCGATTTCGTTCAGGCTTTCAGCGCTTTCGCGTCCATCCGGGCTGCCTTCCCCCACGCCACGCTGAACCTTCTGACGACCGCGCCTTTCGTGGATCTGGCCCGCGCCGCGCCATGGTTCGACGAAATCCTCACGGATGACCGCCCGTCGATGGGCAATCTGCCGGGGCTGTGGCGCCTGTCGCGCAAGCTGCGCGGCTATGACCGGGTCTTCGATCTTCAGACTTCGGGACGGTCCAAAACCTATTTCCGCCTCGCAGGACAGCCCGCGAACTGGTCTGGCATTTCCGACGGCTGCTGCCATCCGCACGGCAATCCGTCGCGCAACGCCATGCATACGCTGGCCCGGCTCGACGACCAGCTGCATGATGCCGGGGTCACGCCCCTGCCGCGCAGTGTTCCGCGCTGGCTTCAGGGCTATGGGCCGGACATTGCTGCCCCCTATGCCGTTCTGGTACCGGGCGCAGCCCCTCACCGCCCCCAGAAAAGATGGCCCAGCGCCCGCTTTGCCGAAATTGCAAAATCCCTTGCCGCGAAGGGCATCCGTCCGGTCATCGCAGGAACCCGGACCGAAGCACATTTGGCCCAGGACATCCTGCGCGTCTGCCCAGCGGCCCTCGACCTGACGGGCCAGACCACGATGGTCGAACTCGCGGGCGTACTCGACCGCGCCTGCCTCGTGATCGGCAACGACACCGGCCCGATGCATCTGGCGGCCGCGATGGATACACCCTGCCTCACGCTTTTCGGCCCGGACAGCGATCCGCGCCTGACGGCACCCCTCACCCCTACGGCAGGCCGGACGGAGCTGATCGTGGTGCCCGATCTGGCGATGCTGCCCGTAGAACGGGTCGAGACCTGCATGGACGCCCTGCTGTCCCGATGACCCGAATCCGCTGCGTCATGATGCAGAAGAACGAGGCGACCCTGCTGGAGCCGTGGATTCTGTGGCACGCGGCGATTTTCGGTTTTCCCAGCCTGACCGTGATCGACAATGGTTCGACTGACCCCGCCGTTCTGGAGATCCAGAGCCGGTATGAGGAAAAGGGCGTGCGGATCATCCGCGATCACGCATCGCACAGCGATTTCCTGCACAAAGGCGAGGTCATCGCCAACATCATCCGTCAGTGGGATGCAGAAGAGTCCTACGATTTTGCCGTCCCGCTGGACTGCGACGAGTTTCTGACGGTTTTTCTGGACCAGCTTTCGCTCGACCCGGACGTTATTCGACGGCAGTTCGACTATCTGAAGCAGGAAAACGCGACCTTCATCACCGAACGCCTGCTGCTGAACGTGCCGGAAGCACCGGATTACTACCGGCCCCAGATTGTCCGGCGCGGTCTGTTCCGGGCGCATACGATCGTCAGTCTGGACCGCGGCTTTCACAACCCGCAGAGCGTTTATCCCAACCGTTATGTCCGCACGCCTTTCGTGTATCTGCATCTGCACAACCGGCCGGACTACGAAGACATCCGTCGTTTCGCCCGCCAGAAACTGACCGCCACGGACACCGGCGCACAGCCTGAACATCCCAAAGACGGTACGCATCTGCATTATTATTTCAACGCCAGCTATCAGGACTTTCTCGCCAGCTACAGCCTCACACCGGATCTGTATGCGCCCATGATCGCGCAGCGCTTTCGGGATCTGGGTGTCGATCCGGACATCCTGCTGGGCACGGGAGAGAGCGTTCCGCACCCTCCCCTCAGCATCCCGTCCGGCTTTGTGGCCCATCGGGCACGCGATGACGGGCAACAGCACGAGTATCGGGTTTTCGATCCGCTGTATTATACCCAAAGCAACCCGGATGTGACGCAGGACCCCTATTACGGGATCTGGCCCCTCATCCATTATGTCACGCTGGGATGGGACGAAGGGCGGCAGCCCGATCCCCATGATGGGCCTGCGCTCGTGCTGCGGATAGACAAAGCGACCTGAAAACGGTCCGACTGTCCGTCTGGGGGTTGCGGCGGGACGGGGATTGAGGCCATTTACCCGTTCATTTTTCGGCAGAGCGATCTGCCGTTCCCACTCGCACAGGAGCGATCTCCATGCCCGCCATCACACTCCCCGACGGAAGCGTCCGCACATTCGACGGGACGGTGACGGGCACGACGATCGCCGCTTCCATCGGACCGGGCCTCGCCAAAGCCGCCATGGCGATGGAAGTGGACGGCAAGCCCGTCGATATCAGCACCGAAATCAGCAGTGACGCGTCTGTAAAGTTCGTCACCCGCAAGGATGAAGACGCGCTGGAAATGATCCGCCATGACGCGGCGCATGTTCTGGCCGAAGCCGTGCAGTCCCTGTGGCCTGAAACGCAGGTCACGATCGGGCCGAGCATCAAGGACGGGTTCTATTACGATTTCTCCCGTGAGAAGCCGTTCACCCCGGAAGACTTCCCGGCCATCGAAGAAAAAATGCGCGAGATCGTTGCGGCCAATACGCCGTTCGTCCGCGAGGTCTGGGACCGTGACGAAGCCATCCGCTTCTTTGAAGAGAAGGGCGAGGACTTCAAGGCCCAGCTCATTCAGGACCTGCCGGAAGACGAGCAGATCTCGATCTATCGTCAGGGCGAATGGCTCGACCTGTGCCGTGGCCCGCATCTGCGCACCACCGGCGATGTCGGCACGGCGTTCAAGCTGATGCGCGTGGCCGGGGCCTACTGGCGCGGCGATCATCGCAACCCCATGCTGACCCGCATCTACGGCACCGCCTGGCGCGACAAGAAGGAGCTGGACGCCCATCTCCTGCGCCTTGAGGAAGCCGAGAAGCGCGATCATCGCCGCATCGGGCGCGAAATGGACCTCTTCCACATTCAGGAAGAAGCCGTCGGACAGATCTTCTGGCACCGCAAGGGCTGGCGCCTCTACACGGTCCTTCAGGACTACATGCGCCGTGCGCAGGAGCGGAACAACTACGAGGAAGTCCGCACCCCGCAGCTCGTGGACCGCGCTCTGTGGGAGGCTTCGGGCCACTGGGACAAGTATCGCGAGAACATGTTCATCGCGACCGTCGAGGACGAAGACAAGACCCTCGCACTCAAGCCCATGAACTGCCCGTGCCATGTGCAGATCTTCCGTCACGGCCTGCGCTCCTATCGTGAGCTGCCGCTGCGGATGGCGGAATTCGGCGCCTGTCACCGTTACGAGCCATCGGGCGCACTGCACGGCATCATGCGCGTGCGCGGCTTCACGCAGGACGACGCCCATATCTTCTGCACGGACGATCAGATCGCGGATGAGACCGCGAAGTTCGTGAAGATGCTGGCGGAAGTCTACTCCGACCTCGGATTCGAGAGCTTCCGCGTGAAATTCTCGGACCGTCCGGAAACGCGTGCGGGTTCGGACGAGGTCTGGGATCGTGCGGAAGGCTCGCTCAAGAAAGCCTGCGAAATCGCGGGCGTTGAATACGAGTACAATCCGGGCGAAGGCGCGTTCTACGGTCCGAAGCTCGAATTCGTGCTGACGGATGCCATCGGTCGTGACTGGCAGTGCGGCACGCTTCAGGTGGATTACGTTCTGCCGGAGCGTCTGGACGCCTCTTACATCGGCGAGGACAGCAACCGTCATCGTCCGGTCATGCTGCATCGCGCGATTCTCGGCAGTTTTGAGCGCTTCATCGGTATCCTGATCGAGCAGTATGCCGGCAAGTTCCCGCTCTGGCTGGCACCCACGCAGGTTGTTGTGGCGTCAATCGTCTCCGACGCTGGCGATTATGCCAACGAAGTCGCCGCGACCCTCAAGGCCGCGGGACTCCAGGTCGAGACCGACATCCGCAGCGACAAGATCAACGCCAAGATCCGCGAACACAGCCTGGCGCGCGTTCCGGTCATCCTTGTGGTGGGTCGTCGCGAAGCCGAGGAACGCAAGGTCGCCATGCGGCGTCTGGGCGGCGCGACGCAGGAAATTCTCTCGCTCGACGAGGCCGTTGCAGCTCTTGCGAAAGAGGCTCAGGCCCCCGACATCGCACGCGCGACAAAGGATTGAACGTAATCCCCTTGCACCGGGCGTAAGGCAGGACTATGTGCAGAAGGAACGGGATCGGAACTGGCCGTATCCCGCCTTTCTTCGTGAAGGCGGATGCAGGCTACCGGACCCGAACGAAACTGATGACAGGAGCTGACCATAGCTAGACCGCCGATGCAGGCCGCGCCAACCCGTGAAGGACCGCGCGTCAACGAGGAAATCCGTGTTCCGCAGGTTCGTCTGATTGACGAAGAAGGCGAAATGCAGGGCGTCATGACGACCCGGGATGCCCTGATGCGCGCTTTTTCGGTGGGTCTCGACCTTCTGGAAATCAGCCCGACCGCTGTTCCTCCTGTCGTGAAGATTCTCGACTACGGCAAGTTCAAGTATGAGCAGCAGAAGAAGAAGAACGAAGCCCGCAAAAAGCAGAAGGTCATTGAGATCAAGGAAGTGAAGGTTCGTCCCGGTACGGGCGAGCATGACTTCCAGACCAAGCTCAAGGCCATTCACAGCTTTCTTGACGAAGGCGACAAGGTCAAGATTTCCCTGCGCTTCAAGGGCCGTGAAATGGCCCATCAGGAGCTCGGCATCAAGATGCTTGAGCGTATCCGGCAGGAAGTCGAAGAAAAGGCGAAGGTGGAGCAGATGCCCCGCCTTGAAAACCGCCAGATGCTGATGGTGATTGCGCCCCGCTAAAGGGGGCTTTCATCCTGCGAATGGAAAACCGGCCGCCTCCTTTTCGGGAAGCGGCCGGTTTTTTTTATGACCTGTGCCTCAGGCCGCCTCGGCCGCAAGGTTCGTGCGGTACAGTGCAACGAACTGCCGCAGCATGCCCGCAATCTCGACCGCCGGCGTCTCCCAGTCTCCCGAACGCGGCTGACGGAAAATCCGCATGCTGGGATACCACGGCGTTGTCGAACCGGTTTCGCCCCAGCGCCAGCAGGCATCGCTGCGTGAAATCATCCAGACCGGCAGGCCGAGTCCGCCGGCCAGATGCACCATGGATGTATCAACGCTGATCAGCAGGTCCACGCCATAAAGCCGGGCTGCCGTGTCCGCGAAATCCACAATCCCGTCCGTGACGTCGATCACGGGCAGGCCGGTTTCGACAATCTGGTTTTTCGCGGCACCAAGCTGAAAACTGACGAACCGGATTCCCTCCACATCCATCAGGGGAGCGAGTTTCTCCAGCGGGACACTCCGGCGCCGGTCCACCTGCGTGGCGACGAAATCATGAGGCCGGGGGTCACCGTTCCAGACCAGCCCGACAATCAGTTCGGGCTGCCGGGGGGGCTGCACCACGCTCTGCCGCAAAGCACCGCCCACACGCTCCTGCTCCTCGACGGGCACGGACAGATACGGACATTCCGGCGCCGTGTCCGGTGTCAGACCCAGGCGCAGCGGCAGGCCGACAAGCGGGCAGTGCAGATCCAGAGGCAATGACGGATCAAGCGTCGAAATGACCCTGTCAATGCCGTCCATCCGCTCCAGAAGTCTGACGAGCGGGGGCGGAACCTGCACCACGGTCGTCGCCCCAAGCACCTTGAGCAGGGGCACAAAACGGATGAACTGGAGCGTATCGCCATAGCCCTGTTCGTGATGGATCAGAATGGTCCGGCCCGTCAGGTCCTCCCCGTCCCATAGCGGGACGGAAAGATCCGTGCGCGGCGTCTGGCAGCACCGCCAGCGCCATTCATATTCCCGCCATCCGGCCTCGAAATTTCCGATCTTCAGAAGACTGACGGCACGCCCGAAACGACAGACGCCGTTTTCCGGCGCAAGAGCAATGGCCCGGTCATAATGGGGAAGCGATTCTTCGCTCCGCCCAAGGCACTGAAGCGCATGGGCAATATTATTGATGGCCGGAACATGGTCCGGACAGAGGGAATCGCCGGTTATGGCATTCTCAAGGGCTGCATCGAACGCGCCCTTGCGGGCCTGAACCAGGCTCAGATCGACGTAATACGGCGCCTCGGACGGTTTTTGCTGGATCGCAACCTTGAGCGCCCGCTCCGCTCCGTCCAGATCGCCTGCTTCCAGACAGACAATTCCCAGACGATGCCAGATCCTCGGGGCGTTGACGTCCAGATGCAGGCTCTGAAGGTAAAAGCGCCGTGCCTGTTGCCAGTCCCTGAGGCGCTCATACAGACATCCCGCCAGAAATGCGGAATGCGGTTCTTCAGGAAGCGTCTGGACACCTTCGTTCAGCTTTTCGAATGCAGCGGATACGTCGCCCGCATCTGCCAGAGCGATAATGTCCTGTGCCAGCAAACGGAAAGAATTGGGCATGAGGGCTCCTTTTTTTCCGTGGTAGCGAAAGCCCCCTAAGAAACCCTTAAAATCCTTCTTTTTTACACCCTGGCAGAGGACGCTCCCGCGGCAGAAACATTACTGCGACAGTTCCGCCTGTACGAAGACATTCACGCGAAGGGTCTGTTCATCCGGACTGCGCTGCGGTGGGGCGGAATCGGCCATACGGGCGGCCATGAGCATGACGGGACGCGGGCCCGGCTCCTGAGATGAAATGCGAACCTCCTTCAGGCGCACGAGGCGCAGACCCAGCGTCTGTGCGCTCTGCTCCGCCTGCTGGCGGACCTGTTTGAGGGCCGTCGTCCGGGCATCTTTCAGAAGCTGTTCACGCGTGGCGTCATCCAGAGACCAGTCCATCCCTTCCAGCATCAGGGACTGCGACTGGAGTTTCCCGGCCAGCGCGAGAAGCTGCACGGAGTCCTTGCCGCTGAGCTCAAGCTCCTGCCGGGCCGTCCAGCTTTTGGGCGCGTGCTCAGGCGTGTTCTCGTAAATGGAGTATCCCCCCGCCTTCGCTTCGATTCCCGCCTGACCTCCCGCCAGTTTCAGGGCAGCGGCCATGCGGGTGTTTACGTCCTTCTGGGCCGTCGCGGCGGACGGACTGTCAGAGCGGACGGACAGGCGGACCGTCAGTTCCGTTGGCGCGGCATGGGCATTGCCGGTCACACTGAAATCAAGCTGGGTCGTTGTCTGTAGCGTTGTCTGGGGCATGTCAGCGGCCTGTGCTGTGGAGAACGTCCCGGAAAGGGCGAGCGGAGACACGGCCAGAGCAGCCACCAGAAACGGGGCTGGCCGGATCAGGGAGGAAAGACGGATCATCGGATCTCCTGAAAGCAGGTATCGTATGGAACGCCCCGAAAACTATCAGCAAAGCGCGTCAGCGCGGCTCCGGGGCGTGTTTCAGCAGGACCAACGCCCGACGCAGGCGTTCGATCCCCGCTCGGACATGCCCCTGTGCACAAAGAAGGCTTCCCTGCGCGCGCAGATGACGCGCATCTTCCATCATCCCCAGCGCAATGGCGGCGGGAGGAGCGGCCAGTTCGCCATCCACGCTTTTGCGAAGCCGCGCACAGTATTCCGCCGTCTCGGACGTGACCGAAATCGCATCATCTGACCGCCCGGACGGCTGGTGCTGCACCGGATGCAGGACCGGCGACGCGGCCAGACAGCCGAGCAGACAGAAGGCCGGGAGCAGCACCGGCGAAGGGAGGAAAAAGCGCATTACGGACTGTCTAGCCCATTCCAGCTAAGCGCAGGGTGGGGCTGGCATGAAACTTCCGTCATGCAGCCTTTGCGACGGGTGGCACGACCGGCAGGAGCAGGGTCGCGGACAGGCCCTGATCCCCGTTTTTCAGTTCAAGCGCACCCCCATGCAGACTCATGACAGCCTGTACGAGCGACAGACCCAGCCCGGCACCCGGCGTGTTGCGAGCCGTTTCGGCCCGGAAGAACCGCTCGGAAGCTCGCCCCAGATCGTCCTCGCTCATCCCCGGCCCCTGATCCGCAACAGTAATGGCCAGACGATCGCCACGCATGTCCACCGACAGGGTAATGGCCGTGTCGGGCGGTGCGAACTTGATGGCATTGTCCAGCAGATTGGCCACGGCCTGTTGCAGCAGATGCGGATCGCCATTCACAGGCGGCACGGTCCCGGCCCTGAAGACCAGTCGCAGCCCGGCGTCCTCAACAGACGCCTCATAGAGTTCGCTCAGTCCATCGAGCAGGGAGCGGACATCCAGAAGCGTGAAAGCCGCCCGCCTCGCGCCCGCCTCAAGCTGCGCAATCCGCAGCAGGGCCTCGAAAATCGACGTCACCCGGTCGAGATCCGTAACCGCACGGTCGATCGCGGCATGAAGTTCCCCGGCGGAGGTCGCGGTACGATTGGCGTCCTCGAGCCGGGCGCGGGCACGGGCAATCGGTGTGCGCAGGTCGTGTGCAATGGCGTTGGAGACCTGTTTGACGCCATCCATCAGGCGGTTGATCCGCTCGAGCATGGTGTTGACGGTCTGCGCCACCAGATCGGTTTCATTGCCCGTGAGGGGGATACGCTGACTCAGATCGCCCTGCGCCACCGCCGCCGTCGTGCGCGCGATGGAGCGGACGACCTGCCGGAAAATCCTGCGGATCGCCAGCGCCCCGCCTGCCGCCAGCAGAGAGACCATGACCCAGGCCCAGATCAGCGTATCGGTCAGAACGTGCCGGACGAGCTGACGCCCGCGGACATCGCGCCCCACGATCATCCGAAACCCCTGCGTCAGGGCATAGGCATGCATCTTGGCATTGGTGCGAAAGCCGTCGCGCTTGATGGCCAGCTCATAAAACTGGTCCATCTGGCTGATGACGACCGGCCAGCCCGGCAGGTTTCCAGCAAATTTGCGACCGTCGGGGCCGACCAAGAGATACAGCTCGTCATCATCGACATTCTGGTCCAGCCGGTCCTGAATGGCGAGGCTGAGCGCGGGCGGGCCGCCCTGCGCCCAGCGATGGGAGAGATCGGCGGCATCGACCTGCACCGCAAGCTCCACCTGACGGTCGAGCTGTCCGGTCGTGTTCCACCAGATGAAGGACAGGAATGCCCCGGCCGAAATCACGAACACCAGCCCGTAGGCCAGCGCAAAGTTCAGCCCGGCCGAACGGACCGGCCAGCGCAGGCGCCGTTTCAGGAGCAGCCAGAAACAGCGGACCTTGCGCAGCAGCATTCCCAATCAGTCCGCCCGCAGGATATAGCCCGCATTGCGGATCGTGTGGATCATGGGCTTGTCGAACGGCTTGTCCACCTTCTGCCGCAGGCGCGAGACATGCACGTCGATCACGTTGGTCTGCGGGTCGAAATGGTAGTCCCACACGCGCTCGAGCAGCATGGTGCGGGTCACGACCTGCCCGGCATGCCGGATCAGGAATTCCAGAAGGCGAAACTCACGGGGCTGAAGGTCGATCTTCTCGCCGCCACGTTTGACGGTGCGGGACAGCAGATCCATTTCCAGATCACCCACCACAAGCCGCGTCTGTGGCGCGCTTTCCGGACGGCCACGACGGCCCAGCGCCTCGACACGCGCCAGAAGTTCGGAGAAGGCGAAGGGCTTGGTCATGTAGTCATCGCCGCCGGCCTTGAGACCCGCAACGCGCTCGTCCACATCCGCCAGCGCCGACAGCAGCAGGACCGGCGTTGCGTTCTTCTGTCCGCGCAGGGTTTCCAGAATCCGCAACCCGTCGATGCCGCCCGGCAGCATCCGGTCCAGGATCACGACGTCATAGTTCTCGCTGACGGCCAGAAAGAGGCCGTCCTTGCCGTTATCCGCTTCATCAACGACATGCCCGGCTTCCCGAAGCCCCTTGAGCACGAAAGCACGGACAGTCGGATCGTCCTCGACCAGCAGGATACGCATCGTTGTCTCTCTTCCTTCCGAACGCAGTCTTGCCGTTCCCTTTAGGAAAGAATACCGGCTTGAAGGGCGCCGTCAAACGCCGTTGTTACAGAACGGGCTGCCTAGCGGGGAATTGCGTTGTCAAACGCATCCTGCTGCGCGTCGCGCAGGGACGAGGCACTGATCGGCCCCCATGAGAACGGGGAGGCCTCGGAAAGCCCGTCGCGATAACCGCTCTGCCCCCGTGACGGCGGCACGGGACTGCATCCGGCAAGCCCGGCCAGCAGGACCAGACCGCACAGGCAGACTGACCTGCGAAGTGGCTCAGTCATCCGCATCCTGCGGACGCGGACCGATATGGATGGGCAGCATCAGAGACTGTTTGCCGCGCTGGATTCGGAAACTCAGAACCACGCCCGGACGCGCCGCCGCGATACTCCGCAGAAGCATCCGCGCGCTGGTGACGGGCACACCGTCCACCTGTGTCACGATATCGCCTCGCCGCAGACCGCCCTTCTGGGCCGGACCGCCATTATCGACACCCGCAATGCCGATCGCCGTATCGCCATCATCGAGCGTAATGCCGAGCCAGCCATGTTCGGCATGGCCCGTCGCCTCGATTTCCGCGACGATCGGCGCCACGATTTCGGACGGAATCCCGAACCCGATCCCCACAGACCCGCCCGCAGGCGTCACGATGGCAGCATTCACGGCCACGACCTGTCCGCGCATGTTGAAGGCCGGCCCGCCCGAATTTCCCGGATTGATCGGGGCATCAAGCTGGATGAAGTCGTCAAGCGACCCGATCCCCAGATCGCGCCCGACCGCCGAGACAATGCCCGCCGTGACGGACGACCCGAAGCCGAACGGATTGCCCGCGACGAGAATCCAGTCCCCGATATCGGTCTGCCGGCTGTCGCCCCAGGTGACGTGCGGAAGCGGCTCGGGACTATCGACCTTGATGACGGCAATATCCGTCAGCGGATCGGCCCCCAGCAGACGCGCCGGCATTTCATGCCCGTTGGACAGCGAGACCACAACCTTGTCCGCCCCGCCCACGACATGGCGGTTGGTCACGATGATCCCGGACGGATCGACTATGAAGCCCGATCCCGCGCCGACCATTTCTTCCTGCTGGCGTTTCATCCGGTCCCGGTAGCGCTTTTCCAGTGGCGTGCCGCGGATCTGGGGGGGGATATGGTCGTGGCCGTCGGGGCTGTTCTGGGTGATGGCGATGTTGACGACGGCCGGGATCACCTGCCGCACCAGCGGGGCGAAACTCAGCGGGCCGTATTTGACCAGAAGCGGCGGCAAAGCGGGGGCCGGAGCCGGGACGACGGCGGGCTGTGTAGGGATGCCATGCGCGTCCGTGTTTTCGCCCGCGACGGTACGGTCGGGAATGATGGTCGGAAGCAGTTTTGGCGCGGGGGCCGGCATGGCCGCCGGTTTCTGCGGCTGTTCCATGGGATGTGCAACGCTCTGCGGGCTGTTGCCATGACCGCGCAGGGCCAGCATCAGCCCCACCGTCACCACAGTGGCCGTTCCGGCACCGATTGCAGCAGCCTGCAGAGTGCGGTTCATGGGAAACAGGACAGGAACATCGTCATATCAAAGCTGCTAACACAGAATTGTTCCACATCCCAAGATCCTGACGATTCAGCGCCCCTGCTGAGATTTCGAACGCGGTTTCGGCGGCTCTGCCGTTGCGGGGTCCTCAGGCCAGTCATGGCGGGGATAACGGCCGCGCATGTCCCGGCGCATATCGGCCCAGCTCCCTTTCCAGAAGCCTTCCAGATCCGCCGTGATCGCCTGCGGACGTCCGGCGGGGGACAGCAGCGCGCATTGCAGAGCAAGCTGTCCATCCGCAAGTTCCGGCGTCCGGGCCGTCCCGTAAAAGGCCTGCGCACGGGCGGAAACCGTAGGAACCGCGCCGGTATAGTCGATATCGTGCGTGCTGGCTTTCAGTATCAGACGCGGCGGGAGCTTGCGGTCCAGCGCGGACAGATCGGCATAGTCCAGCCGCGCTCGCAAGATGGACAGCAGGTCCAGCGCCCTGACCTGCGCGAGCCGGTCACATCCCGCAAGATACGGCTCCAGCCATTCCAGAGACGCCGCCAGCCCCTCATCGGACAGGTCCGGCAGATGCGGCGCATAGGTCGCGCGGGCATGGGCCACGCGAGCCTGAAACTGACGGCCCCCCTCCGTCCAGGTCAGGGCCTGCGCCGGAGTCGCGGCGATCTGCTGCATCAGCAGGGTCTGCGCTTCCTCGGGGCTGATCTCGCCATTGCGGTCCCGCAGGACCAACGCCCCCAGACGGAGCCTGCGACGGGCGATGATGCGGCCGGATGTCCCGTCCAGCGTCGTCTCGACCTGCTCGCGGGTCCGGTCCAGAAGGGTCCGGGGCAGGTTTTCGGCATCCAGCGGGGCGGCGAGCGTGATTTCCGTTGAAGTGCGCGTATGGAACGCCGCCCCGGCCAGCAGTTTCTCGCGCGCCAGCGGATCATTGGCCGAGACGCGGGCACTGCCCCCGCCCGCCAGACGAAAACGCCCGAGCTCACCCGCCGCCTGCGCCACACGATCCGGAAAACCGGCGGCCAGCAGCGCGCCCGCATGATCCGGCAGCGGGATGAGCGGCACGTCCCGCTCTCCCATCCGGCGCAGGAAGCGCTTTGCGGACTGACGCATATGGAACAGGCTGGCCCGGTCCGCGCGCGGGTCATCGCGCTCGAACAGGGCGAAGCGTACGCGGATATCGGCTCCTGGCGCGGGGCCGGAAGGGCGGTTCGGGCGTGGACGGAGCGGATCGCGTTCTTCCAGCAACGCCGCCAGACAGGCGGCCGTCACGCGCTCGGGCAGGGTCCGGGCCGCGCACAGCATCGCGGCCAGACGCGGATGCGTGCCGAGGGATGCCATGCGTTTGCCAAGCGCCGTAATGCGGTTGGCATCATCCAGCGCACCGAGTTCACGCAACAGTTCGCGCCCGCCGGCCAGAACGCCGGAAGGGGGCGTGTCCAGCAGCGGCAGGCTGTCGGGAGCCGTTCCCATGACCTCCTGCCAGGCGGCGGTGACGAGCGCGAAATCCGTCAGATCGGCCACGAGAATTTCCGGCGCGTCCTGCGGGCGCAGACTGCGCTGTGTCATCTCCGACCACAGGCGGATGGCAACGCCCGGAGACTGCCGCCCCGCACGGCCTGCGCGCTGGGTGGCGGTGGCGCGGGAAATCTTCAGCGTTTCCAGCCGCGACAGGCCGGTATTCGGGTCAAGGCGCGGGGCGCGACGCAGACCGCCATCCACGACGATCCGCACGCCCGAGACGGTAACGGAGGTTTCAGCGATGGACGTCGCCAGCACGACGCGGCGCGTGTCGGACGGGGCGATGGCGCGGTCCTGATCCTCGGTGGTCTGTTCGCCGTGCAGCGGAAAAACCGGGACCGTGCCGTCCAGCAGCGCCTGTGTGCGCCGGATTTCGCCGACGCCAGGCAGGAACGCGAGAATATCGCCGTCTTCTTCCACTAGCGCCTGACGGATCGCGCGGGCGCAGGCTTCCGGCAGGTCCCGCATGTGGGGAATATCCCGGGTGTGGCGGATGTCGATGGGGAACTGGCGGCCTTCGCTCTCGATCAGCGGGGCGTTCATCAGCGTCGTGAACGCCCGGCCATCGGGCGTGGCCGACATGGCCAGAATCCGCAGATCCGGCCTCATTTCGCGCTGCATGTCCAGACAGAACGCCAGCGCCGCATCCAGATCGAGCGAGCGTTCATGCACTTCATCGAACAGCACCGCGCCCACACCATCCAGCAGCGGATCGGTCAGCAGGCGGCGCAGAAGCAGCCCCTCGGTCACGACTTCGATGCGCGTTCTGGCGGACATTGCGGAATCGGTGCGCGTGCGGAACCCCACGATGCCACCCGGCTTTTCACCCAGCGACGACGCCATGCGCGAGGCCGCCCCACGCACCGCCACGCGACGCGGCTCCACGAGAATCAGACGCTGCGCTCCCAGCCACGGCGCGTCCAGAAGCGCAAGCGGCGTCAGCGTCGTCTTGCCCGCACCCGGAGGCGCGACGAGAACGGCGTTAGGCTGTGTCTGCAACGTCGCCAGAAGCTCCGGCAGGATCGCCGTGACGGGAAGTTCGGGAGGAAGAATGAAGGTCAGAAAACAGCCCCCGCACTGACAACGATAGCCAGCAATTTGAAAGTTTTGGGTGAAGCTTTTTTCAAAAAGCTTCGACGCTCTCCGCCTTTTTGAAAAAAGGCGGAACCCAAAAACTTCTCTCTGTAGTTTTTACCGCAACGGAAAACCGAGTTTATGCAGCACCGTGCGCATGACGTGACGGCCGCTCAGGCCCTTGAAGCTGTCCACACGTTTGGCCACCGTTTCCGACCAGGCACGCGACGACAGGCCCTGTTCCTTCTGGTAGTCGTCCGCCACCCGGTCATAGACCGCGATGCCTTCAGCCTCGGTCTCCGTGCTGTAGCGCTCGCGGTGCAGAACCACGTCCTGCCCCAGACGTGGTTTGTGGCCGTTCTGGGCTGCGGGATCGGGCTGGCCCACACAGAGCCCCACCACCGCCACCGAACGCGGCGGCAGGGACAGGAGGCGTGCCACCTCTTCGGGATGGTTGCGCAGGCCGCCGATATAGACCGTGCCCAGCCCGAGGGACTCGAAGGCCGTGACGGCGTTCTGAGCCGCAATGCCGGTATCGAGCGTCGCCATGAGGAAGATTTCCTCATAGTCGAGCGCCTCGTGCCCCGTCCCTGCCCGATTGGCGATCCTCTCCAGCCGGGACAGATCCACGATCCATGCGAGGAACAGCGGGGCGACTTCGATATGCTTCTGGCCGCCGCACAGTTCGGCGAGTCTGGCCCGCGTCTCCGGGTTCTCGACGGCCACGACGGACCAGACCTGAAGATTGCTGGAGGTCGCAGCCGAGGACGCCGCCGCAATCCCGGCCTCCAGCGTGCCTTCGGGCAGGGCGTCAGGCAGATAGGCCCGGACCGAATGGTGCGACAGCAGCAGGTCGAGCACCGCATTATCCGGCAGGGTTTCCGGCGCCGGCGTGCGGTACCGTGTCTGCCACAATGCGGAAATCCTTTCGGAAGAGGTGCCCGACATATCGTGTTCCCTTACTCGTCGCCTTACTCGTCGTACGTCATCAGAGCGTTCAGCGGAACGTCCAGTTTGTCACGGCCCTTCAGATCCGCAAGCTCGATCAGCACGGACGCACCTACGACCTCGGCGCCCACCTTGCGCAGAAGATCAACGGATGCCGCCAGCGTGCCACCCGTCGCCAGAAGATCGTCCAGCACCACGACGCGCTGGCCCGGCCTGATGGCGTCTGCCTGGATGTGCAGCTCGTCCTCGCCATATTCGAGGCCGTATTTCAGGGAAATGGTCTTGCCCGGCAGCTTGCCCGGCTTGCGCAGCATCGTAAAACCACAGCCCAGACGCAGCGCGAGCGGAGCGGCGGTCAGGAAGCCGCGGCTCTCGATTCCGGCCAGCATATCGGGCTGCCAGGCGGCGATCGCACGGGCCAGACGCGCGGTGGCGACCTGCCAGGCGTCCGGAGAGCGGATCAGGGTCGAGATATCGTAGAACAGGATGCCCGGCTTCGGAAAATCCGGAATTTCGCGGATGTAACTCTTGAGATCGAGCGGCTGGGGATCCTGAAACGACATGGTGGCACGGCTTTCATCTGGTCATGGCAAACAGCGCGGCATGTAGGGGAGTCTCCCCCCCAACTCAACCCCCGGGTTCAGGTCCGGCCTCAGGTGCGGATTGCGTCCGTCGCCTGTGCGATGGCTGCCAGAAGCCCGGCCCTGCGGAACGGTTTGGGCAGCACGGCCATGCCGTGCGGGGCCGTGTCGCGGTCTTCATAATCGCCGGACATGAGTACGACGGCCATCTGCGGGCTGCGCTCCCGCAGCAGATGCGCGATTTCCAACCCGTTTCTGGCGCCAGGCAGGTTGAGGTCCGTCACCAGAAGATCCGGCGCCCCGTCCCCTTCCAGAGCCGCAAGACCGTCCAGAACATGCCGGACCGTCCAGCCTTCCCGCTGGAGAACCGTCTCGACCACCAGCGCGATGGCGGCGTCATCTTCGACAAGCAGAGCTTTCATGACGGGTGTTTCCTCAGGAATGGCGCGGAGGTTCCGCAATGACCGGCAGGCGGGGCCGCAGCAGGGCAAATCCCATGGCGGCAACGAAGGCAAACGTCATGAAGATCGCCATCGGAACGGCCGTCCCGGACGGCATCAGTCCGAACAGTGCGCTCGCCACGGCGCCGAAAAGATACTGCATCGTGCCAGCCAGCGCCGAGGCCGAACCGGCACGGTCGGACTGTTCGGACAGCGCGCCGACCATGGCATTCGGCCCGATGACGCCCGTGGGCGCCATGGTGATGACGAGGGCTACGATGAGCGGCCACAGGAACATTGCCTTGATATGCCCCTGCGGATCGAGATCGTAGTTCGAGACCAGCGCCAGCAGAAGCAGAACCGCACACCCGGCCAGACTGATCCCCAGCGCGGAAAACAGCATCCTGCCCGTACTGACACGCCCCACAAGCTGCCCGTTGATGGCGGACGCCCCGATCATGCAGATCGCGAATAACCCGAACAGCATGCCGTAATGGAACGGCGACATTCCGAACACGTCCTCGAACAGCATGGGCGCCGCCGTGAGGTAGGTAAAGGTCACGAATCCCAGAAAGCTCCAGACCAGACCATTCGTGATGAAGCTGCGGGTCCGAAGGATATAGGTGTAGCGTTCGATGATGGAAATCGGACGCAGATCCCGGCGGTCCTGCGGGTCCAGCGTTTCGGGAAAGACCGTCATCAGCAGGAGGGTGCAGAGCCCGCCATAGACGGCCGTGGCCCAGAAGATCATGCGCCAGTCCACGAATTTCAGCGCAAAACCGCCCAGCATGGGGGCAAGGATCGGCACGGTGCCCTGAATGACGATCAGCCGGGACATCATTTTTGACGATTCGTCCCCTTCCGTCAGATCCCGGATGCACGCATTCGGCACCACAAGTCCGGCGGAAGCCATGATGGCGGAAAAGACACGGCACAGGCACAGGAACGTCATGCTGGGCGCCATCGCACAGCCGATTTCGCCGAGCGTATAACCCAGCATGCCGATCAGCAGCGGCCAGCGACGGCCGAAGCGGTCCGAGATCGGGCCGATGCTGATCTGCCCGATGGCCAGCCCGATCACCCAGGCCGCCATGGTCGCACTGCCCGAACCCGCCGCCGTATGAAGCTGACGCTCCATTTCGGGGAGAGCCGGAAGATAGACATCCGTCGAGACCGGCCCGACAGCCGTAAAAATTCCCAGCAGAACCGGAAGCCATGCGGGCAGGGAATCTCCCCGTCTGAATCTCATGGTCTGGTCTGTCATGCGCGTCTGCCTGTTCACTTCAGGTTGCGGATTGATGGTCTGATGGTGTGGTCAGGGTGCGTCCTGTTCCCGTGCATCCTGTTCCCGGCCATGCTGACGCAGCAGAACAGCGCCCAGCACACCCGACACGACGAACAGGATTCCCGCAAGCCCCAACTGAAGGACATGCCCGATCCGCGTCCCGGACCCGACCAGAACGAAAATCAGCGTCTGCGGCAGTCCGCCCAGAAAGGTCGCGACCGAGAACGGCAGCAACGGCAGTTCAAACAGCCCCGCCGCCGTCGAAACCAGCAGGGCGGACCCCACAGGCATCAGCCGCAGCGTCAGCACCGCCCGGAAAGGCTTTGCGTGGAGCGTACGGGCCAGAGCGGCATAATCCGCTTCCAGCCTGTCATGCAGCCGCGCCCGGAACGCCGCCGGCGCCAGAAGTCGCGCCCAGCCATACGCCAGAACCGCCCCCAGCATATAGGCCAGCGAACACAGGACAAGCCCGCCCCATAATCCAAAGGCCAGCCCCGCCGCCACGCACAGTGCCTGACGCGGCAGGCCGCACGCGCTGTAGGGCACGGCCAGCAGCAGGAACCACAGCGGCGCGCCCGGCGTCTCACGCCAGTGCGGAGCATTTTCCAGAAGATGATGGATGAACGGCAGCCGCTGGAGTGCTGCCACCAGCACCAGCATCGCGCCGATCGTCAGCGCGGCACGCCACGGAACGATCTGCCGCAATGTGCGGCGCAGGTCCGGATCGGGGGGGAGAGACATCGGGCTACCCATTCCTGCCCGATACCAGCCGCAGGCCGCCGCGGCTATGGCCCGGACCGTAAACACGCGTTCATGCCTGCGCGGTTGCTGCCGAAGGAGCGGCATCCGGAAAAATCATCCGGCTGCATTTTCCTCTTGCAGATATATCTTAAGATACTATATCGTTCGATATATCGAATAGGAGAACATAATGTTCAGACGTAAGACAGATTTTTTCAGCACAGACCGTCATGGCGGCAATCATCGTGGAGGCTTCTTCGGCAGGGGGCGACCCGTCGCGGAAGGCGACGACCGGAAAGACCGCGGCGAACGGCCCAATGAGAAACGGGGTGGTCGTCACCGGGGCATGGACCGCGGCGAAGGCGGCTTCGGACACCGGCATGGCGGACGTGGTGGCGGCATGGGAGGCGGACGTTTTGGCGGGCGCTTCGGAAGAGGCTTTGGCGGCGATCTCGGCGGCGAAGACTTCACACGCGGCCGCAAGCTGACGGCGGATGAGCTTCAGCTCGTCATCCTCGCTTTGCTCGCGGAAGCCCCTGCCCACGGCTATGAGCTGATCCGGCGCCTCGAAGAGCGTTCGGGCGGATTCTACAAGCCCAGCCCCGGCGTGATCTACCCCTCCCTCACCTATCTTGAGGAAACCGGCCTTGCCGCCGTCGCGCAGGACGGCAACCGCAAGCTCTACAGCCTGACGGACGAGGGAAAAGCCCACCACGAGGCGCGCAGTGAGGAAGCAGCCCGCATCCTTGACGTCCTGAGCCGCATCGGCGCCCGTATGGCGGATGTCCGCGAGGCTTTCACCGGCGTCAACGACCTCGACCCCACCTTGGGGCAGGCCTTTCATGATGCGCGTTTTGCCCTGAAATCCGCTCTGAAGTCCCGCCGTGGCGCAGATGCGGACGAACTGCGGCGGATCGTGGCGATCCTCAACCGTGCGGCAGCGGAGATCGCAAACCCTGCCTCCGACAAGGCTTCAGGCAACGAGGCCTCGAGCGAATAAGGCGCGGCGCACCTCTCCCAACGCCTGCACCGATGCCGTAAAGGATGGTCCATGATCGTTCAGGACCATCCCAATTTCTGCAACATGCCCGAGGACATGCGTTATTACCGGCCGGAGAAGTTCGAAGCGGGATTCATCGAAAAGTCGATGGTGTTCCTTCTGCCGGAACGGCTGAGGAAATTCCGTCGCAATCTGTGGCATGTCCGGCGCAATCCCGGCGATGATGCGGTCTATATGCCGCTGTTCCGGGTCAATTGCATCCTGCCGTCGGAGCCTGCTCCTGCCGGACTTCAGGGGCCGTTCGACGTCTATCCCTTCTATACCCGCACCACGAAAACCCGCAGCCGCGAGCTGGATTATTACGTCCTGTTCGTCTTCCGGGACCGCATGTCGTGGATGCGGTGCAAGACGCTGCTGGAAAAGCCCTGATCCTCACGCAGCTTTGCCTTTGCGGACCGGGCTCCGGGGGGCAAGGTGCGACATCATCAACCACCACAAGGCTCTCCGCCATGCCCAAGACCCTCTACGCCACGCTCAAGGCCCTTCCCGGACAGCGCGAAACCCTGCGCGGCCTGCTGACGGCGCTGGCAAAAGACGTCCGCGCCGAACCCGGCTGCGAGCGTTTCAAGGTCTATACGCTCGCCTCAGACCCAGACCTGTTCCATGTGGAAGAAACCTACCGGGACGATGCGGCCTTTGCCGCCCATATGGCCACCGAGCACGGCAAGGTCTTCAACCAGACAATCACCCCGCTGGTCGAAGGCGGCGGATCGGAGGTCGTTTTTCTGGACGAAGTCGTCTGACCGCTATTTCAGATACAGATAGAACGGGATGAACCCGAAAATCGCCCAAGCGATCATGAAAATGAACGGGGCCTGATGGGCGAACAGGGCCCCGCGCTGGGCGCGACGCATCATGTCGCGGGTTTCGTCCTCGTTCGGGGCCAGGGTAAAATCGGTCAGGTCCGGGCTCCGGGTGTGCAGATGGCGCTGTTTGCCCTCCCATTTCCCGATCGCGGCATAAGCCGCACGGATGCCCGGCAGCGCCATCAGCGCCAGCACGAAACCCAGCAGTGAAAACAGGGGCGGCAGCAGAAGCACCATGCTGTCGCCCCACCGTTTCGTGGAGCCGGTCATGGCCGTCGCATAGGCAATGACCAGAAAGGCCTGCGACCCCAGAAGGGCCTGAAGACGACCGTTCACGACTTCGGTCTCGAACCGGATCTCCGAACGGTAAAACGCCAGAAGCTCGTTATCGCTCGGATGACCGCGTGCGACGATCTGGCTGGTATCGGGGGACGGCGATGCGGTGTCGACCATCGGGACCTTCATGATGTTCTCGGTCTTCGATAGCGCCCCAGAGAGGCCTCAGGTTCCGCAATTTCCGGGACAATCGCCTCAGATCAGGCCTTTTGCCCGGATCAGGGCGAACGCGGCCAGCGAGACCATGCATTTCAGTTCACCATCGCGGATCATGCTCTCGAATGCCTCCAGCGTCATGTCGTGACAGGTGATGTCCTCTTCTGTCGCCTCAAGCTCCGTCTCGCCACGCGTCAAATTGCGGGCAAGAAAGACGTGCCCCTTCTGATTCGAGTATCCGGCACCCTGATACATGGTGCCGACATGAATCATCTCGCCGGCGCGCAGTCCGGTTTCCTCGCGCAGCTCGCCCAAGGCGAGTTCGACCGGATCGACGTTCTCTTTCGTCTCCCACATGCCCATCGGAAGCTCCAGCAGCCGTTCCCCCACCGGGTAGCGGAACTGCTGGATCAGCGTGACTTTCCCGTCGGAATGCAGCGGCAGGATCACGACGAACTCGCCCCGCTCCACGATGCCATAAAGGCCCTGCTTTCCGTTGGGATGGACGATGATGTCCTCACGCAGCGCGGTCCAGGGATTGCTGTAGGCCAGCCGGGTCGAAAGCGTCTGGAAACCGGCGTCCCTGCGGGCCTCTTCGAGAGTTTTCCCGGGGCTGTTATCGGAGCTCATGGACGGATCCTGATCTTGTTTCGTTCTTCCGAATCGGCGACACTCGCATCATGGAGCAACGCCGGATCGTGCATATCGACATGGACGCATTTTACGCGTCTGTCGAACAGCGGGACGACCCCTCCCTGCGTGGCCGTCCGCTCGCAGTCGGGCGGGGCGAGGCGCGGGGCGTGGTGGCCGCCGCAAGCTACGAGGCCCGGCGGTTCGGAGTCCGCTCGGCCATGCCGTCAGTCACGGCCAAACGTCTGTGCCCGGAGCTTGTGTTCGTCCCCGGACGCTTTGACGTCTATCGGGCTGTTTCGGCCCAGATTCATGACATTTTCTCCCGCTACACACCGCTGATCCAGCCGTTGTCGCTCGATGAGGCCTATCTGGACCTGACGGACCATCTGGGCGCCTATGGCTCCGCCACGCTGGTCGCGGACCGCATCCGCGCGGATATCCACGCCGAAACCGGCCTGACCGCCTCGGCTGGCGTGTCCTACAACCGCTTTCTGGCCAAGTTGGCTTCGGATTACCGCAAGCCCGACGGGCTGTTCGTCATCACGCCCGCCATGGGGCCGGATTTCGTCGCAGCGCTGCCCGTGGACGCCTTTCACGGCATCGGCCCCGCCACCGCCCGAAAAATGCGCGCGCTCGGGATCGAGACGGGCGCGGATCTGCGGACACACGACATCGAGACCCTGACCCGGCATTTCGGCAAGGCGGCGGCCTTCTATTACGGCATCTCACGCGGCATTGATCATCGTCCCGTCGTTGTGAACCGGGAGCGCAAATCCCTCGGAACCGAACAGACCTATCTTCAGGATCTGACCTCCGAAACCGACGCACACATGGCCCTGACGCAGATCGCCGCCAAGCTGTGGGGCAGTCTGCAACGCCGCGACCTTCAGGCCCGGACCGTAACGCTTAAGGTTAAATACGCCGATTTCCGCCAGATCACCCGCGCCCGCACGCTGCCCGCGCCGGTCCCGTCCGAAGAGATCCTGCTACAAACGGGGCAGACTCTCATGGCGCCGCTGTTTCCTTTTGTGCCGGGCGTCCGTCTGCTGGGCCTGACGCTTTCGGGTTTTCATGCACCCGCAACCACGCCGTGCAACCAGATGGAACTCCTGTTCCGCGACACGCCCGACCCTTCATAAGAGCCCTCCACGCGGAATTTATGACGCAAAGACAGGGGCGCCCTCGTGACGGCACCCGTCATCTAGCCTATGCCATGGGGGATCTTTTCACAGACAAGCCTCAGGAGAGCAGAGCCATGACCGCGCAGGAAACGTCGGTGGCCTCACCGACGAAACGCGTTCTTGCCGTCGTCCTGTTCAATCTGCTGGTCTATATCGTGATCGGCCTGCCCAATGCCGTCCTGACGATTTTCGTCCATCAGGCCCTGGGTTACAGCACCACCGTGGCGGGCCTCACCTTCTCGCTTCAGTATTTCGCGACCTTCGCAGCGCGCCCCTCCGCCGGACGACTGGTGGACCGGATCGGCCCCAAACCCGTCGTCATCGGCGGACTCGTAACCTGCGTTCTGTCGGGGCTGCTGCTGGCGGGGTCCGGGCTTCTGGCCGCAACGCCGCTGCTGTCCCTGGGGGTTCTGCTGTCCAGTCGCCTGCTGCTGGGCTGGGCGGAAAGCTGGGCCGCGACCGGGGTAATCGTCTGGAACATCCGTCGCGCCGGGGCAGAAAACACGGCCATCGCCATTTCGTGGAACGGCATCTGCTCCTATGGCGGAATCGCGCTGGGCGCGCCGGTCGGGGCAAAACTTTCCCTGTTGGCCGCACCTTATGGCGGGCTCGTCTCGGTCGGCATCCTTTCGGTCGTCCTGCCCCTGTTCGGCCTTGCGATCATCGGATTTTATCCTGCCGTCCAACCCCTCCCGGCGACCAGCAAACCCATTGCCTTCGCACGCGCCCTCAGACTCGTCCTGCCGCATGGATCGGCACTGGCGGCAGGGTCCATTGGATTTGGCGCCATCTCGTCGTTCCTGGCTCTGTACTATTCCGTCCTGCACTGGGAGGGCGCCGCCACCGCGCTGGCAGTTTTCGGATTCATTTTCGTCGTCATCCGCTTTTTCTTCGCTTCGCAGATCGCCCTGCGTGGAGGCGTGTTCGTAGCGATCGTCTCGCTGCTGGTGGAGGCTTTGGGACTCGCCACGCTCGGCCTGTTCCAGACGCCGTTCGCAGCCCTCGTCGGGGCCGCACTGACGGGAGCAGGCTTCTCTCTGCTCTTTCCCGCACTCGGCGTTCTGGCCGTTAACAGCGCGGGTCCGGAGAACCGTGGAGCCGCTCTGGGCGCCTATTCCATCTTCATTGATCTTGCCATCGCCTTCTCGGGGCTGTTTCTTGGACAGGTCATCGAGTTCGCGGGCTACAGAACAATGTTCGCCACCACCGCAGTCTGCTGTCTGGGCGGTGTGCTGATCAGCCGTTCGCTGGGCCGCCGGATTTCGTGACAGATCTTCGTTTCAACATACACGGACCCGACATGACCATTCGTTCCTGCGCCGTCTTCTGTGGCTCCCGCTTCGGCAACTCCCCCGTTTACGCCGAAGGGGCAAAAGAAATCGGAACGGCTCTGGCGCGACACGGAATCACACTAGTCTATGGCGGCGGACATGTCGGGCTGATGGGCACGGTCGCCGATGCGGCCCTTCAGGCCGGCGGCCGGGTCATCGGCGTCATTCCCGAATTCCTCCACGCCCGCGAAGTCATGCACAAGGGCGTCACGCAGCTTGAAGTCACACCTGACATGCACACCCGCAAGGCCCGCATGTTCGAACTCTCCGACGCCTACGCCATCATTCCCGGTGGCCTCGGCACGTTCGACGAACTGATGGAAATCATGACCTGGAAGCAGCTCGGCCTGCATCAGGAACCGATCTATATCGTTAATATCGGCGGCTGGGCCACATCACTGGTCGACACGCTGAATGCGGCAGTCGATCAGGGTTTTGCGGACCCGTCTGCCCGCCGTCTGTTCACGGTTGTGCAGGACGTGCCGGAGCTGATGGAACACCTCTCCGTCAACGTCCTGGCCTGAGTTCCGGAGCGGGGCCCGTCCCCGCTCACCCCTCCAGCGTCGCCACCAGCAGACTGACAATCTCTTCCAGCCGCACACGGTCCGCGTCCGCAAACCGGTCCTTCACCGGGCTGTCGATGTCCAGCACGCCTACGAGGGCGCCACCCGCCACGACCGGCAGCACGATTTCCGACTCCGATGCCGCATCACAGGCGATATGGCCCGGAAACGCATGGACGTCCGGCACCACGAGTGTCTCGCGGCTCTGCGCGACCGCCCCGCACACCCCCCGGCCCAGCGGAATGCGCGTGCACGCCAGCCGCCCCTGAAACGGCCCCAGCACAAGCTGCTTTTCAGCCTCTTTCCAGAGATAGAACCCGGCCCAGTTGATCTGCGGCAGGGCCTCGAACAGCAGGGCCGCGATATTGGCCATGTTGGCGATCATGTCCGTCTCGGTCGACACGACGGACCGCACCATCGGAACAAGCTCGTCAACGCTCAGGCGATGGATGGGAGCACTCATGAAAAGACAGTCCTGCAAAAACGAAAGATTAGGGCTGCAGTTATAGGTCAGATCAGAAAAAACGCGAAAGGACGCCATTTTTAATGGAAAGTGTTCATTTCCCGTAATGCTCTCGGGTCCGGGAGAATTATTAGAAATAATTCACACAATACAAAAACAGTTTCCTCCAATGAAGAGACTTCTAAAAGAAGCCGGTCCTTTCGTCTGAAAGATCCTCTCCATGATCCTGACATCCCAGACCCTCCCGACTCTGCCGGACTCCATCCTGACCTCGCCCTACGATCGGGAGGCGGTGACACCTGGCATTGTCCATCTCAGTGTCGGCAACTTCCACCGCGCCCATCAGGCCGTCTATACGGACCGCGCGCTGGCCCTTCCGGGGCAGTCCGACTGGGGCATCGTGGGCATGGGCCTGATGGACCTTCCCGGCGAAGTGGCAAAGGCCGAGGCCCTGCACGCACAGGACGGCCTCTACACCCTGCGCGCCTGCCCGCCGAACCGTCCCGATACGGTCCGCGTCGTCAAGTCTCTGGTCGAATACATCCATGCCCCCGCCGACCGCGAAGCCGCTCTGAAGCGCCTGACGGACCCCGCCATCCGCATCGTCAGCCTGACCATCACCGAAGGCGGCTACTACATGGACGAGGCGGGCCGGTTCATGACCGAGCACCCCACCATCGCCGAAGACCTGCACCGCCCGGTCCCGCAGACGGCCTTCGGTATGATGACCGAAGCCCTGCGCCAGCGCCGTGACGCCGGGATCGCGCCCTTCACCATTCTGTCCTGCGACAACGTGCCCGCGAATGGCGATGTTGCCCGCAATGCCGTGCTGTCCTTCGCCCGTCTGCGGGATGCGGAACTGGCAGCGTGGATCGAAGCCGAAGTGGCCTTCCCGTCCTGCATGGTCGATCGCATCACCCCGGCTGTTCATCCTGCCGACGTGGCGCGGCTGAACGCCCAGAGCGGCATTGAAGACCGTGTTCCGGTTTTCTGCGAAGACTTCATCCAGTGGGTCGTGGAAGACAATTTCCCCGCCGGACGCCCAGCCTGGGAGCAGGTCGGCGTCCTGTTCACGGACGATGTCGAGCCTTACGAACAGGTCAAGCTGCGGATGCTGAACGCATCCCATTCCATGCTGGCCCTGCCCGGCGTGCTGATGGGATACCGGCTGGTCGATGAAGCGATGGGCGACGAACATCTCGCGGCCCTGCTGGAGCAGTTCCTGCGCCACGACGTCTCACCACAACTGACGGCCCCTCCGGGCATCAGCCTGTCGGACTATGCCGCCCTGCTTCTGGAGCGGTTCCGCAACCATGCCGTCAGCGACCAGCTTCTTCGCATCACGTCGGACAGCACATCCAAGCTGCCGGTCTTCCTGCGCGCCACGGCGGAAGACGTTCTGAAAAACGCTCAGGACCCGCGCCGGATCGCCTTCGTTCTCGCCTGTTACTGTGCCTATCTGGTGGGCCGCGACGACGTGCAGGCCAGTTTCGCCGTCACCGAACCCCGCCTGAGCGCCGAAGACCGCGCACTTGCGCTGGATCCGAACCCGGCCAGAGCGCTGGACATGACCGTATTCGCCGGATGGGGCCTTGAAGACTCCGCCGAGTTCCTCACGCGCTTCATCCAGACACGCGAAGACCTGAAAACACACGGCACCGCAGCCGTCCTGAAGGATCTGGTCGCAAACGGATAAAAGTTTTTGGTGAAGCTTTTTTCAAAAAGCTTCAAAGACCTCCGCCTTTTTTCAAAAAGGCGGAACCCAAAAACTTTCAGACCTGTCAGTCCGAGACGCGGGCGATATCGGCACCGCAGGCTGCAAGCTTGCGGTCCACGCCTTCATAACCCCGGTCCAGATGATAGATGCGGCTGAGCTGCGTCTCGCCTTCTGCTGCCAGACCCGCGAGGATCAGCGAGAAGGACGCCCGCAGATCGGTCGCCATGACGGGCGCACCCGACAGCTTCGACACGCCACGGATAATGGCCGAGCGGCCATGCACGTTCACGCGCGCGCCCATCCGGTTGAGTTCCGGAACATGCATGAAGCGGTTCTCGAAAATCGTCTCGGTGATCATGGACGCTCCTTCCGCCACGGACAGCATCGCCATGAACTGCGCCTGCATATCCGTCGGAAAGCCGGGATACGGCTCGGTCATGATGTCCACGCCCTGAAGCGTCCCGCTGCGACGGACCCGCAGACCGCGCGCCTCTTCCACAACCTCGACGCCCGTTTCCTCAAGCGTGCGGATCACCGCGCCCAGATCATCGGCCCGTCCGCCCACGAGCAGCAGATCACCGCCCGTGATACCAGCCGCGCAGGCATAGGTGCCGCATTCGATGCGGTCCGGCATGACGGCGTAATGCGCGCCGTGCAGCTTCTCCACACCGTCAATGACCAGCGTGCCCGAGCCTTCGCCCGTGATCTGCGCGCCCATCGCGTTGAGGCAATGCACCAGATCGCTGATTTCCGGCTCGCGCGCGGCGTTGACGATATGAGTGCGCCCCTTCGCCAGCGTCGCGGCCATCAGCAGGTTCTCGGTCGCGCCCACGCTGGCGAACGGCAGGATGATCCGGTCACCCTTCAGCCCGTCCGGAGCAGTCGCATTGATATAGCCGTTTTCCAGCCGGATCACGGCGCCGAGCGTCTCAAGCCCCTTGAGATGCATGTCGACCGGGCGCGTGCCAATGGCGCAGCCACCGGGCAGCGAGACCTTCGCCTCACGCGCCCGCGCCAGAAGCGGCCCGAGAACCAGAATGGAGGCGCGCATCTTGGAGACGATGTCATACGGCGCCTCGACGGAGCCGATTTCGCCGCCGATGGACAGCGTCCGCGGACCGACGTCTTCAACCGCAATGCCCAGCCCCAGCAGCAGGTCGCGCATCGTCTTGATGTCGGCAATACCCGGCACATTGGACAGCACCAGCCGCTCGGACGTCAGAAGCCCGGCGACCATGAGCTTGAGGCCGGAGTTCTTGGCCCCCCCGATCTCGATTTCGCCTGTCAGGCGGCGGCCACCGCGAATGATGAAACGGTCCATGGTGCGATCCTTGAGAAACAGGCCTTGAGAAGCGGGTCTCGAATGGGGCGTTAGAGGCGGGGCGTGGTGACGCCGGACTGGCGCATGTATTTTCCGGCACGGTCGGCGTAGCTGACCTCACAGGGGCTGGCGCCCTGAAAGAACAGGAACTGGCAGATGCCTTCGTTCGCGTAGATTCGCGCGGGTAGCGGCGTGGTGTTGCTGATCTCGATCGTGACCTGCCCTTCCCATTCTGGCTCCAGCGGCGTGACATTCACGATGATGCCGCAGCGCGCATAGGTGGACTTGCCGAGGCACACCACCAGCGTGTCACGCGGGATGCGGAAATACTCGACCGTATGCGCCAGTGCGAAGCTATTGGGCGGGATGGTGATGTCACCCGTGCGGGTCACGAAACTGTTGGACGCGAAATTCTTCGGATCGACGATGGCGCTGTCCACATCCGTGAAAATCTTGAATTCCTCGGCCACGCGCGCGTCATAGCCATAGGACGACAGGCCGAAGGAAATGACGCCCTCGCGCTTCTGGGCCTCCACGAACGGCTCGATCATGCCTTTTTCACGGGCCATCTGGCGGATCCATGTGTCGGGCATGATGGGCATGAAGGCACTCCTGGGCGGGGGCGACAGAAATCGCCGTGCGTCTAACCCACCTGCTCTAGCGAGCGACGCCCGATCACGCAATGTGTCAGATCGGTCATTTTTCGTGAGCGTCTGTTTTGGTGAGTGCTTGTGACGAGCGGCCCAGCAGCGCTTCCAGCCATTGCGGGCGCAGTTCGCTGGTCAGCACGCCCCCCACGATCAGAACGGCCCCCAGCAGCGTTGCGGGAGGCAGACTGTCTCCCGCCAGCCAGCCGACCAGCCCACCCCAGACCGGCTCTCCGGCATAGATCACCGCCGCCTTGGTCGGGGAGACGGATTTCTGCGCCCAGTTCATCACAACCTGCACCAGCGCACTCAGCCCTCCCAGAGCCAGCGCGCAGGCGATCCAGACCCATGAAAAGGCCGGAAGCGCTTCCCCCGAGACCGGAACCATCAGCCCCGCGAACAGACTGCCCGCAAAAAGCTGCATGACCGTTACGCGCAGACTGTCCACACCCCGCGCATAAAGGCTGATGAGGACGATCTCGACCGCAATGGCGATGGCCGCAAACAGCGTCAGCAGATCTCCGTGCCCGAAAGACAGCGATAGCGCCGCCGGACCCGCCAGACAGACCAGCCCCGCAAAAGCCAGCCCGATTCCAAGCCAGCTCATCAGATGCGGCGCCTTGCGCAGAAACGCCCACTGAAAGATCGGCACCAGCGGCACATACAGCGCCGTAATAAAGGCGGAGCGGCTGCTGGTGATGTCGTGCAGGCCCGCGCTCTGCAACATGTAACCGGTCGCCAGGGCAATTCCGATCAAGGCCCCGGCCCGGATCTCCCGCCGGTTGAAATCCAGCAGCTTCCGCCCGGCCAGAAGCCCGACGAACACCGCCGCCATCATGAAACGGACGAAAACGAAAAAGCGCGGTCCGCAATGCTGCATGGCGATATGCAGCACGAGGAACGTCCCGCCCCACAGCACCGTCACACCCGTCAGCGCCAGTTCCTGCGGGGACGGCATGGGAAAACTGCGTTTCACCGGCGCTCAGCGATCATCAGAAGCGGATGAGGCAGACTCGTCCTGAGGCCGCGCGCGCTGCTGCTGTTTGCGACGCATCAGATTGGCCCGGAGCGCTTTGGCCTCGCGGCTTTCGCGTTCTTCCTTTGCGGCGGCAGCCCGATCGCGGATGATCTGCTCCGCGGGTTTTGCGTCCTTACCGGTCATGGTTCTGTTCCTCAAATACCGTCCGCAGACGGGTGCCCAGAAGTTCGTCATAAACACCCAGCGTCCGGGCCTGCATCAGCGCCGTCGTATAGTTGGCAATGGCATGGGCACGGGCCTTTTCCGCCAGCCAGTCCAGCGCGTCTTCGCCTGTTTCCAGCACGCTTTTCAAGGCGTCGGCCAGAGCGTCCGCATCATCGGGTGGCACCACCAGACCCGTCTCGCCGGGCAGGATTGTCTCCATCATCGCGCCCTGTGCCGTGCCGATCACCGGGCAGCCCATCATCTGCGCTTCCACCAGAGTGCGTCCGAACGGCTCGGGCCGGAGCGATGGCGCCACGACAACGCTTGCCAGCTCGCAGGCCGCGGGCATGTCGGTGCAGGTTCCGGCGAACCGGACATGGTCTTCAAGCCCGAGTTCCCGCACCTGCTGTTGCAGCCTGCGGGAGAACTTCCGGTCGTTCTCCGGGCCTGCCAGAACGCAGATCCATCCCGTGCCCATCTTCGAGCGCAGCAGGCCCAGCGCCTCAAGCAGAACGCCCTGACCTTTCCATGCCGTCAGCCGCGCGGGCATGAGAATGATTTTTGCCTCCGCAGGCACGCGCCAGACATCAGCCAGTTTCTGCACGCGCTCGCCGGAGATTGCGCCGGGTGTAAACTCCCGCAGATCCGCACCGCGCGGAATGACGCGCAGGCGGCTCTCCGGCACGGCATATTCGCTGCGCAGACGGCGGGCGATGAACTCGGAAATGGCAATGACCCGCGCGCCGCGCGCCAGCACGGAATTATAGAGCTTTTTGCCCAGCCATTTCGCCTCATGCACGCCGTGCCATGTCGTCACGAGCGGGATGTTTTCGCGACGGCAGGCAATCCATGCTGCCCAGGCTGGAATCCGGGAGCGCGCATGGACCAGATCCACACCTTCGCTGCGGATGAGCACCTGAAGATCCCGCGCCCGGCGCAGCACGGCGACAGGCGATTTTTTCTTCAGGTCCAGCTCGATATGCCGACCGCCCGCATGACGCAGTTGCACCAGAAGCCGACCGGGACGCGAGGCTATGAGTGCCGTGCCGCCGCCTTGCGTGATTGCCGCCGCGATCTCGACAGCCCCGCGCTCCAGACCGCCGGTGCCCAACGCCGGAAGAACCTGAAGGATGACGGGGGAGCGGTCGGTCATGACGGTTCTGCGGGGCCTGTTCCGGGAAGAGTATTTTCAGACGAAAACAGCCTGTAGCCGGGTCTGCATCCCCTTCCCACCCGAAAAATGGAAAAACCGCCCCTCGAAACGACAAAGGGGTGGCTCCCGTGCCATTTCCGGCACGAAAACCACCCCTGCGTCTTGCATCGGGAGCCTCAGCCCACGGTTTTGTCAGCCCTTGTGATCGGGCAGGGCGTAAACGACCAGCTGATCGCTGACCGGCGTCATCATGAAGTGGTGACCACCTGCCATAATGGCGACGTACTGGTGACCATTGGCTTCATAGGTCATCGGGTTGGCCTGTCCGCCGCCCGGCAGAACCGCGCTCCAGACCACCTTGCCCGTGTGTTCGTCGATGGCGCGGATCTGGTTATCCGTAGCCGCCGCGATGAACACCAGACCACCAGCCGTCACAACCGAACCACCATTGTTCGGTGTGCCGATTTCCCAGGGCAGACCTGTCGGCAGACCCCACGGACCATTGGCACGGGCCGTTCCCAGCGGATGCTGCCACAGCACCTTCTGACCGTGCTTCATGTCGATGGCCGTGATCATGCCATAGGGCGGACGGTTGCACATCATGCCCGTATACTGGTTCCAGAACGGGGTCACGACAATGCCATAAGGCGTGCCGTCCATGGCGCCGTTACCTTCGGCTCCACCGCCACCCGGCTTGTAGTTCGGGTCGTCGATCGGCATCAGGCCAAGCTGGTCGGCCTTCTTGCGGGTTACGAGCTGGTCATACATCGGGGTGATGTTCCAGTTCGCAATCAGGATGCCGCTCTGCGGATCATAGGACATGGAGCCCCAGTCGCTGCCGCCGTTATAGCCAGGATATTCGATCCACGGCTTGTCGACGCTCGGCACGGTGAACTCACCCGTATAGTTCGCGCGGCGGAACTTGATACGGCAGAAGAGCTGGTCAAGCGGAGACATGCCCCACATGTCCGTCTCTTTCAGGTCCGGCACGCGCAGGGCCGGCATTCCCGTAGACCAGGGCTGCGTCGGCGAACGCGGATCACCCGGGATCACGCCCGGCGACGGAGCAGGACGCTCCTCGACCGGCAGAATGGGCTTGCCATCACGACGATCCAGCACGAAGGTCTGGCCGCGCTTGGTCGGCATGATCAGCGCAGGAACGGTCTGACCGTCGGCACCGGGCATGTCCATCAGCGTCGCCTGCGAGCCGATGTCATAGTCCCAGACGTCTTTGTGAGCCGTCTGGAAGACCCAGCGCGGCGCGCCCGTCTTTACGTCGATGGCGACAACTGCGGAAGACACCTTGTTTTCTTCAGGGCTACGCAGCGCACTGTAATAGTCCGAAGCCGAGTTTCCGGTCGGAACGTAAACGAGGCCGAGCGCATTGTCGCCCGTCATCGCAGCCCAGGAGTTCGGCGTACCACGGCTGTAATGGTTGTTGCCGGTCGGCTGGCTGTGATCGTTGGGATTGTTCACATCCCAGGCCCACAGGAACTTGCCGCTTTCGGCGTCATAACCACGGATCACGCCCGACGGCGCCCAGCGGCGCTGGCCGTCGAGGACTTCGTGGTTGACCACGACCACACCGTTCACGATCGGCGGCGGCGTCGTCATGGACACGAAACCGGGGACAGACTCGCCCATGCCCTGCATCAGGTTGACCTGACCGCCATGCCCGAAGCCCTCGCACAGATTGCCGGTCGCAGCATCAACCGCGATCAGACGCATATCAAGCGTGCCTTCAAGAATACGGTTGTGGCAGGGCTGGCCTTCCGGCACCTGCGACGACGTGAAATACGTCACGCCCTTACACGCGGCGGTGTAGGGAATGGCTTCGTATTTCTCGTTGATGTTGTGGCGCCAGATCTCTTTGCCCGTCGCCGGGTCGAGCTTCATGATGTCGTTCTGTGCCGAACACATATAGAGCCCGTCACCCACCTTGATCGGCGTGGTTTCGGCAGCCCATTTGTTCGTCTGTCCCGGACGCGGATAGCTGCCGGTGTGATAGACGAAAGCCACCTTGAGCTGGTCGGCATTCTGCGGCGTGATTTCCGACAGCGGCGAATAACGCGTCTGACTGTCATCGCGACCATAGGCGGACCAGTCCCCCTGCGCGGGAGCAGCACTCTGCTGCGGCGCCATCTGCGGAACGTCGTTCGGATCCATGGACCCGATATCCGGCAGGTTGGCGGCATTCACGCCCGGAGCCTGAGGTGCGTAGGGAGACGGGCCGGAGAAACGGCTCGTACTGGCAGGAGTCGTTGCCGTCGGTTCGTCGGCATTGCCGGGGCCAGGAACGGCATCCGTCGGCGAACCACCACTTCCGGCAGGAGCGAACTGGGCATTGGCGGCCAGCGGAGCACAGGCCAGCGTCACGCAGGCTGCGGTGGCGAGAAGATGGGATCTGCGCATCAGACGGCTCCCCTCAGGGTGCGGCGGGTTTCCAGTCGGCGAAGAACAGGAATGGTGAGAACGACAAGGATACCCAGCAGCGTGGGGCCGAAATCGCGCGGCAGAAGATCAACCGGGCTGAAGCCCACTTCCCACAGCGACCAGACCCAGGTGTAGGCAAGAGCGCCCAGATAGAGGAATGCGCCGAGCGTGCGCCCCAGAACCATAAACACGCCGCTGGCAACCAGCAGAACGCCGCAGATCAGATAATAGACGGAGCCGCCCAGCATCGCGAGTTGAGCCCCGCCGATAACAAAGAACAGCCCCACCAGAACGATAACAACCCCGAGCACGAGCGTGAGCCACTCGGTCAGGGTCCTGTTGCCATAAGTATTTGGCATCGGTGAAAGCCTCCTGCACTGATACCCCGGACGGTAATTGCAGACTTTCAGGAAAGCTACGGCTCTTTTTCAATATTCCCGTATTCCACTCTAACAAAACCGTGTTCGAATACAGTTCCATTTCGGTGAATTCAAATAAACGTTATTCCTATTACCCAGCCGGAATCGTGACAACCGCTCCGCCCGTATGGTTGGTCGCCGCAAGAGCCGCCAGAACCTGCACCATCGTAAAGGCCAGTTTGCTCTGGAAATCCCGGTCGCTGATCCAGAACCATGCATTGTGATAACTGACGGCAGCATAGGAACCGTCAGGCTCTTCCTTGCCCGAATGGATCACGACTTCCGGCCGGTTCTCGATTCCAACCTGACCGATCGTCGGCGGTGTGCGACCAGCCTTGATGTCGTCTTCCGGAACCTCGACCTCATAGGCGAGCTGCGTCAGCATCGCGAGCATCGAGCGCGTCAGGATCGCAATCTGGCCTGGATGTTTGGGATAAGGCCCATAAACGATCTCGGCTTCTTCCGCCGTCGGATCGAGATGCAGCAGACGGCGCACTTCCGCCTGAATGGCGAGCAGATTGCTTTCAGAGGTAGACGTCAGGACAAGATAGGAGCGTTCGGAACCGGGCCCACCGCCATTGCCTCCGCCATTACCGTCGGATTTTCCACCGGTCTTCTTGCTGTCCGGCGGTGTCGGAGGATCGGTCGTGATCCGGATGGTCATGGCCCCCGCGACCTGAAGCTGCCTCAGGTCATGCAGCAGCAGATAGAACCGTACGGACCCGCCACCAAACGGCCCCGCACCAAGGCCGCGCACATTGGAGAGGCCGTCAATGGACTGCGCCGTCAGACGCAGCAGCGTGTCGATCGGCAGACCGCCAAGGCTGAGAGGCATGATGACGGTTGGCGAGATCGGCCGGACCACGTTCTCGGCGTATTGCTGGCCCGTCACGGGCTGATAGGTGAAAGTCGGGCTTTCCCCCATCGACATCGTCCCTGTCCCGAACAGGTAGTTTCCCACGGCCGTCGCCGGATAGGCATAGAAACCGCCGCTGACGCTCTTGGAAACGCTGTAACCCGCAATCACCTGTGTCGTATCGAGGAAGGTCGGCGGATCGGCATACCGCAGCCGCACGATGTTGAGCAGCATCTCGTGCTTCTGGGTATCCCCCAGCGCACGGGAATATTCGAGCTGGTCATTGCGCAGCTTTCCCGGCCCCATCGGGCCACAGGCAGACAGCCCGGTTGCGGAAAAACAGGTCAGGACAGCCAGCAGCGTGGCACGAAAGTAGGAATGATTCGGCATGGCTGTGTGAAGACTGTCCCATTGGCAGGCAAAGCGGAAGGCCCGACCTTACTAAAGGGCGATGCGCATATCTGAAACCGCCATCTTTCCTTTCAGGACCCGGCGGGACAAGATTCTCGACGAAATGTGTCGTCGAAGTGCTTGAAACACCTTCCAGCCTTGCCTAGATCAGTAGTCGAAACACAGGCCCGTGAGGGTCTGGGGACGTCAATAGGGTTCGATCCGGTGCCTCACAGGGCCGGGACGGACCGCTGAGAGGACTGATTTTACATGAGCAAAGTCATTGGCATTGACCTTGGTACCACCAACTCCTGCGTTGCCGTACGCGAGGGTGATGAAACCAAGGTGATCGAAAACAGCGAAGGCGCCCGCACGACGCCGTCCATGGTCGCTTTCACCGACAAGGGTGAGCGTCTCGTCGGACAGGCCGCGAAACGTCAGGCTGTGACCAACCCCGCCAACACCCTCTACGCCGTCAAGCGCCTGATCGGCCGTCGTTACGACGACCCGACCGTCCAGAAGGACAAGGAAATGGTGCCGTACGGCATCGTCCGTGGCGATAACGGCGACGCATGGGTCGAAGCCCGCGGCGAGAAGTATGCTCCGTCGCAGATCGCAGCCTATGTTCTGGGCAAGATGAAGGAAACCGCCGAAAGCTATCTCGGCGAGACCGTCTCCCAGGCCGTCATCACGGTTCCGGCCTACTTCAACGACGCCCAGCGTCAGGCCACGCGTGACGCTGGCAAGATCGCCGGCCTCGAAGTTCTGCGCATCATCAACGAGCCGACCGCAGCAGCCCTCGCCTATGGCCTTGGCAAGCGCGATTCCGGTACGGTGGCCGTGTATGACCTTGGTGGCGGCACGTTCGACGTCTCCATCCTCGAGATCTCCGACGGCGTGATCGAAGTGAAGTCCACGAACGGCGACACGTTCCTGGGCGGTGAAGATTTCGACAACCGCATCATCGGCTTCCTGGCTGACGAGTTCAAGAAAGAGCAGGGCATCGACCTGCGTGGCGACAAACTCGCCCTGCAGCGCCTCAAGGAAGCCGCCGAAAAGGCCAAGATCGAGCTGTCCTCCTCCAAGGAGACCGAGATCAACCTGCCGTTCATCACGGCTGATGCCTCCGGCCCGAAGCACCTCGTCGTCAAGCTGTCCCGCGCCAAGCTGGAAAGCCTCGTCGATGATCTGGTGCAGCGTACGCTCGGCCCGTGCCGTGCAGCCATCAAGGATGCGTCCGTCTCCCCTAGCGAGATCGACGAAGTCATTCTCGTTGGCGGCATGACGCGTATGCCGAAGGTCATCGAAACGGTTAAGGAATTCTTCGGCAAGGAACCGGCCCGCAACGTCAATCCGGACGAAGTGGTCGCCATCGGTGCTGCCGTTCAGGGCGCTGTCCTGAAGGGTGACGTCAAGGACGTCCTGCTCCTCGACGTGACACCGCTGTCGCTGGGTATCGAAACGCTGGGTGGCGTGTTCACCCGTCTGATCGACCGCAACACGACGATCCCGACCAAGAAGAGCCAGACCTTCTCCACGGCCGAAGACAACCAGAACGCCGTGACCATCAAGGTCTATCAGGGCGAGCGTGAGATGGCGGCTGACAACAAGCTGCTGGGCAACTTCGACCTTCAGGGCATTGCTCCGGCGCCGCGCGGCATGCCGCAGATCGAAGTCACCTTCGACATCGACGCCAACGGCATCGTGAACGTGTCCGCCAAGGACAAGGCCACGAACAAGGAACAACAGATCAAGATCCAGGCCTCTGGCGGTCTGTCTGACTCCGACATCGACCGCATGGTCAAGGACGCGGAAGCCAATGCGACCGCCGACAAGGCCAAGCGTGAGCTGGTCGAGCTGCGCAACAGCACGGAAAGCCTCATCCACCAGACCGAGAAGTCCATCACCGAAGGTGGCGACAAGGTTCCGGCGGCTGACAAGTCCGAAGCGGAAGCCGCTATTGCCGAAGCCCGCGAAGCTCTGGGTGGCGACAACCTCGAGGCCCTGAAGGCTGCCAGCGACAAGCTGACGCAGGCTGCCATGAAGGTTGGTCAGGCTGTCTATCAGGCCGGTCAGGGTGCTGAAGGCGCTGCTGCTCCGGAAGCCGAAAAGAAGGACGACAACGTCGTCGATGCCGACTTCGAAGACCTCGAAGACGATCACAAGAAGAACTGATCGGGTGACTTTCCCGGATGGAGCCGAACGCTCCGTCCGGCCCTGTTTTCCGAGGGCGCCCGTTCCCGCAAGGGGGTGGGCGCCATTCTTGTTTTTCCGGCCCATAACAGGGACCGCCTTCCGGAACGCCCCCTAAGGACCGAACATGGCCACCAGAATCGACTATTACGAATCCCTCGAAGTCTCCCGCACGGCCTCGCCGGACGAGCTGAAAAAAGCCTTCCGCAAGCAGGCCATGCGCTTTCACCCCGACCGCAATCCGGGGGATGACGCCGCCGAGCAGAAGTTCAAGGAAATCAACGAAGCCTATGATGTCCTGAAGGACGCGCAGAAGCGCGCCGCCTATGACCAGTACGGCCATGATGCCTTCGAAGGTGGCATGGGCGGAATGGGTGGCGGCTTCGGCGGTGGTTTTGCCGGTGCAGGCGGTCTGGGCGACATCTTCGACCAGATGTTCGGAGACATGATGGGCGGCCGTCGGGGTGGTGGACGCCGGACCGGGGCGGATGTCCAGGTTCAGGTCGAAATCACACTGATGGAAGCCTTCACGGGCGTGAAGAAGGATGTCGAGGTCCGCACCCGCGTGGCCTGCGAATCCTGCCACGGTTCGGGTTCGGCCGATCCCAAGGCGGGCAGCACCACATGTCCGACCTGTCACGGCGCGGGGAAGGTCCGGGCGCAGCAGGGCTTTTTCCTAGTCGAGCGCCCCTGCCCGACCTGTCATGGTTCGGGACGGACCGTCGCCAATCCGTGCAAGGTCTGTCACGGCACGGGAACGCAGGCGAAGACCGAGACCATCAGCATCGACATCCCCGCCGGCGTCGAGGATGGCACCCGCATCCGCATGGCGGGCAAGGGCGAAGCTGGAGGTGAAGGCGTGCAGCCGGGCGATCTGTATGTCCACATCTCTGTTCTGTCGCATGACATTTTCCAGCGCGACGGCGCGAACATTTACTGCCGCGTTCCGCTGCGCATGACTCAGGCCGCTCTGGGCACGGAAGTGGAAGTACCGGTTGTGGATGGCGGCCGCAGCAAGGTCCGCATCCCTGCCGGAACCCAGACGGGCGAGACGTTCCGTCTTCGCGGCAAGGGTTTCTCGGTCCTGCGCTCCTCGGCCCGTGGGGACATGTATATTCAGGTCTCGGTCGAAACGCCGAGCCATCTGACGAAGCGCCAGCGCGAGCTTCTTGAAGAATTCGAGAAGGAAGCCGGGGACGACCACGCCAAAGGCAGCCCCGAGAGCAGCGGCTTCTTCGCCAAGGTCCGCGACTTCTTCGACGGCCGCTGATCTTTATCAGGCTCACGAAAAACCCCGGTGCCCTCCCTGAAGGCACCGGGGTTTTTTATGTCAGGCCGCGCCGAAAATATCCTTCAGGGTCTTTTCCATCACCCCGGCATCCAGCGTCTTGCCCAGCCAGTGCTCCACGCCGATCACGCCCTGATTGACCAGCATCCCGAGCCCATCCAGCACGGTGCAGCCCTTGCCTTCCGCTTCGCGCAGCAGGCGCGTTCTGGGCGGGTTCGGGATCACATCAGCGACGATCAGCCCCTTGCGCAGGGTCTCGACCTTCAGCGGGGGCATGGTTTCGGAATCCCCCAGACCGATGGACGTCGCGTTGATCAAGATGTCCACGTCCTCCGGCACACTGGCGTCACCCTCCCAAGCCTGAACGTCCGCCTTGGCCGACGTGTTGTCCCGAACGAGGGCAGCGATGGTTTCGGCTTTCTTCGGGTCGCGGTTCATGACGGTGATATGGGCGGCGGAGGCCAGACCCAGTTCCACGGCGATGGCGCGCGCGGCACCACCTGCCCCCAGAAGCAGGACTTTCTTGCCGGATGGGTCCGTGACCTTTTTGAGAGAGGCCAGAAAGCCCTTGCCGTCCGTATTGTCGCCGATCAGACGGCCATCGCGGATGGAGACACAGTTCACGGCCCCGATGATCCGGGCGGATTCGGCAACTTCGTCCAGATGCTCGATCACCGCGACCTTGTGCGGCAGGGAACAGTTGAACCCGACCCATTCCATGGCCCGCGCGCCCGCCACGGCGTCCTTCAGACCCTCGGCCTTGACGTCGCAGTTAATGTAGCGGGCATCAATATCGTGGTGCCGGTAGGCCGCCTCGATCATGGCAACGGTGGGGTTGTCATCGCAGGGTGTCGAGAACGATCCCGTCAGGATGCTGCGGAAATTCTGCTGGCTCATGAAAGGCTCCTCGGATCTGTGCAGTCTTGCGTTCACACGACATGACGCACGGACGCGCAAAAGGTCCATTCACTTTCCGGAAATCTTGATTTTCCGGACGCCTCCGGGCCGTGCCCGATACTGAAACTCCGGCCCTAAATTCCGGCCGATCGCCTTGTAAAAAAAACGACCGGCCGGAGAGCCAGAAGACCTTAGAGCGCGCTGGCTTTTTGTTCCGCGTCCGACAGAATGCGGGCACGGTCGGCACCGCCATTCGTGGCGAGACCCTCGGCTTCAATCACGGTGATGTCCGTAATGCCGATCATGGTGAAGACAGATTTCAGATAGCTGAGCTGATGCTCGAAGGACGCTGCGGGCGAGCCTTCGCCATACAGGCCGCCACGCGCCACGGCGAGCACGACTGCCTTGCCCTTGGCCAGACCCTCGATCCCACCCGCGCCATAGCGGAAGGTCTGACCCGCCACCATAATGCGGTCGATCCAGGATTTGAGCTGGCTGGGAATCGACAGGTTGTACATCGGCACGCCGATGACGACGACATCCGCCGCCTTGAAATCATTCAGAGCCTTTGCGCTGGCGACCAGTTCGGGACGGGCCGACACATCCGGCGTCAGCTCTTTGCCCAGCCAGGACAGCGCTTCGACATCCAGATGCGGCAGCGGATCGCTGGCGAGATCGAGGGAAATGACCTCGACGGACGGGTCTTTCTTGCGGAACTGGGCGACAGCGGCGGCGCTGACCTGACGGCTGGCAGAGCTGTCACCGAGAATGCTGGAATCGATGTGAAGAAGTTTCATTTTGATCTTTCCGGTTCCTGATCGTAACCAGCACCAGATAAGGAACCTTTGAACCCCGCCGCAAGAAGGCACATTCCGGAGCCATAGGCACATGGATGTTCGCGTCAGTGATACCGTTTCTCCCCCCAAGCCATCCGCAGGGCCGAATACGGCCACTCTGGACTGCTCGCAGAACGAGGATGCCTGCGCCGTCATCCGCTCCATTCTTGCCCGCACGACGGACAAGTGGAGCATCCTGATCGTCAAATCGCTCGGACGCGGGCCGCACCGTTTCAGCGAACTGCGCCGTGCGATCGACGGGATTTCGCAGCGGATGCTGACGCTCACCCTGCGCAATCTGGAGCGCGACGGCCTCGTCCTGCGGACCGTCACCCCGACGACTCCGCCGCGCGTGGATTATGAACTCACGACGCTCGGGGAATCGCTGTGGACGCTGACGGAGGCCTTCGGTCAGTGGGCGCTGTCCAACCGGCCCGAAATCGAGGCCGCCCGCAGCCGTTTTGACGCCCGGCTAGACGCCAACATCTGATTTTTCCGTTCTGATGGACCGACCATGACCCTGATTTCCGCTCCCCGCATTGGTATCGCCGGCATTACGGGCCGGCTTGGAACGCTCTGCGCCGAAGAAGCAGGCAACGCCCTCATCGGCGGCCTCTCCCGCACCGCAGACGCCCAACGCAACATCACAACCGACCCTGCCACGCTCGCGAAGAACTGCGATGTGGTGATTGATGTCAGCCACGCCACGACGGTCCCGGCCCATGCGGCGGCCTTCGCGCAGGCCGGATGTGCATGGGTTCTGGGAACCACCGGGCTCGACCAGGGCGCGCAGGACGCCGTGAACGCAGCGGCGCAGCATATTCCCGTCCTTCAGGCCGCCAATTTCTCACCCGCACTGACGCTGTTTCTGGAACTGGCCCGGCAGCTTGGCGCAGGACTGCCGGATTATGATGCGGAAATTCTGGAGGTTCATCACCGCCAGAAACTGGACGCGCCATCCGGCACGGCACTGGCGATCGGAAAGGCCGTAGCGGAAGGGCGTGGAGTCGCGCTCGAAGACGTGGCCCGGACCGACCAGAACGGTCTGCGCCCGGACGGAGCGATCGGATTCGCCTCCCTGCGGGGCGGGCAGATCGTGGGCGAACATGACCTGGTCCTGATGGCGGCGGACGAACAGATCACCCTGTCCCATCGCGCACTGGACCGCAGGGTCTTCGCCAGAGGCGCCCTGCTCGCCGCAAAATGGCTCGCCGGACGCCCTGCAGGCCTCTACACAATGGCAGACGCCTTAAAACCCTGAACCTAAAACAGGGTGCAGGGATCAAGATCCCTGCCGGGTCCGGGCAAAGCCCGGACTCCCCGATCAACCACCAGTAATCAACCTCCGGCAATCGGCAGGTTCACACCCGTCATGAAGCTGGAATCGTCCCCCAGCAGAAACGCCACCACGCCCGGGATTTCGTTGATGTCGCCATAACGGCGCATCGGGACGCTGCCGATCATCTGCTCGGACACCACCTTGGGATCGGTGGAGAAATACTGGCTTCCGACCTTGGCCTGAAGTTCGACCTGACGCTCCCACATGAAACCGGGGCCCATGTAACCGGGGCTGATGGCGTTCACGCGGATGTTGTATGGCGCGAGATCCAGCGCGGCGGTTTCGGTCAGGGCGATGATGGCACCCTTGGAGGCACCGTAGGCGGCCATGTTTGGCGGCCCCTTCACACCGGCCATGCTGGCCGTGTTGACAACACGACCATAGTTCTGGGCGATCATCTGGCGCGTAACGGCCTTGAGGACATGGAAGGCGCCGGTGACGTTGATCGTCAGCACGCGCGCGAAATCCTCGGACGGATAATCCTGAACAGGGGCGAACGCGCCCTGATACCCGGCATTGTTGAACAGGAAGTCGATCTTCCCGAAATCCCGGACCACAGCGTCCACAGTCTCGGTCACGGCCTCTTCGGACGTCACGTTACAGACATAGGAGCGGGCTTCGACGCCCTTTTCACGGACGGCGGCTTCCGCCTTTTCCAGAGCTTCCCGGTTCATGTCCAGCAGGGCGATGGCCGTTCCTTCCCCGGCCAAACGAAGGGCGGTCGCAAGACCGATATTGCCACCTGCGCCGGTGACGAGACAAACTTTACCGCTAAACTGATTCGACATTCCAAACGCCTCAAATTCCCTGTTTGCCCACAACCGTACCCCTGACAGGCAATGCCGGTTACGGGGCTGTAAACGCAGCATGAACGGTGTCGTTGAAAAATGAAACGGGGGCCTGCGCTCTCTTTTTCGTAATTTCTGTCCGGTTTTTTTGTAATTTCAGGCTGATTTTCGGGACTTTCCCGCAGAAAACCGCGTTCAGACCTCACACGGCCCCTTGACCCTTGCGCCCAATTCCGCCAAGCCGTCCCCTCCCTGAATGCCACAGTCCGCCTGCCAAGGCACGCTGTGGCCCTTCTCACCACTCATTCCCTGCGAGGTCCCTGAGTGCGCAATCACGGCGATTTCCTTTTCACGTCCGAGTCCGTTTCCGAGGGCCATCCCGACAAGGTGGCGGACCGCATTTCCGATACCGTTCTGGACGCCTATCTGCAGGCCGATCCGGAAGCGCGTGTTGCCTGTGAGACGCTGGTCACCACCAACCGCGTCATCCTGGCCGGTGAAGTCCGCGGCCCCAAAGAGGTCGAAGACACGCTGATCGACCGCGCCCGTGAAGCCATCAAGGACATCGGCTACGACCAGGAAGGTTTCTCTTGGAAGAAGGCCGACATCACCTCCTACCTGCACGCACAGTCCGCCGACATCGCCCAGGGCGTTGACAGCGGCAGCGACAAGGACGAGGGCGCTGGTGACCAGGGCATCATGTTCGGCTACGCCACGCGCGAAACCGAACACCTGATGCCTGCGCCGCTGTTCTATGCGCAGACGATCCTCGAGCGCATCCGCGACTACCGCAAGAACGGTGATGCCCGTGGCGTCGGCCTTCTGCCGGATGCCAAGAGCCAGGTCACGCTGCGTTATGTCGACGGCAAGCCCGTTGGCGTCACGTCCGTCGTGATTTCCACGCAGCATGTCGAAGGCATGAGCCAGCACACGATCCGCGAGACCCTGCGCGACGTGGTCAACGGCATCCTGCCGGAAGGCTGGACCTGCCCGGAAGACGAGTTCTACGTGAACCCGACCGGAAACTTCGTCATCGGTGGACCGGACGGCGACGCAGGCCTCACGGGCCGCAAGATCATCGTTGACACCTATGGTGGCGCAGCCCCGCATGGTGGTGGCGCATTCTCCGGCAAGGACCCCACGAAGGTGGACCGTTCGGCAGCCTATGCCGCACGTTACCTCGCCAAGAACGTCGTGGCTGCCGGCCTTGCCGACCGCTGCACGATCCAGCTCAGCTACGCCATCGGCGTGTCCAAGCCGCTCTCGGTCTATGTTGACCTCGACGGCACGGGCAAGGACGTGGACGAAGCCCGTCTGGGGGCGATCCTCAACGAGGTTGTGGACCTGTCCCCGCGCGGCATCCGCAAGCATCTGCGTCTGAACCGTCCGATCTATGTTCCGACCTCCGCTTACGGCCATTTCGGTCGTGCGCCGGATCCGGTTCTGGACAACTTCACCTGGGAACAGACCGATCTGGTCACCACGCTGCGTGGCGCCCTGAACCGGTAATCTGGCAGAAAACCCCTGGTCGAGTCTCTCAAACCCCAGCCGGAGCGGCTTTATGGCCGTCAACGCGGCCATCCGCTCCGGGCCCGGCAGCAGCACCTTCTTGAGAAGGCGCTGCCCCGGCTTTCCTTCACTTCACCGGAGAATCCCGCTGCGGGGTTCTCCGATGCGGTCTCGCGCGTCTTTCTCGAAATCGGTTTTGGTGGCGGCGAACATGCCGTCGGTCAGGCCGAACTGAACCCGGATGTCGGCTATATCGCCTCCGAGGTCTTCGAGAACGGGCTGTGCTCCCTGCTTTCGCGCCTCGTGCCCGAAGGTGAGGAAGACACAGCCACGCCGCCTCCCCATTTCCGCATCTGGGCCGAAGATGCCCGCCTGCTGCTCAAGGACATGCCCGATGCGTGTCTGGACCGGGCGTATCTGATGTTCCCGGACCCGTGGCCCAAGGCCCGGCATGCCAAGCGCCGCTTCGTGCATCCGGAAAACATCAAGCAGATGCACCGCGTCCTGAAACCCGGCGCCATCTGGCGCGTCGCCAGTGACCATCCCGTCTATCAGGAATGGGTCACGGAGGTGATGGGCAAGCAGGATCTGTTCGATGCGCCGCCCCCGGCCAAGGAACGTCCCGAAGGCTGGTCGCCCACACGCTATGAAGCCAAGGCCTTCCGCGAAGGGCGCGTGCCGTTCTACTGGACTTTCACGCGCCGTCCCTGAAACCCACGCCAAACCCTTATCCCAGTTATTCAGCGAGTTTCCTGACATCATGACCCAGATCGAACGCGAAGAAATGGAATTCGATGTCGTGGTGGTCGGTGGCGGTCCCGCCGGTCTGTCCGCCGCGATCCGCCTGAAACAGCTGATGCCGGATGCAGGCGTCTGCCTGATCGAAAAAGGCAGCGAGATCGGCGCCCATATCGTGTCGGGCGCCGTTATCGAGCCCCGCACGCTCGATGAACTTCTGCCGAACTGGCGCGATCTGGACGCCCCCCTGCGGACGCAGGTGACGGAAGAGCGGATGCTGTTCCTCACCGAAACGCGCTCCTTCGCCGTTCCGTATCTGGACCGCGTGATGCCGCAGATGGCCAATCACGGAAACTATGTTGTCTCGCTTGGCGAAGTCTGCCGCTGGCTCGGCGAGCAGGCCGAGGCTCTGGGCGTGGAAATCTATCCGGGCTTCTCGGGCGCGGAACTGTTTATCGAAAATGACCACGTCGCTGGCGTCATCACGGGCGACATGGGTATCGAACGCAACGGCGAATACGGGCCGAACTTCACGCCCGGCATGATCCTGCGCGCAAAGCAGACCATCCTGACCGAAGGCGCCCGCGGCTCCCTCACCGGCCACGCCATGAAGCGTTTCGGCCTGCGCAAGGGCGTGGAGCCGCAGACCTATGGCCTCGGCGTCAAGGAAGTCTGGGAAATCCCGGCGGAAAAACATCGTCCGGGCCTCGTGCAGCACAGTTTCGGCTGGCCGCTCGACGATCACACCTATGGCGGCGCCTGGCTTTATCATTTCGGGGAAAATCTGGTCAGCTTTGGCTTCGTGACCGGCCTCGATTACGCCAACACCTATCTGTCCCCGTTCGAAGAAATGCAGCGGACCAAGCTGCACCCGGCCTTCCGGGAGCATTTCGAAGGCGGCAAGCGCCTGATCTACGGCGCACGAGCCCTGTCGGAAGGCGGCTTCCAGTCCATTCCGCGCCTGACCTTCCCCGGCGGCGTTCTGGCTGGTGACTCGGCGGGCTTCCTGAACGTGCCCAAGATCAAGGGCACACATACGGCCATGAAATCCGGCATGATCGCGGCTGAGGCCGTGGCCGAGGCTCTGGAAAAGGACAGGAAGGAAGCCGCCAGCATGACGGCGCGCGTCCAGCAGTCCTGGCTATGGTCCGAACTGCGCGACGTCCGCAACATCCGCCCGGCCTTCGCAAAATGGGGCATGAAGCTCGGCGCGATTTATGCGGGCATCGACAGCATGATCCTGCGCGGCCGTGCCCCCTGGACGCTGCATCACCCACATGCCGATAACGAAACGCTGCGTCCGGCTTCGCTGTGCACGAAAATCGACTATCCTAAGCCCGACGGGAAGATCACCTTCGATCGCGTCAGTTCGGTCTTCCTGAGCAGCACGAATCACGAGGAGAACCAGCCGGTTCACCTCAAACTCCGCAACGAGTCCGTCTGGCAGACCGTCAATCACGACGTGTTCGATTCGCCCGAAAGCCGTTATTGCCCGGCCGGTGTGTATGAACAGGAACAGACGGGCGAAAATGCCTGGCAGCTCCGGATCAACGCCCAGAACTGCGTGCACTGCAAGACCTGCGACATCAAGGACCCGACGCAGAACATCGACTGGTGCACGCCCGAAGGCGGCGGCGGTCCGAATTATCCGGTTGGGATGTAATTTTCTTCCCGAAAGAGGGCCCGCAAAACGGCATGACCAGAGCGGAATGTGACTTTTCCGGTCAGTCCCGCTACGGTGGCGCCCGTTTTTGTGGCGGCGACAGCAGCGAAAGATGACGATGAAAGTTCTGGTCCCAGTCAAACGGGTGGTCGATTACAACGTCAAGGTACGTGTAGCGGCCGATGGCAGCGGTGTCGAAACGCAGGGCGTGAAAATGTCCATGAATCCGTTCGACGAAATCGCAGTCGAAGAAGCAGTGCGCCTTCGTGAAAAAGGCGCGGCCAAGGAAGTCGTGGTCGTGACCGTCGGCGCACAGGCCGCTCAGGACGTGCTGCGTACGGCCATGGCGATGGGTGCAGACCGCGCCATCCTCGTCCGCACCGACGACACGCTTGAGCCGCGCGCCGTGGCCAACGTGCTCAAGGCGATCGCCACGCGCGAAGAGGCTGGCCTGATCTGCATGGGCAAGCAGGCGATCGACGACGACATGAACGCTACGGGCCAGATCCTGGCCGCAAAGCTCGGCTGGCCGCAGGGCACGTTCGCCAGCGCTGTGACGGTTGCCGATGGCCGTATCGAAGTTGCCCGCGAGATTGATGGCGGCACGGAAGTCGTGTCCCTCACGCTCCCGGCCGTGGTGACGGCGGATCTGCGCCTCAACGAGCCGCGCTATGCGTCCCTTCCGAACATCATGAAGGCCCGCAAGAAGCCGCTTGAGACGGTCGAAATCGACAGCCTCGGCGTTGATACGGCGTCGCGCCTGACGGTGGTCTCGGTGGCCGAACCCGCCGAGCGCAAGGAAGGCGTGAAAGTGAACAGCGCGGCCGAACTGGTCGAGAAGCTCAAGACAGAAGCGAAGGTGATCTGATGACCGCTCTTGTTCTGGTTGAAGTCGAAAACGGCGCGGTCCGTCAGGCTTCCCGTTCGGCTGTTGCCGCGGCCTCCCGCTTCGGTGCCGTCGATGCCATCGTGTTCGGAGACGGCGCACAGGCCGCTGCCGCCCTGCCGGGTGTGACGCGCGTCCTCAGCGTTCCGGGTCTGGTCAACGATCTGGCCGAGCCCGCCGCCGATCTGCTGGCTGCCCGCGCGAAAGACTACAGCCATATCCTGGCCGCAGCCTCCGCCACCGGCAAAAACATCCTGCCGCGTCTGGCAGGCCTGCTGGACGTGCAGCCCATCCCCGATGTGGTCGAGATCAAGGACGCCGACACCTTCGTGCGCCCGATCTATGCCGGCAACGCACTGGCGACGGTCCGCTCTTCCGACAGCATCAAGGTGCTGACGATCCGTGGCTCCAATTTCGATCCGGTTGCTGCCGAAGGTGGGTCCGCCACGGTTGAGACAATCGAAGCTCCGGCCAGCGAGAAGTCCGTTTTCGTGAAGGTCGAGCTTTCGGCATCCGATCGCCCGGAACTGGAATCTGCCCGCGTGGTGATTTCCGGCGGCAAGGGCCTGAAAGACGCTGCGAACTTCAAGCTGCTCGAACCCATCGCCGACAAGCTGAACGCCGCCATCGGCGCGTCCCGTGCGGCCGTGGATTCCGGTTTTGCCCCCAACGAAATGCAGGTCGGCCAGACCGGCAAGATCGTGGCGCCGGAACTCTACATCGCCGTCGGTCTGTCGGGTGCGATCCAGCATCTGGCCGGCATGAAAGACAGCCGCGTCATCGTGGCCATCAACACCGATTCGGAAGCGCCGATTTTCAAGGTCGCCGATTACGGCATCGTGGGTGATCTGTTCGAGGTCCTCCCGACGCTCGAAAAAGCGCTGTAAGGCACCGTTCGCCTGAAACGACAAAAAAGGGGCGCCCCATGACGGAACGCCCCTTTTTTCATGACAGGATCTGACGCAGGTTTAACTGGCACTCCGGCCTCCATGAGGCACTCTGTCGGGCACGGAGACCCTCATCATGACCCGCATCCCAACCCTGCGCCAGCTTGCCCGCGACATCCTGTCCTGCCTGCCCGTCCTTCTGGGCTGCCTGACCATTCACAGCGCTCTTGCCGCCGCTTACATCGTGCCTTCGGCCTCCATGGAGCCGACACTGCGGATCGGCGACCAGATCGGCGTCATCGTCCCGTCCTACGGCCTCAGCACGGCCAATCTGCCGTTCGGAACGTTTCTGAAGCCCTCTTCCGAAACGGACAGCCGCCTGTTCGGACGCCTGCCCCATCGCGGCGACGTGGTCGTGTTCCGCGCACCTGCCAACCTGCATCAGACCTGGGTCAAACGCGTCATCGGACTTCCGGGCGACACGGTGGCCCTGATGCATGGCCGGGTCATCCTGAACGGAACGGTGCTTCCATGGAAAGACATGGGACCAACCCGCGAGGAAAGCCGAAAGAACGTCTGGCGTGCGGCAGAACGCTATGAAGAAACCCTGCCGGGAAACATCCGCCACAACATTCTCAAAATGTCGCAGGATGGAGACCTGGACAACATTGCCCCCTTCAGCATTCCGGCCAACCATCTGTTCGTTATGGGCGACAACCGTGACAACTCCGCCGACTCGCGCATCAACGTAGCGGACGGGGGCGTCGGGCTCCTTCCCGTCTGGAACCTTCAGGGGCAGGCCCGCGCCGTCCTGTGGTCATGGCGGGATATCGGCAGAACGGCGCTCGTTCTCTGATTTTTCGCCCTAACCCTCTTGCAGGAAAGCGTTAACCCCTGTAGGAGAAGCGCCGTCGGCCGGAGTGTAGCTCAGCCTGGTAGAGCACTGTGTTCGGGACGCAGGGGCCGGAGGTTCGAATCCTCTCACTCCGACCAGCCGATAGTTTTCCAGAAATCGCCAAAACTGTTTCAGGCCCACAGGCCAGCGCATTTCTGCGTCTGAAATTCAGAACCTGAAACGCAAAAAAATGCCCTCCCCCTTTCGGGAGAGGGCAAAACGGCTTCAGGAACGCTTGTCAAAGGCCGAAGAGGTCGGCCAGACGCCCTGGGCATAAACCTGCCCGTAAGCGTGGACTTCCGTCAGATAGGTCCGCTCACCTTCGAGGACGATCTTCACGGTCGGTGCGAGCGTACCACCGATGCGATAGGTCGCCGGGTCCTGCGGGTCAGCCGAACCGGGCTGCGGCAGGGTATCAATGAAGGACTGCACGTAACCGGCAGGATCGACGAAGTGCGAGTAGGTCTCGTACGGAGCAGCAGACGGGTTACCCAGTACAAGGCCCGAACCGTTCAGCGGTGCATATGGACCGAAAATACCGTTCCGGGACACGAAACCATACACACCATCCGGACCCGTGCTGTTGCCGGTGAAGGTGGAGTGATGGGAGATCGTGAACAGATAGGTCAGACCGTCCTGGAAGACGACATGCGGGCGCTCCGTCTGGTCATTGACGCCAAGCGCCGTGACGAGGGCCGGCAGCATTTCCCATTTGGAGAAATCACCCCGCGTGGAGTCGGATGTCAGGCGGGCAATGCCGATGGCAGCAGCGCCATACTGCGCACCAGCCGGAACGGTCGTGGCAGGCGGAACCGGACCCATCTCGTCGGAACCGATGGTGAAGTTCCCGCGCATACCCGGAACATTGCCTTCAAACAGGGCATAGATCTGGTTGTCGTCAGGATTGCGGAAGATATGCGGATCGCGGAAATCCCAGTAGGCGTCTTCGACGATGTTGGCGTAGTTCACGCCGTCTGCCTGGAACATGTCCGTGCAGACATCGAAGCCCTCGAACCAGACGCCGGTGGCATCTGCCAGAATGCGGCCCGTCGTGTAGGACGGAACAGACTCGGACGGCGTATCGTTGACCGAGGTATAGAACAGATCGACCGTATTGGCGCTGTTCTCGCGCATAACGGCACAACCGGACCATTCCCAGCTGCGGGAGTTGGCGCCTTCCTTGATGACACGGCCACCGAACTTCCAGTCCGCGCCATTGCCGGTGCGGCTGTAGTAGTAGCCGATATAGGAATAGTTGTTGCGGCTGTGCCAGCCCTCGGTCGTATCGCCCGTGGCGGCACGATCGGCAACGAGGGCGAACATGACGTACCAGCCCTTGAAGGTCACGGTCTTGCCGTGAATGTCGCGCAGCAGCCAGGTGTCCCACTGCCACACATCGGAATCGATGACGGGAAATGCGTAGTCGATGACCGGCATGGTCGTCGTCGGATCATCGGCACGGATCTTCATCGCATCAGCGATCGTCCAGCGCGAACCCGACTGGACTGCGCTTTGCGTGCTGGAAACAGCGTTCATGAGTTTTCCTGTAGCTGAAAAAGAATAGAACCAGACGCACGCCAGCATCCGAAACCCTGTTTCAGGTCCGGATGCTGGAGAGCCGTATAAAAAGAAGAATTAAACTCTGCACTGAGCCAAAATTTCTACGCAGAAAAACATATCTTGTTTCTGAAATGCGCAACAAAAAAGGCTGCTTCTTGCGAAAGCAGCCTTTTCAAAATTCTTTAACCTGAAATTGAGTTTTTAACGAGCAATCAATTACGTTTCATGGCTCAGTGCCACAGTTATAGGAAAAAGCTGCGCGCAATGCAAGCAGAAAATTTCCATCTGCCTTTGCAGGCTCCGATTCATAAAAAAACCCACCTGCTATCAGGTGGGTTTTTTTAAAGGAACCTGAAGGCCGCAGAACTCAGCCGCGCTGAAAACCGGCCAGCGCGGATCGCGAAAGCTCTTCCAGAAGATCAATCGCGCCTTTCGAGTCGTTCAGACAGGGCACGAGCGCAAACTCCTCTCCCCCTGCTTCCATGAATTCTTCCCGAAGCTCGTTCCCGATTTCATCCAGCGTTTCGATGCAGTCCGTCATGAAACCAGGCATGATAACGGCAATCTTCGTAATTCCCTGTGACGGAAGGGCTTTGACGAAAGGCGCCGTATAGGGCTGGATCCATTCAAGCGGCCCGAAGCGGGACTGGAACGTCAGGGGCATCTGCGCCTCACTCAGTCCCAGAGCCGTCCGCAGTCCGGCGATCGTCCGCTCACATTCGTCCCGATACGTATCGCCCTTTTCGATGCAGGTTTTGGGAAGACCATGAAACGACGCAACGATCTGCTGCGGCTTGAAGGTCAGTCCCGCCAGCGTATCCTGAACGGACGTTTCAAGCGCGCGGATGAAAGCAGGATGATCCGGAAAAGACGGAACCGTCAGAACGGCGGGCTGGCGTCGCAGACGCATGAGCGCACGGAAAAGCTGGTCGTTGGCCGTGGCGGTCGTGGTTGCGGAATACTGCGGATAAAGCGCAATGCTAACGATCCGGTCGCAGCCCTGATCCATCAGGCTTTCCAGCGCTTTTGCAACGGAAGGGCGGCCATAACGCATTCCCCATTCCACTGGCACGCCATCGGCTTTAAGGCGCGCAGCAAGCCCTTCAGCCTGCCGACGGGTATAGACCCGCAAGGGGGATGCATTCTCGTCCCGATCCCAGATCCGCGCATAATTGGCGCCGCTGGCGAAAGGGCGTTTTGTCAGGATGATGCCCTGTAGAATGGGCTGCCAGATCAGGGGAGGACTCTCGATGACGCGACGGTCAGAGAGAAACTCGCTCAGATATCTTCTGACTGAGAAATAGCCTGTATCGTCAGGCGTACCCAGATTGATCAGAAGAACACCCGTCCTGCCTTCCGGCGGAGGAGTAGTGCGGGGGGTTTTATGTAAGAAAGCCATGGTGCCCTCACTGTGGAACCGGGCACGCATTCAGGTAAAGAGGGAAAACGTCCGGGGATACGCGTCCCTTGCGGGACGCTATCGTCGGTGCCTTACTTTCGCATAGGAAACATCCGGTTTCCGGGTCCCTTGCAGCAAAGTATAGGCGAACACCGCAACAACGGCAGCCATCGGACCAACATACGGCAGAAGAGTATTCGTCAGAGCCATACTTGCCTCCTTTGAGCCTTTGGAAAAGATTTTCCGGTAAGCTCAATTCAGAGATTGGGCACATCTCTTCCGCATTTCAAGAAAAAAATCGGAATTCTTCAAAAAACATTCAAAAAAATGAAATATTCTCCTTTTTTCAATGACTTGATCGAATACGACTCTGCACCACCTTGGCAGACACAGGCAACCATCCCACCTCAGAACTGTTACAGACGCATCGTCCGATTTTGATTAAGGATTTCCAGAGATGGCTACACAGGACCCCGTCATTTACGTTGTCGCTGACGGCGAAAAAGCCCGTTTTCTGCGGCTTGAAGGGTCGCAGCTCCGCACCATCGAAACCTTTGACCTGCACAAGGGGTCCAGCGCGGAAAAAGACGTCTCCTCCATCAAGGCACCGCACGAAAACCCGCACGAACAGCTCAAGGTGCACTTCACCCGCGATCTGGCCGGCCATATCAACAAGGCCGCACAGAGCCGCGACGTCGAAGGCATCCTGCTTGTCGCTCCGGCGCAGGCTTCGCATGAAATCCGCGAGCATCTCGACAAGCCGACCACCAAGAAGCTCTTCAAAACGCTGGTCAAGGATCTGGTCAATACGCCGGATCACGACCTGCTGAAGCATCTCGACCGCCCGGAAACAGGCTGGGCCGAACTCGCTTCCGTCTGATTCCGATCAGATCACGTGAGAGGCCCTCGAATGGCCTCTCACGTGATACGGGGCCTTCTCATCCCGATTGCGCCGCCTTTAAAGTCCGGCGAGCGCCAGATGCAGATGCCCCTGACACCGCTCCAGAAGCGGTTCAATTTCCGCCAGAGCCACACCGTGCCGCAGCAGAACGGCCCGTTTCGTATTTCCCTGCACAAGCCTCAGGGCGTCCCGTGCCTCTTCGGCCGTTCCTCCGGCCAGTTCCATGACCATCCGTTCCGCGCGCGCCTGAAGCTTCTCGTTGCTGATGCGCATGTCCACCATGCGCCCACGATAGACATGCCCCAGACGCGTCATCAGCGCGGTGGAAAACAGGTTCAGCGTGACTTTCTGCGCCGTCCCGGCGGCCATACGCGTCGAGCCCGCCAGAACCTCGGCTCCCGTCGGAATACAGATCCCAAATTCCGCTTCCCGCAGCAGGCGCGACTCCGGATTACCACTCACACCGATCGTCAGGGCTCCGACTTCCCGTCCAAGCTGAACGACCGCACACGTGTAAGGCGTATTGCCGCTCGCCGCGACGCCGATCACCACGTCCTGCGCAGTCGGGTAATAGTCCATCAGATCAAGCCGTGCCTGATCTTCCCGGTCTTCCGCACCTTCCGCCGCCTGTGTCGTCGCCCCTGCCCCACCAGCGAGCAGCAGGACCAGCTTCTCCGGCGCCACACCAAAGGTCGGCGTCAGTTCCACGCCATCCTGCAATCCGATCCGCCCCGACGTCCCGGCCCCCGCATAGACCAGCCGCCCCCCGGCCTGAAGCCTGGGGACAGCCGCCTCAACAGCGCGCTCGATGGACGGCAAGGCTTCACCCACCCGATCCAGAGCCGCCTTCTGCGACGTCAGAAGCCGACCCAGCAGAGCATCGAGCGGCAGGCGCTCGATATCTTCATTGGCCGCGAGAACCGTCTCCGTGCGCGACGCCGTCATTCGGACTCGTCTTCATCCGGAATTTCATTGCGACGGAAAAGCTGGCCGTCCTTCAGAAGTCCCTGCGCGACAATGCTTTCCGCAATCTGGACCGCATTGAGGGCCGCACCCTTGCGCAGATTGTCGGACACACACCACAGCGCCAGACCATTCTCGACAGACGGATCAATCCGCAGGCGGGACACATAAGTCGCATCCTCGCCCACACATTCGATCGGCGTGACGTAACCACCATCCTCGCGCTCGTCCCGCAGAATCACACCCGGCGCCTTGCGCAGCGCCTCGCGTGCCTTCTTCAGATCAACCGGCTTCTCGCATTCAATGCTGATGGCCTCGGAGTGACCGATGAACACCGGGACACGCACACAGGTCGCCAGAACCTTGATGTCCGGGTCCATGATCTTGCGGGTTTCGACAGCCATCTTCCATTCTTCCTTGGTCGCACCGTCGTCCATGAAACGGTCGATATGGGGAATGACGTTGAAGGCAATCTGCTTGGTGAACTGCGCGACCGTCGGCGGATCGTTGACGAAGGTGCCCTTGGTCTGGGCGAACAGCTCGTCCATCCCGTCCTTGCCCGCGCCTGAAACGGCCTGATAGGTCGAGACCACGATGCGCTTGATGCGGAACAGGTCATGCAGCGGCTTGAGCGCCACGAGCATCTGTGCGGTTGAGCAGTTCGGGTTGGCGATGATGCCCCGGCTCGCCTTGCCAATCGCCGCCGCGTTCACTTCCGGCACGATCAGGGGCACGCCCGGCTCCATGCGGAAATGGGACGTGTTGTCGATCACGACGCATCCGGCAGCCGCAGCCTTGGGCGCATAAACGGCCGAAACCGCCCCACCCGGCGAGAACAGCGCAATATCCCAGCCCTTGAAGTCGAACGTCTCGAGATTCTGAACCTTCAGGACCGTCTTGTCCCCAAAGGAAATCTCGCGCCCTGCCGAACGCGGCGAGGCCAGCGCCACAACCTCATCGACCGGAAATTCCCGCTCCGCCAGAATTCGCAGCAGTTCACGCCCCACCGCACCCGTGGCGCCAACAACCGCAACCCGATAACCCATGATCTTTTCCCGTTCCCTGAAAATCAGCCCGAAAAGGGCAGACGCTTTAAAAGCGCCGACAGACGGTGCCGCCGCAGTTCGTAGCGGGCCTTGCGCCCCGTCGCCATATAGTTGAGCTGGATCGCATAGCGCGTTCCGACAAACTGCCGGTGTCCGTGCCAGGTGGCCGGCCCGTTCGGAAACACCAGAAGCGTTCCTTCGGCGGGCGTCACCTCAACATCGAAATCCTCGACATCATCCGGCCCGTTCAGCAGCCGCAGACAGCCATCGCGCGAGGCCCAGTCCTCCCCGCGCGGATTGAGATACAGCAGGATCGTGACGAGCTTGGCCTCGGAATCCCGATGGATCCGCCCGTCTTTTTCCCGCGTGCGGCCGCGGACCGTCAGCATGGTCGGCGCATCCGCCAGATCCAGCCCGAATTTCTCCGCCACCAGGGCCTTGAGCTTCGGCCCCTGCAATTCCGCAATCATGCCCGCAACACGCGGCGTCAGCTTCAGCGCTTCCGGCGGGAAAGAGCCGCCGGATTTCATCTCCGGCAGGTCCGAGACAACCGCCTTCAGATCGTCATTGCCGATGAAATGCGGCACCACCAGATGCGGAAACGGTTTTTCCGCAACCGGCGCGCTCTCGAACGCATCATAATCAAGAGAAATCCTGCTCATGGCGCGGAAGGCTAGACGCGGCCCACGCCGGCGACAAGGCCTATTCCACACATGTGAGACCTGCCTTTTACGAAAGAATATTACCCCCGCAGCGGCTTATGCGCCCTCACCATCCGGCTCGTCGCCAGATAACGGACATATCCTGCCCCCAGACGGTTCGCACCCCCCATACAGACATGAGGCCCCGGCAGGGACGAGATCCGTCCGTCCCACACGGTATGAAGCAGGCGCGGATCCGTCCGGCATTCCAGCGTCCGGTGATCCACTCCCGACTGCCCCGCATCCTCCGCCAGAACGGAATGCGCGGACAGGTTGTCCCGACGCGGCTCCTGCGCTCCCGCCGACAGACCTGTCAACGCAAGACCACTTCCCGTCAGAACTGCAAGAAACAGCAGAGCACGCATCAGCGAAACTCCCATCCAACAAGGCCGGCTCAGGACCGGTCGGTTAACAAGACGACTCTCGGGTATTAAAAGTTGCGGCAACTTTGTGGCGGGACGAACAGATTTTTGCCTTCAAGCCGTCCGACCACTGGGCGTACAGATGGTTTTCCTGCCTCCCCAGTGCAAGGTGACACTCATGAACACCCGGCCCCTCGTCCTCCCTGAACTCCTCCCGCTCCTTGAAGAGATCCCCACCGTCGATCTCTCGCCCGACTCCCTCCCCGCCTTCCGCGACGGGCTGGAACAGGCCGCCGGACAGTCTTTCCTTCAGGCCGAAGACTATCCCGTCATCCTTGAACGGCTGACCATTCCCGCCACGGACACCGCGCCCGCCATCTGCCTCCTGAGCGTCCGCCCTCGCAAGGACGCCGCTGCCCCACGCCCGGTCCTCCTGCACCTGCATGGCGGCGGTTATTTCGCTGGCCAGCCCGAGCTCACCGCCACCCAGCTCTGCCAGTTCGCTCAGGATCTGGACTGCGTGGTCCTCTCCCCGGATTACCGCCTCACCCCCGAACATCCCTTTCCGGCGGCCATCGAGGATGCCTACACGACGCTCTGCTGGATCACGCGCAACGCCGATACACTGGGGATTGATGCCGCCCGCATCGGCCTCACCGGCGAAAGCGCAGGCGGCGGCCTTGCCGCTGGGCTGGCTCTCCTGACCCGGGACCGCGAAGGCCCGACCCTCTTGTTCCAGAATCTCGTCTACCCCGTGCTCGACGACCGCACGACGACAGGTCAGCCCGACGCCTCCCCGGTCGGGGGCGAGTTCCTGTGGACCCGCACCAGCAACACCTTCATGTGGGCGGCCCTCCTCAATCCCGTAGCGCCCGGCGCGGCGGACGTCTCGCCCTACGCCGCACCCGCCCGCGCCACGGACCTGTCCGGTCTTCCCCCCGTCTATCTGTCCGTCGGCGCCCTGGACCTGTTTCTGGACGAAGACCTCGCCTACGCGCAGCGCCTGATCCATCAGGGCGTTTCGGTAGAACTGGAAATCGTGCCCGGCGCCTGCCATATCTTCGACCAGACAGACACCCCGGTCGCCACCCGCTCCATCGCACGCCGTATCGACGCCATGAAACGCGGCTTCGGTCTCTGAACAGGCAGAACGCGAAACAAACGGAAATTGGCCCTGTTCGGCCAATCCGTTAGAGTGCACGACCAAAAGACACGCCCCCTGCTCCCTGGTACAGGTCACAGGAGCCGGGGACACAGGAGAACGAGTTCATGGGCGACCATCGCGATGACCGGGACGCCATCAACGGCGAAAACACCGTCTATCTGGCGGAGCTGCACGCACGCTGGCAGCATGACCCGGCCTCCGTGGACACGGCCTTCGCCTCCCTGTTCGAAACCCTTGGCTCTGACCGCCTGCCCGCGGAAACAACAGAGCAGACCGACGCCAGCGCCGAGAGCCTGAAATTCGCCTATCGCCTGCGCGGACATGCCATCGCAAAGCTGGACCCGCTCGGCCTGGCACCCGTTCCCGACATTGCCGAACTGAACCCGCCCGGAGCCGACCGGGACCTGATCGCCCGCCTGCGCCGTGCCTATTGCGGCACCACGGCCGCCGAGTTCATGCATCTTCAAGGCCCCGCCCAGCGCCAGTGGTGGATCGACCGTCTGGAGACGCCGGTTCCCGGCCCGTCGCTGGACCAGAAGCGTCTCCTCCTCGCCCTGACCCGCGCCGAAGCTTTCGAGCAGTTCTGCCAGAAGCGCTTCATGGGCATGCGCCGCTTTGGCCTTGAAGGCGGTGAGAGCGTCATCGTCGCCCTGCGTACCCTGATCGATGCTGCCGCACAGGACGACGTGCGTTCCGTCTCACTCGGCATGCCCCATCGCGGACGCCTGAACGTGATGGCTAACATCCTGCGCAAGCCGTTTGCCGCTATTTTCAGCGAATTCGCGGGGGCATCCTTCAAGCCTGACACCATTCAGGGCTCGGGCGATGTGAAATACCATCTCGGCACCGCCACAACGCTCGAACATGCGGGCCACACTGTCCGTATCTCGCTCCTGCCCAACCCCTCTCATCTGGAAGCGGTGGACCCCGTCGTGCTCGGCCGCGTCCGCGCCGACCAGGATCGCGAAAAGGACCACGACCGCCAGCACCATCTGGGCATTCTCGTCCACGGCGACGCCGCCTTTGCCGGTCAGGGCGTCGTGTACGAAACCCTCAGCCTCTCGAAGCTGGAAGGCTACCGGACGGGCGGCACGGTCCACGTCATCATCAACAACCAGATCGGCTTCACCACCGTCCAGTCCGACGCCCATTCCGGCATCCACAACACCGACATCGCCAAATCCGTTCAGGCCCCGATCCTGCACGTCAATGGCGACGATCCCGAAGCCGTCTCCCGCTGTGCTTTTCTGGCGCATGAATGGCGCCGCACCTTCCAGTCCGACATCGTGCTGGACGTGGTCTGCTATCGCCGTCACGGCCATAATGAAGCCGACGAACCCGCCTTCACGCAGCCCGCGATGGTCCACGCCATCCAGTCCCGTCCCACGACGCGCAGTCTTTACGCCCGGCATCTGGTTCGCACTGGCGTCATGTCCGAAGCCGAGGTCGAGGAGATGTGGAACCACTTCCAGAGCCGCCTGGAAGAGCAGTTCGAAACCTCCAAGACCTATCGCCCCAACAGCACGGACTGGCTCGACGGCCCCGAAGACCCGACACGCCTGCAGGACGAGCAGGACCGCATCCAGCCCATGACCGGCGTACCGCTCCGGCGTCTACGCGACGTCGGGGACGCCATCGGCACGATTCCGGAAGGCTTGGCCGTTCATCCGCGTCTGGCCCGCCAGATCACGGCGCGCGGCAAGGCGGTGGCCGATGGCGGCCCGCTCGACTGGGCGACCGCCGAGGCTCTCGCTTTCGGCACCCTGTCCATGGACGGCCATCCCGTCCGCCTGTCCGGACAGGACAGCCGCCGCGGCACGTTCAGCCAGCGTCACGCCGTGCTGTTCGATCAGAACACAGGCCGCGAAGACACGCCCCTGACCCATATTGCCCCCCATCAGGCCCCGCTGAACATCTGGAACTCACCACTCTCGGAATATGCCGTTCTCGGCTTCGAATACGGTTATTCCCTTGGAAATCCCGAAGCTCTGGTTCTATGGGAAGCGCAGTTCGGCGATTTCACCAACGGCGCACAGATTATCCTCGACCAGTTCATCGCCTCGGGCGAAACCAAATGGCTGCGGACGTCCGGCCTGACCCTGCTTCTGCCGCACGGCTATGAAGGTGGTGGCCCGGAACATTCTTCCGCCCGCCCCGAGCGCATTCTTCAGCTCTGCGCCGAAAACAACATGCGCGTGTGCAACATCACGACACCCGCAAACTACTTCCACGCCCTGCGCCGCCAGATCGCGCGCCGCTGCCGCAAGCCGCTGGTCGTTTTCACGCCCAAATCCCTGCTCCGGAACAAGGATGCGGTGTCCATGCTGGACGAGATGGGGCCACACACCCGTTTCCAGCCCGCCATCGCAGACCCGGCCAAGGAAGAGGGCGCACGCCGCATTATCCTATGCACCGGCAAGGTCTATTACGATCTGATCGCCGAACGCGCGCGCCAGAACCGTGACGACGTCGCCATCATCCGCCTGGAACAGCTCTATCCGTTCCCGCATCATGCACTCATGGAGCAGCTCGCCCGCCATCCGGACGCAGAACAGGTCCTGTGGTGTCAGGAAGAGCCGCTCAATAACGGGGCGTGGATTTTCGTGGACCGTCGCATCGAACGCGCCCTGCGCGCCTGCGGACATCGGGTCCAGCGCCCGGACTATGCAGGCCGCGACAGTGCCGCTTCCCCCGCAACCGGACTACCGGGCGTCCATGCCGCCCAGCAGGAAAAACTGGTTCAGGACGCCCTGTCCTGAACCGCCCCGAAAAGGGGAAAACTCAGGTCGGGCCGCCCTGATAGCCATAGCTGCTGCGGCCCGCGCCTACATTGCCATAACCGTCACCACGGAACTGCCGCGACCCCTGCCCGCCATAATCCGGCCCACACGCCGCCAGCGCCGCCAGAAGTCCAAGCGCTATCCCAATCCGAACCCGCGTCATCAGCATTTTCCTTGCATGTCAGCCTGTTACGACATCATAAGCCGCAAAATCCCGACAGACCACCAGTGGATCGCCACCGGTCGCAACTACATCTGCTCTTTTCAGGGGAAATGGTGAACCGGCTGGGACTCGAACCCAGGACCATTCGATTAAAAGTTAAATAAAGCACAGGATTTATCGCAGTTTTGTGCGGCTCTTTGGATATGCTTTGTTAGCAGTTTGCTCCGACCGAAAAGTGTAATGGTCGGAGCAAGTACGCTTTACGGATTCACGACAGCACCACAGTTGTCGCAAATAATATCACCGTCAACATTCGTGAAAGGCCCAGATAGATCCAATGTCACTCGATCAAGTCTGCCCTTATTGAATATAGGATTCTCGTTTTCTTCAAAACGTCCTCTGCCTTCTGCTCCACATTTGCACTGCAATGGAGAAGTATATGTCTCACGTCTGCCCATGGATCTTCTCCACTGAGGATCTAAAATACGATCTCGTCATTTTATATGAAAATATTGGTGAACCGGCTGGGACTCGAACCCAGGACCATTCGATTACATACCACTTCGGTTTTCACCGCCCCCGCTTGGGGTTCGTGGTCTGGACTTTATCTTCACCATAGGCCGGAGCCGTTAGGTGGACCCTGTCAAGTCTCTACACCTTCCATCTCGCGATGGCTTGGCTCGGTATTGGCACGATCTAGAAGATCAGAGCGTTCACCGAGTTTAAGGTCTTTTCAACAGCCAGTTTCCCGACTGAGCTCCCATTGAAAGTCGAATGCTCTACCAACTGAGCTACCGGTTCCAACCAATGCCGCCCCTATACACAGGGTCAGACTCCTGTGCAACCCCTCGTATCGTTCACATCATAGGCTTTTTGCCTATGGAAAAGCCCCGAGTTTAAGGTCTCGAGGCCTCTGCCGGTCAGTATTCCGTATTGAGCATCAACACAATATGCTCGCCATCATTGACCCGATAGAGCCTAATCTCCTTCACGGCCAGATCAGTGTAGAGGATCTTCTGGCTTGTAAGTGCGACGGGCTCTCCACCGTCTTTGCCTCCTTCCGTGCATGTCGCTGTTGCCGTGTTGTCGTCATGCTTTCGGATTGTCCAAAACTGCATTTCCTCGGCTTTGACCTTCGGGTTGAGCTGGTGGCTTTCGATCAGGTCAATGATCCACGCGCCTCCGTTATCTGCGACGTACTTTGCTCCATCTGTCAGGAGTAACCCGGTTGGTAAGCGCCACCATGTCGCTGTGCCGGTGAACTGCTGGAGATCGGATTGTGTGAAGCTCATGCAATGTTGTCCTCAAGGATAATGATCTCTTGAAGGTCGGACAGTTCGCGCTTGCGTTCCTCGTACTCCCACGGAGTGAGGAATAGTTCCTCGCTATGAACGATGGAATCATCTGCGGGGGAAAGTGTTTCGAGGACTGCGTAAAGCATAAACTGGGCTCCTTCCCTTAGTTTATGCGTTCTTTTTGGTGTAGTTCCTATCGAAGACTTTGGTATTTCTGGTTAATGATCGGTTGACTGTAGGTAAAAACGAAGTTCACATTTCCCTCTAATCCGCATGGATGCGCCGGAAACAAGTGTAAAAATACTGGATTATTTAACTATTATTATTTTTAGATTATCTAAACTCAATCAGTATAAAATAATCATATAAAACTGAGTGGTCTCCCGGATATCCAATAATCAAGATTTTTTACACTGAAATCTGACGAACATTCGCAACCAATGGCTAGAATATGAATCCGTGGCCCAAAAATAACCAGAAGTGTAAGAAATCGTACCTGTTTAATGACATGCCGGATATTCGAAGTGTAATATATTGGAATAAGGAGAAATATATGTCTTACATTATAACGAATCTCGTAGACGGATCATTATTCTTTGGGGTCGATGATACTTCATTGGAGCGCCATTCTTGCATCCACGACAAGCTGGGAACGGATATCCGAACCTATGGTATTGAAAACTTCGATTATCAGTTGTTGGGTGAACCGATGGCGTTGATCGAGATGAAGCATCTCTTTCAAGGTGGGGCTTTCGGTGATGTCTCGAACTACATGGGATGGACCGCAAAACCATACTTTCAGAGTGTCACCGCCATGAGGTCAGGGAACAAGATCAACATTCATATCACTACCGCAGGGGTCGAATATGCTGATCTAAGCGGAACTCTTCTGAGTGATAAGGTCCGTTGGTTCAAAGAATATAATCGAGCAAGCAGAAGAGGCTCATCAACAAGAGACTTCCGCACCATGCTTCGTGATAGTGCGTCCGAAGAGATTGCGCTTGTGGTTAACGGTCGGTGGCATAAGAAGGCAATCGACTTACCTGATAATGTTGGGGCCGCTGTTAATGGCGACGATCTTACATTTCATTACGGTGACGAGGTCTTCTACCTGAATCGCACTGATGACGGCCTGTGGGTTTAAGTCACAAAAAAAGCGCCGAAGCGCCTTTGTCTACTTGCTCTTTTGGAGGTCAGGCAGTCGTGTGAAACGTGGCCTGTATCCCAAGTGCTCTCATGATGCCCATGAGGCTAGACAGACTCGGGTTCCCCTTATCGGAGAGAGCCTTGTAGAGCGCCGGTCGGCTGATACCTGCCTTATTGGCTGTCTCGGACATTCCTCGTGCTTTAGCGATGACGGAGAGCGCATGAGTGATTGCCGGGATATCCCCGTCTTCCCATGCCATGTTGAGCAGTTCCTCTTGAACGAGAGGGTCCTGTGCCGCTTCCACACTGTTAAAGGTCTGTAGCTCTGAAACCTTCATCATTCCTCTAACTCCTGCGCCATCTGCTTCGCTGTTTCGATGTCCTTGCTTTGTGTCTTCTTAGTGCCTCCGCCGAGAACCACGACAAGGACCGCACCGCGCTGCACAAAGTATATCCTGTAACCCGGCCCATAATGTATGCGGCTTTCGGAAACACCCATTCCGCAAGCCTTAACATCGCCAAATGAGCCGCCTTCCATCTGGATCAATCGGGCTCTGATTTTAGCAGCCCCGCGGCTGTCCTTCAGTCCGTTAAGCCACCGTACAAAAAGAGGGCTTAGTTTGATTTCCATGTGTAAACTTTAGTAGACAGTTGGGGTTGCGTCAACCGAAAAGGAGGGAGGCGGATGGGAAGGCTAGTCGCCTTCCTCGACCTCAAACACCACCACGTCATCTTCGATCCGGTGCTCAACTTCTCCGCTGAGTAACTTGTGCGCTGCATCCTCGGGAATGCCGTAAGCCTTCGCGAGTACCTGTCGCATACCGGCACGGTCTTCCTCGAACGCGTATCCGTTCTTCGCCCAGGCGATTATCCCCGGCGTGTAGGCTGCTGCACTCGATCCGAGGCTGTAGGTCTTCTTTGCCATGTCCCACCTCACAAAAAAGGGGAGCAGTGCTCCCCGGTTGTTCCTCAGTGACCGCGACCAGTGCGGGCCTGTGCGCCTGTGCGGGGTGTTTCCGGCTTTGCAGCTACGACCTCTTCCTCTTTGCGCTTGCGTTCGCTTGTCGCCAGTAGGGGCTTATCAAGTTCCCCGGCCTTCGCTGCCACGATCAGCAGTTCAAGCACGGCTTTGACATCATCCAACTTGGGACCGGTTTTGATCACGCTGCCTGCGTCGGAAAGCTGGATCTTCTTGCTGCCGTAACGCGGTTCAACGCTGTAGCCCTTCGGACCCTTTGTCCACCACGTCGCAAACCGAACGGCCTTCTCAAACTTGCTCGTCTCGCCTGTTGCCTCATCCTTCTCACGACGCTCGCGCATCAGCTTGAAGGGCTTGTTCTCGACCTCTGCCTGTAGTGCCTGCAACTGCACTTCGACGCCTTCAACGAACCGCTTGCGGACGTGCGGCGCTCTGTCATGTTCTGCGTCTACTGTTGCAACAAAGGTCAGCTTGCTAAGTGCGGTCATTGTAAGTGTTCTCTGCTTTTTGGCTTTGCGTTATTGCTTGCCTACATCAATAACTTACGTTCGATACCTTTAAGCGTCTTCCGAAAAGACAGCCTTTTCTTCCGCTCTTTGGCATTGACGCAGAAAAGAAAAGACAAACCGAAAAGATATTCTTGTTAGGTGTTGTCCTGCTCTTGCAAGAGTGTAGTGTGCTACTTGAGGGAAGCCAGAGGTATTGGATTAGCCGCCCCGATCCTCTGAACAAGCGATAACGAGCCCCTGAGAGCCCCGTAGAGGCCGGTCTAGGTCTTCTCACTACACATTGTAGCCCAACTGCGGTCAGGCGCTGTACGGGGCTCTATCGCGGGAACCATGAAAATAGGGGCCGGAGCCCCTATTTGTCTTATGCAGTTGGTGCGCTTGGTAGCGTCGTTGACGTTGTATCTGTTCCGTTTGCGATTGCTATCAGCGCCTTTTGATAATCAATCCAAGGCTGCGTTGGTGCTTCTCCGAGGTAGACGAAGTTATTCTGCACATATGTTCTCGCACTCGCCAGGGCGATAGTGGCTTGATCAGCAAGGGGAGGGACATAAGCGGGTGCCGTATAATCCACGATAACACCCTTGTTGACACCTTTTCCGATTGGACTGCGGAATGTTGGATCATTCCACTGTTCTTCTGTCACCGGTATCATGTCCGCTGCATCGGGTACGTTATCTAATGAAGACATATCCGCCGTATCGTACCATCCCGTTATAATAGTAGGTTGTGTAGCGGTTGTGTCATAAGACGCATAATATTGCGCTGGATAATCAGCTGTTGTTTTTGTCATATCGTATTCCTTAATTGTTTTGCATGTTTAATTATTATTTTCCGCCAAATGCGATTACCGATATGTCGCATGAACCACCACCATTGATATGTAGATAAAAACCATTGTTTTGAAGTGAATAAGGGTGGACGTTGGTATCTTGGTCATCAATGCACTGAACAATTACGGCCTGAATGCTTCCAAACGTCTGCGGAAATGTAACAAAAGCCCTTTCGCCTACGCCGCCAACATTAAATGCCTGTATTTTCGTGTTCCAAGCTGCATTAAAAACGCGGGAATCACTTGTAGCAAAATCACTATTATAAGTATTTTCACCTACAAAATTAGAACTTGTCCAATTAGTAGTTGCTAAACCAAGTGAATTAACCCAGTTAGTTGTTGCGAAACCTTGCGAATTTTTCCAGTTTTCTGTTGCTACGTTTTGTCCTTGTTGCTGTAATGTTGCTACAACATTTGTAGTTCCGTTATAAGAACCAATGGTATTGGTATATAATGTATTTCCTGTACCAACACGTATATCACTATTGCTTACAACTGCATTACAATTAAAATCACCACCAGAAAGAAATGATACTGATCCATCAGCATTGAATACATTATAATGGTCTGAACCATTGTTTGTATGGATTACAACGTCACCATTATTTGAATCTTGATAGATTGAAGAAGTCCCGCCATTGTTAAAACCTATTCCATTTTTAACATTTACCGCAGCAAATGTAGGTGAAGAACTTGATCTAACATCTTGGTTTATATTGTTGTCCCAAGTTCCATTAGCAACAAAATTGTTTGTAACCCATGATGTTGTGGAAACCATGTTAGAATTTTCACCGGAAGATGGATTGTTTGATCTAATGTAAGAGTTAACAATCAGCGGAATACTTGAATAGACAGCAGGTTGGTTTCCATCACTTTGTGACCAGTACCAGTTACAGTTATTTGAATTATCCCATATCGATATATGTCCGCCATTTTCAAATGTAATTTTACTTCCGCTGCTATTCTGACCAATTGACTGACCATTTATCGCTATATCACCAGTCATTGTTCCGCCGGATTTAGCTAGATAGTTATTGTTGGTCCATGATTGTGTTGCGCCAATAGCAAAACCGTTTGATGTGGCAAATCCGATATTATCAGATGCGTGATTATATCCGATTTCACTTATTGGATATGTATTTCCATCTGAATATGTTGTTATATAAGACTTTTCATTAACCCAATCTTGTGTTGCTATTCCCTTTGTTGTTCCATCAGCAAGGTTTAGCTGAACGGTCTGTGAACTTGGGGTATAGTGAATTCCAGTTGCAGCCGTATCACCACCACCCATTGAACTGGTTCCAGATACATATCCTTTATTATTAACCCAATCAGTGGTTGCTGAATAAGCTACTTGACCATCATTATATGTGATTTGTGGAAAGCTGGATGATGTGTTCCAGACAATTCCAGTGATGCGTGAACTAGATGAATCTGGTGTTGATTGAATAAATTGTTTTGCATCAATATCAGCAACACTATAATAAAATGCCCAAATTCCGTCATACGCAGCACCAAGCTGGTTTATTTGTGTATTAAATCCTATTTGTGAAATACCTTTTGTTTCGTCGTTTTCTTCTTGGAAAACGATTTTTCCCATAGGTGAAGCATCGATCTGAATCAGTACGCCTGAAGCATCAGAAGCCCATCCCATGAAGACCTTGTTAGCACCCATCGCGGCACCACCGCCCTGCTGAACAGGTGTGAAACCTACTGCTGCCTTCATGGCCTTCTGGTCGACATAGTCTACTGTCGCAATCTGGTTAGCCACTGTGCCGTCAGGGTTAACGGTAAGCGGAACACCGGATAGATTCGGACTGTTGATCGGCGCAAAATGGCCGACGAGTGAGTCATAGACTTGTGTAGTCTGTGCTGGATCGTTCGCTAATGTATTGCCGAAGCCGGTAACTAGCTTGCCCATTTCTCCGACAATGGTGTTCATATCATCTTTGGTGATGAGAGATCCGTCTTGTCCTATTTCTGGCTTGGGCTCGATATAAGTCTTACTAAACATAATTGATAACCTCTAATTTTCTATTATTAGTCATTATTTAGAGGTTGGTAGACAAAGTAGCATTTCACCCATGCGGGTAGAATATCAGACATCGACTGCTCTAATGGTGCTAAGTCTTCTTGGTTTTCAGATATGAAGGTTACTGCGAACATTTCCGAGATATCGTTCATCGTCGCGCAAGCATCGCCGCAACGATATATCCCGGTGATGATTGGCCCATATTCTTTAACTCGGATGCTATACCCGCTGCCGTTCGCATAATTGATATAGAAGTTCGGGTTTGTGCTGCCCGTCATCGTTAGCTGCGCGATGATGTTCGCTCTGTCCTGAGCGTCATTGCCAGTGCTCTTAAGCTCAAGGGCAGATAGCCATTCCGGTATAGTATATTTCATTGTGGTCGGGACGAAGTCGTCAGCCACGTCGCAGATATCATTATCGAAGTCGGCAAAAGAGTTCGCCATGAACTTGAGATAGCTGTCGATGAGTGATCCCGGTTCATGGGTCCATGCAAGGCCCTGCGGCTGCATTGCTGAAAATGTCAGGTAGTAGTCGTCTTGGGTGTTTGGTTTTCTTATGACGCCCATTCATGTCTCCTTATTGGTAGGTTACCGTTCCTAGTGTTGGAATCTGACCCGTGGTCAGTGTGATGGATTCAGTCGGTGACGTGAGAACAAACCCGGATGTGTTTGGTACTGCTTCAATGACCTGCACCAGTTGTGTCGTGGTGATCGTCGTTCCTAATGGCGAGCCGTATAGGTTGAAGAACAATGTCAGCGCGTCATTGACGGCTTGCTGTGTTGCTGCGGTAGCTGCGGTCATGCCCGAGATTGTTAGATCAATCGGTGAAGCTATCGGGCTACAGAGAACCATGATCTCGGTGACAGGTCTGTTCGGCCACATACCGTCGGCAGCGGTCAGGAGATCACCAGTCGCATGAGGCCAACGAGTTTCCTTTGACGCTGTTCCGTTCGAACCCTGCGGGAAGCCTTTGAACTCGTTGCTTCTGTCACCCATGATGTAGACAACAACCACTCCGCCTTGCAGCGGGATTTCGGAACACCACGCTTGAACCACGCCATTGACCGACAGAGCCCAGTTGACGTGATCGTTGGCAGAGCCGCCAACAAACCTGTTCGACAGTGCGCTAAGGACACGCGGGCGGTAAGTTTCGTCATCTTCTGCGGCAGAACCACTGGTAATCGCTGAAACTGCTACGACTGCTCGATCGACACCGATGAGAGAGCCTATCTGCACGGCAAGCGAAGTTCCTGCTGCCGTGTTGCCGCTCGCACCAAGTGACGTGCAGGTGATAGACTGCACCTGGCCAATCGTAGTCGCGATGTCAGTCGTGTATGTCGTTCCGTCACCGCGCATCAGGATCGTGCCAGCGGGTACGCTTGCGCCCGGAGTGCCTGTGAGGGTTACAGTTCCAGTCGCATAAGAAGGGGTCTTTCTCGTGACACCTGCGACCTGCCCCCATCCGTCAAGGTAAGGGCCTGTCGCTGTAGATGGGCATGACTGCTTCTCGATGTTCGCCAAGTAGCCGTAGCCGTATGATAGCCCCTTGGCGCTCATCTTGATAAGGGAACGAAAACCAGAAACCGGAGATAGCTGCGTGCCAGTGTCGTTGACGAACTGCTGAGTGCCCTTATCTCGTAGAGACGTGTAGGTAGGTACTGCAAAAGCCATACATCACCTTACGAATAACGAGAGAGAACAATGCGACGCTCGCGAGACTTGCGACGGGATTCACATGCCTTCTGCTTCAACTCCTCGTCTTCTGTCTCTGCGCTCTTTTCATCTTCGATGATCTCTTCGATGGCATCGACTATAGCTTCGGACTCACCTGCATTCTCGATTTCTTCGTCGATATCCTTTTCGATATCCTCGCACTTTTCTTCAACGCTCTTGCTCATATTCACTCCTTCAATAGATTTTTCGTATGTGGGTCTTTCGATAATCAATGCTGTTTGGTTTGCCGGGACAGCGACGACACTGAACTCATACAGTTCGGACTTGATGACCGTTGCTCCGCCGAAGTCGTTATGATCGAACTCGGTCGGTCTTACCGTTAGAGACACGGCCCCAAGGGTTCCGTTTGCTAACTGCTTGCGGACACAAGCTGCTAGATCCCCGATATACGGCGTGTCGGCATCTTCGAACTTCACCTTACCTAGAAGCCCGTTTGGAATGCGGATCAGTTCAATGCACTTCCCAATCGGGGGGAGGGACATATCGTGGTTCCAGAGGACAACCGGAACTCGCAAGAAGCCCTCGATATCAATGCCCTCTGGCAAGATGATGTCCTGCTGTCTGTCACGGACATTGCTCGTGATGTTGAATGTTGCTGTTCCATCATCACTTATCGAAATCGCGGTATCGAACGCCGCCGATACGAAGGGCTCATTAATCTCGCTAAGGTCTTTAGAGATAATGCTCTTGGAAAATGTCTTTATATCAATCAGTTTGCGCGTCATCGGCTTTCTTCCTAACTTTCTTGGTTGCTGGGCTCTCCTTTGTCTGTTGTGTCATCGGAAGCTGAGAAACTTCGCTGTTATCCCCCAGAGTCCCGGTATTAAGTGGTCGAGTGAATATGTCGCCTTCTGGGCCTGCGCCCGGCATACCAAGTTCCTCGCGTGCTTCGTTCGGGTTGAATATTGACGAGTTAATACCTGTCTGGAACATATCTACCATGTCCTTGCGACTTGGCGTGAACATGCTGTCGAAATTGAACTCGATTCTGTAATTTTCCCGCTCGCTCTCCAATAAGAGCTTGTTGTTGAACTGTTCAGCGAGTGGGGCGGTGTAAGCCTTCAGGGTTTCGTTGACGTATCTGAGGTTCTGCTCTTCAGTCGTCGCAGAAGCATCCTTGTCTTCGAAGCCACCTTTGCCCGGTGGGATACGGAGTATTCTGTACACCTGACGGCAGAGCAGTTCCGTGATCGCCGTATAATCCATGTCGATTGGCTTGGAGTTCTGAAACTCGTGAATATCGAACTCGCCTGCAATGAACCCGAAACCACCGGTGTTCTGAACGCCAGTTAGGGTATTAGTCAGGTGAGCCCCCATCTCGTCCCACTTGTCTGGCGTCATAGCCTTCTTCGAAATGACGAGACCCTGTGCGGAGATGCTGTTGCGGAACATCAAGCCCTGAGAATACTGCACGGCAGCGCATAGAGAGATCAGTTCGGTATTAGCGGTAAGCGGACTAAGGAAATCCTCGCTGTCTACCGATAGCTTGATACCAGTGAGCTTGATGATATCCGTTTCGCCTACGCGACGTGATCTGTTTCCCGATGATCTCTGCGGACCAAAACCGATATCCAGCGATCCAAAATATGGACTGTAGACATCGTAGAACAGGCCCATTTTCGAGGGGTCAGAAGGTATGCGCGGTCTTGCTTGTCTTGATAGGCCGATCAACTGGCATGGCCTACCATTATGGCGAGCAATGACGGCATACGATGAGCCCTGCATAAGGTAATTCGTGATGAAGTTTTTTATGAATGGGTTTTTTGTCTCGCGAGGGTTTGGATTTCTCAGTACCGAGTTAGCTGGATGGCTTGTGTCGATTTCCCATCCGCCCTTTGAACTTCTCTTCTTTACGACGATGTCCAAGCCAGCAATGTCTTCAGAGATGATACTTACCCCGTTCTGAACCGGAGGAACCTGAATCATCGTGGTAGGATCTACCAGAACCCCAGATGAAGCAGTCGTACCGGAGCCGGGAACGAGTGACGTTATCGAAGGGCCCAATAAGGTACCGGCGTTCGAATCGGAGCCTTTGCTTAGGGATTTCAATTCCTTACGTCGTTGTTCCGTGTAATGGCGTCCAGATGTGTCTATCCCTTCCGAGCCTCCCTTCCTAAATAGTCTCTCAAACATTATGTGACCTCAAATAATTTCAATGTATTATTACTTATGCGCTCCATATTATCTTGAATATTACTGCTGAAACCGTAATCAAAGTTACCAATATCAAGGCTAAATTTACGGAAATGCCCTTAATACGCAGATAGAAGTAGGATCGGGAGAAAGAGAAAGCATGGTCTCTCACAATCCCGATCAAGCTATGGAGCAGGTGTTCACTAAGCCCCATCTTAGGCAAGCTGCCCGGTAGTAGCTGGCACCACTCTTGCTAGAACTCTTAGGCCATCGTTGCTCGATGTATTCACCTTCATTCCTGTCGGTGCATTCTCGAACGTGACGACTATCTGCGCTCCTGAATCTCCGTTGCTGGTATTCTTTGCCAACATGGTGTTCGTCGTCTGTGGGTTTACCGGTCGAACTGGTGAGACTGCCTGTGGAGCAGTTGTGCCGTTATAGGCGTACCTGTCACCGTTCTGGTTGGCCTGAATACGGCTTGCATATTCAGTACCCGCAGTACCGAAGGCATCATGTCCGACCCTTCCTGTGCTGATCCATCTTGCTGCTGCGCCCGCGCCCTGATTGTGAGCGTATCCCAAAGCCTCGATTTTCTGTTCTGACGACATTCCTCTGTAGCCCGCAGATATGCGGCTCAACGTCTGGTCATTGAGCTTCATGTACTGGGTCATGTAACGCTCCTGCATTGCAGGATTCTTCTGAAAGGCTGTCAGGTCAGGCATGTCTTCGTGAAGTGAGCGAGCGACATCAGATATGGCCTCTTTACCCATCTGGTACTTGCCGATGAACCTGTTACTCGAACCGCCTCGGATATCGTATCGACCCTGAGACTCAATCGAAGCAATCGCATCTTTGGCGTGCTGAATCTGTACGTTGGAGAATGAGGTTATCGAACTGTTAGAAGCCGCCGCATTGGCATCCTGTGTCCCGGAGACAGAAGCGGTGTTCTCGCTTGCGGTCAGATTATTCGAAGCCACCGCAGATGTAGCTTGTTTAGATGCCGCGCTGTCAGCGAACCTTTGCTTCTCTTTCGATAGGTTCGAGTTGAAGTCGTTCGTAACAGGTGCGACAGCCTTCTTGGCTACCGATATCTCGGTCTTAACGAAATCGACTTCCTTTGTCGCAACCCATCCGAGTGCCTTGCCAATCTTGCTTCCGGCGACCCAGTTATATGCCGCTTTGACCTTATCCATGACGGGAGAGACGTAACTCCATCCGCTATCGAACGCAGACTTAATCCCATCCCACATATTCGTCATGATCTCGGACAGAGTATTGGCTAGGGGTTCAATCACTTTCTTCGCAGACGAGAAGCCGTCTTTGATCGTGTCCCATGTGGCATCAAAGTAGGGGCCGACTTTGTCCCAGTGCTCATAGAGTTCGTAAGCCGCTGCTCCCAAGGCTGCGACTGCTGCGACAGCGATACCAACTGGGCCAGCTATCGCGACGAGGGCAGGACCAAGAGTTGTCGCAGACGAGACAAGGCCGACGATTGCAGTTCCGGCGGTCATGAAACTCGACACAATACCAGCGGTGAAGCTGGCAATCTTGATAGCTACGAGCCCTTCAAGAACGAGCTTTACCGTGTTGAGGCTTGGAATCCATTCTCTGACCCTGTCGCCTACCTCACTCCAGTTGACGCTCCTGATCCAATTCGAGAACTTTTCGCCCTGGGCCTTTACCTCTGCGAGTGCCTGATTGACCGCATCACTGCTCGATAACCACGAGGCAAAGTCTTGAAGTAGTGGCTGGATAGCAGGTGCGAGTGCGCTGGCGATTGCGTCAGTCACGCCCTTTGTGGCCAGCTTAACGTCTGTGAAAGAACCATAGAGCTTGGTAGCATTTTCGATTGATTGTTGACCAAGCGCATTCGTTCTTAGAAGGGCCGCTGCTCGATCTTGTTCGGCGTCTACGGCCTCATGTGTCTTGCCAATCAAGCTATCCTGAATACCCAGTGCTTGGGCCAGAACTCTCAACTGGGCTGCACTGGCTCCGCTGGCTTTCTTGTTGGCTAGGAAATCTAGGGATTTGTCCTGTCGTGTCTTCGCGCTGTCATTCGCGTTGATTCCTGCCATCACACTGGCGTTCATCTCTTCCGGCGACAACATACCGGCGCGCATCTTTAACTGTAGGTCTTGGGCGGCCTGTCTGGTCTTCGTCAGGCCATCAGGTCCAATGCCAAGCAGGTCGCCGGCGCCTTGAAGGTTTCTTATTTGCGTTCCCGCTAGACCGAGAGAGTTGGACATCTGCGTGATATGAATACCCATATCGGCAAAGCTCTTGGACAATGCCATGACCCCACCGACGCTAGCGATACCGGTAATTGCACTGAGGCCGGGTAATACGCTGGCGACTGAAATCTTAACTCTGCCGATTGACTTCGATACGTCATCGAAACCTGATAGCTTTTTGAAATCCCTGAACTGCTTCTGTAACGCTCGTGTAGGCGCTTGTGCTGCCCGGATCTGAGAGTTGATCTGTTTTAATACCTTCGTCGCGTTATCAACTACGCCGACCGAGATTTGATATGAACCATTTTGCGCCATCTAATATCATCCGCCCTAAATCAATAATGCAGTTATTTAGAGGGGTGGGCTTGGGCGTACCGTCTCATGACCCGAGTAAGGCATGAGACGATAAGAGGTGATTAACTGTCGGCTTTAGGCTTAGGGCTGAAAAACATCGGCTCGTCATCTTCGTTATTTTTCACGGAGAACAGGCAATTCAATACGGCATCGACACCGTCGATTTTGTTGTCTGGTGCCTTCTTTTCTTTCTCCAGTGAGAGCAATCCCTTCTTACCTTCAAACATGACGCAGTTTCGTATGTTCCACGACATGATTGGATTGTTGTGGAAGAACTTAGCCGTCACGAGCTTCTCTTCTAGCTTGATGATCGGTTCCGTAAGATAGATCGAAACCTGCTTGATGAAGAATACGCTTCGGCCTTCATTCGAGAGGACTTCACCAGTTTCACGACCCAGTGCTTCGTCAAAGTTGATGCTCTCGCAGTTATGCTGCTCGTCTAGGCTACGAATATGATCCTTGATCATATCGTATGAAATAGCTTCTTCACCGCACTCGATAAGATGTCCATCATCACGCCATTGCTGGTAAAGATTCCTACTGTCATTCTCGATGGTGTTCTTCGGCAGGAAGTAATAGGGGAACGCATAGATATTCCCCGAAATCTCACGGTCGCACTTCACGAGAACGACAGCGGTCATGTCACCGACGCGAGCCATATCGACGCCGATTGTTGCGATACCGGGGACATCATCTGGGCGCAGATCGGGCTTGTATGTGGACTGAACCTTAGAGGGGTCCATCCATTGCGTAGCCGCATTGAGCCAAAGGTTCAGGCGCTTCGGCATATATTCGATATATGAGGTCTTCAGAACCCTTGCTTCTTTGGCTTCATCTAAGACCTTCTCCCGGTTGATAGCTGAGTGCCATGCGGGATTGGCTTTCTCTAACGTGGCTTCTTCGAAGGGCGCGTCGTCGATATCGGCTGACCATACCACACAGAAGAAAGAGCGCATGGTGACTTCGCCGTTCAGGACACATTCGCAGAACTTGCGTCGTGAATAACCGAATGAGTCGAGGTTTAACCCGGCTGTCGTGATGGCGATCATCAGCGTATTAGCCGACTTGGCTGCACCCGAATTGAGGACGTTCCACACCTTCTCATCAACGGCATGAAGCTCGTCAACAATGCCAAGATAGACGTTCTTACCATCGAAGGCTTTCGTATCCCTCGATAGCGATTTGAACTCCCCGAGACCAAACTTATTACGGCACTGAATGCTGTACGCTTTGCGCTTGATGCCTAGAGCATCCATAAGCCGCTTATTGCCCAGAACATGCTCTTCGACTGCCTTATAGACCGCCTGTGCCTGTTCTCTCGTCGTAGCTGCACAATAGACCTTCGGGCCATAACGGCCATCGCATGACAGCATGTAGAGCACGAGGATCGAAACCATGAACGACTTGCCGTTTCCACGCGGTACGTCGATGTGAGCCGTTCGGACTATTCGATGCCCAGTAGCCTTATTTTTCCACCCGAATATCTGGGCCAATAGCCATAGCTGCCACGGCTCCAGGACGAATGGCTTGCCGCCGAACGTATCGTCGCCTTCGAGGTGTTTGAACTTGAGAGCAAAGCGCCTGATCTTCTCGGTAGCGAAGGGATCGAAATACTCTTCGGAGAAGGGGTCTCGTGCTGCCTTGAGGTATTCGAGAGAGCGCCAGCAAGCCAAATAGGCCAGACGCCCGACCTTGATTTTACCAAAGACGACATCCCGAGCGTATTGGAACTGCTCTTGTTGGAATGCCAGTAGCTTGGATTCATCAATGATCTCCTCTTCGGCATCCGCAAGAAGGACCGCCTCAAGGGCCTCAAGGAACTGTTCAGCTTGTTCCTTGGAGCCCGTGATGTGAAATGCGAAATCCTTTAGCTCGTCTTCATTAAATGCTGTTGAGGTCATCAAGTAGGCCCTCGTCAGCTTCTGGTTCTTCTCCCTTTGTGAGCGTCTTGTAATCGAGTGAGGTCAGGCCGAACTTTGCGAGGCCAGCGGCGATGCTTCGCTCTACGTTCCTCAAAAGATTGAATGCCGGGTTGCTGAACATGCGACCCGTTGAAGGGTTAGTCGATACGAGCGGACTTCCATCAAGTATTGAGACGAGCTCATCGGACTGGGCTATCTGCACAGCAAGCTGCGCGACGGCTATCGCGTAACTGTCGCGGTAGTCAGGGATGTTGGCAATCAAGTTATTAAATATATCTTCTCTCTCGGCGTTGCCTCTGATTGATATTGGGTAAGACATTATCAGTCTCCTTTAATTTTTTCGGATACCGATATTTAATGAAACAGAATACCTGCTCTGAATTTTTGAGTTTAGAGTTTGCAGAAACTGGTTTTGCACGCGGAAAGGGGAAGGTGCGCTTGTCATTCGACCATCCAAAAACATTTAGGCACGCTATATAGTGCTGTGACCGTGCTCGTCGTCGTGACCAGTCAAAGGAAAACCCCTGAGAGCCCCTGAGAGCGTCAGCGAGGGGGTTCTAGGTGTTCTCGTGTGCAAGTGTGCCGGGAAGGGTTTATTCGCATGTACGGGCTTCTATGACGCTCTCAGATGAGCATGAGTCGAGACATTCGCGTTGAATGTAACAGGAGCGGCTGTTATCAAGGATGCAGTAGAGTCGACAAGGAATAGAATAGTGCAAAGAAATATGATGCGTTTCAATAGACTGGTACGCGAAGTAGATGGCGAGTTAATCGTTCGGGCGCTCAAGAAGGTTCTGGTGTTGAAAACAGACGGTCCTTGGGAATTGAATGCTGACCTAGATGGACAGGCGGCTAAGGATCTCAAAAGTTTTTTGAATGTCGCTTTCTCTCAAAGAATGATTGAGGGGAACGAGATGGAGAGCTTGATGGAGCGCTCTATTGCTGAGTTGCTCAACGAAAGGCTCGATGAAGAGACCAAAGGATGTGATAGGTACGAAACCTTCATCATCGATCGCGATAGCCAGCCAGCTTATGATAAGGCTGCGGGGCTGGCTCAAGTCATATTCAATGACTTTTTTCGTTAAGTCGCCAAGTTATCGCTGATCCTTCCAACCATTGCGGTTGTCACTTTGTTGGTGATCGCTTTGGTTGAATGGCGACGTTCGTGTGCTGCCTTAGCAATCCTCATTGTGGTCATGTGTTCTCCTTTATATCTGTGTCAGTTTGGTCTCTAGGGTCGCTAGGTTCTCCTGCTGATTAGTTATTTGTTTATCCGCTACTGCGTTGATGATGCCGGTGGTGGATAGGTTTGTTGTGTCGATTGTGCCCTTCACGATATCACTGACGCTGTTGTCCTGTAGGTATCTGCCGAGGGTCCAGCCACTACCCAGCATGTCGTCGATACCCGAGAGACTTGCGATCTTGATTGCACCGCCAGTAACCAATGAGGGCAAAGTGCTTTTGATGCCGCTCGTGAATGATGATGCGACGCCTGCAATGCTGGATATCTTTTGTCCCAAACTTGCAGAGGTCAGGGACATGGACTGTGTGTAGGCATCTGCAACAACACCGAAGCCAGTTCCGCTCATTGTCTGGGATACGACGCTGCTGACGAGAGAGAGCCCGATACCCGAAACGGCGGTCCCGGACTTGTTGCCGATGAATGTTCCGCGAATATAGATGTTCTCTCGGTCCTCGACGCTGTTCGTGACTTCGAGGTTCTTCAAGACACCATCGAAGTTCCCTCTGTCTGGGTGCTTGAGCGTAATCAGGCTCGGCTTAGCGAGCAGTTTCTCGATATGGTCTCGCATCGAAAAGGGAGAGTCAGAGAGCAGTAGGTCGATTGCCAGGCCAATCATTCCGCCGGTCGAAACCGGGATAATGCCTTCAAAATTGCAGACGAAGGGGTTGTTGCCCACGGCCTGAAAGATCGTCGGCGCGTCAGTGACAAAGTTCTGGATTACCCAGTTGGTGGAAGCGGGCTGTTCGACAAGGCGTAAGGTGTCGACGTTTATTCCACCGAGATAAAATCTGCCGGTTACTGCGGTCATTGTGGACCTCCTATGCTACCAGACTGTTGCTCTGATATCGGGCTAGGCGACCACATATATTTGTATTGTTCAGTCTGGTTTGGTTGTGTGACCGTTATGGTAATGCGGCAATCCGAACTCGTGATCATCGAGACAGTGATATCTATGTCCTCTGCGATCTTTTCTTCTATGAGCCATTGCAGAGCATCCTTGCAGATACCGGATACTAAGTTGGTATAATCATCTGTTGTTTGGGTTGGGATATACCAAAGGGTCCATAACAAGCTGCCCATTTCATAGACGCTGGAATCATCATTGCCCCACCAGCCTCGTTTGTCGTCTGTGCGGGTCCATGTGTCCGGGGCTCGTTTGTCGGTGAATAGTGATATGATAACTGCGCTTTCGAGCGAGCCCGTAGTCGCGATGCTGTTTGTCGTTGGATCGACAAACCAGTCCAGCCTGTCGTTATCTGTGTCAATTTTCCATGCTAGATCGCCTGTCATGAGAACTCCAATATCGTTGCTTTATGTTGGATATTTAGCGCGGTTGATATTGAGTTCTATATTTTATATCTTTAGGGTGGACTTAATCATAGTGAACCGGAATAGTACAACATGAATGGAAATACCCCGCCCGGTAGTACTCTACCCGTTAGTACCCCGCCCGCTAGTACTCTACCCGCTATTACTCTACCCGCTAGTACCCCATCGAGTAGCGTTATAGATGGAGTATTTAAATCCATAAAGTTCGCAATTCTATTGGTATGCGGTAGTATGGTTCTCTATGCTCTTATTGTATGTTCTATTCCAGATAAACTAAAAGCCCTGATGGCCGCTCTATCGGGGTATTTGGCTTGGCGTAAGGTTATGGAGATATCCGGTAAGGGCCGCAATAATACAGCGGCATCTATAGAAGTTGGTTTTGTTGTTCTCATTTTTATTGCCTATGCTCTATTCTCGCATGATAATTGGCGAGGCCTATGGTTGGCTTCCGTTATTATTGGCGGTGTATTTTTGATCTCGATGGTGGCGACAATTTATATTGCATCTCGTGCGGGAGTAGCTGAGTCAGGTAAGAGCGATTACAAATTAATAGATTTCGCAGCATTAATGGTTTCGTTCAATAGTTTCATGACTTTATCCACCACCGTGTTCGGGCCTATGCTTTTGAAATTGCTTCCAATGCTTTTAGGATTTTTTGGGCATTAGAGGAAGAAAATGGCATGGCTCATTCCGCCATGCCATTTTGATCGTCTTTCTTAGTTGGTTGCTTTGTCTGCTGCCTGATCGACGTTAGCAGATGCCTGATCAGCGAGTGTGTCTGCCGAAGACATCTGAGAGTCAGTCGGACCGGTCGAACTCTTGTTGGCGTCAACAAGCTGCTCAACAAGCGTGATGAGTGTCGGGATATTGGCTCCGAGGACACCGAGGATTTTTAGAATGGTAGCTACGTTCATGGTCTCACCTTAGTTTGAGTTAGCATCGACTGCGGCAGTCGTGTTTGTTGCTGTTGCGGAAAGTGTTGGGTCGCTAGATGTGACAGTGATGTTCTTCGCATTCAGATATGCGACGAATGAATCAATGGCTGTGGTCGCAAGGGTCAAAGAGGTATCTGTAATACTCTGACCAGCTTCGACCTTTGTTCTTACTGCGACGATAGCTGTATGTGCCTGATCGTTGTAGAACTTGATCTGCTTCACGACCTCTGGATCGGGGGTTCCGAATGAGCCGCTTTCGTACTGGACGGCTATGTTGGCTGCCTCGGTATAAAGTGATTCAACGGTGAAATAGGTTTTCTTCTGTGTTACGACTGTGTTTGTGCAACCGGCGAGGAATGAAGCACTCAATGCGAGTGATAGAACCATTGTCACGCCAAAAAGTCTGTTTTTAAGTGAAGACATTTTGCCTCCTTTTTAAATGGGTTAATAACTGTACTATTTAGAGGCATGAAGATGATTTAGTGCCTTAACTCTTATAAGTAACTTGTGATGGCGAGGTTTTTCTGTTCTCCTTTTCCTCGTCATCATCTCCATAGTGTTCTCCTTAAGGTAAACCCCGGAAGTTTTAACTTCCGGGGTTTCGTTGTCTCGGCCATTTCTGCAATGTCTTTGGCTATTATTCCGAATAGGCAATCACCTGAATTATTGCGGACCAGCAGTCATCGAGCCCTTACCGTTTTCAAGGTGTTCATGGCTCTCTAGTGAGATGGAACCGGCTTTGACATCGCCAGTGGCCGTGATTGTTCCGCTAACCTTTACGTCAGCCGATATATCAATTTCGTTGCCCGTGATGGTCATGATCGTCTTGTCACCGACTTGCAGGAGTATCTTTTCCTTGCAGTCGACGATGACCGCTCCGTTGCTCAGATATACCTTCTGGCCGATGTTGTCGTAGATCTGTGTCTCGCCCGGTTTCATGTTCTTCGGGTGGAACCGGACATCAAAAATATGGCTGATGAACTTGTTCTGGTTGTTGCCATACGGGCTGTTCGTCATTGCCGTAGCACCAGCTAGATGTGCGGATGAGAAGCCGTACATACCTGCAACGGTAATGTCGTTGTGAACCTCTCCGACTGTCCCATAACTGTTGACCTGTGTGGTGTGCTGATTGCCAGCCGTCTTCGCATCAGTTGTCAGAACTGCTCCCTTCGATGCGTTAAGGAACCTGCTGCTCAACTGGTTTAACTGGTCTTCTAACTGGCAAATTCGTTTGTGTAGGCGCTGATCCATCGCTTCTCCCTTAGTTGTCCGTGTTGCTTGTGCTGATGTTTTGTTCCGCCGAGGCGCCAGCAATAACGATTGGCTCCGGGGTGAAACCGAGAGGGTGCATGAGGCTCAAAAGTGTGGTCTCGCCCTCTGACCGGCTGTACCGATACGTCACGTCCGATATTAGCCAAGTGTCTTTGATCGACAGTTTCGGGAGGTCAATCTGAACCATTTGCTCGACATCCCATATCTGTCCCGCTGCGTAGGCATGACCAGAAACCGTGACCTCTAATGTCCGTGAGCGAGCCCATGTCCTATTGCGGGTCCAGTCGGCTAGTCTCTGAGAATAATCACCGGAGGCGTTCATCGTAGCGTTGATGATCAGCCTCTCTCGGGATGGGTCTTTCTTGAGTATCTCGTCATCTTGGGCGAGGCCGAATGTCATGGATGAGAAATTGTCATTCCCCAGGGCGACAGGCTGCAAGACGACGCGATAGGTGGCGAAGCGTTCACTGTCGTCTTCAACAAGGCTCATATCCAAAATTGGGGCGTTGTTGTCTAATCTGGCTACCGGTCTGGCACTGGGATCGACCTTGCTTATGATGAGATCGCCTTGTGGGCTGTCATAAACTAAGACGCCTTCGTAACTGGCGGCTCTTGATATGACAGGCCAGACGTTTTCGCCGGGATTAAGATTGAAGCCGACCAGTGACTGTTCCGAAGTGTCGCCTCTCTTGTCGATGATATCGCCTTGAATGTTTAGCGGGCTGATCATCTGGCTTATAAGGTCAATAAGGCTGTTCGCCGTTACGTTGTAGCCATTGTTCTTCGCATTGCAGTCGAAGATATTTCTGATGATCGAACGCCCCGAAATCACAACCTCAAGCGAGTTCGAGTTGAGGCGACGTGGCTTTCTTTCGACAACCCCACGATGGATAATCTGCTTGTGCGACCAGATCGTTACCGTATCGAGTGTCTGGATCAGATCGACGGCTGATGTCTTTCCGTCTGGGAGTTTCAGGATGAGGGCAATCGAATAATTGCTCGGGATGGTTTCGATTGAACGTGTGACCTGAACCCCTTCGATGTTCTCAATTCTGTATGAGCCGATGAGAACATGGATGCCGTCATCTTGCGGTGTGTAGTTTGCTGATGCCGCCATGATTATCTGCTCAAGATTTCTATGTCAGTGGCTTCGATGAAGAACGGGTTCACTGGATCATTGCGAATGATGATCTCTTCGTCCCTCGAACCATCGCCATAAAGTTTCTGGGCAAGGGCGCAGGGGCATGTGGCCTTTTTGAGCTCCAATGTCAGCAGTTCGGGTAAGCCGGTGCACCTCTGACGGACATCGTTCTCGATGCTGGACAGAAGGTTATCGAAATACATGAATACGTCGATTTCGTTGCTGGAACTGGAATACTCTATCTCTGCGTCGAACAAGGGAGACATCGAAGCCAGAAAGGACAGACCGTCTTGTCTTGATGTGAACGCAACCTGTGTGGAGACAACACCGATCCGAACCAGTGCCAGTCTTCGGACTACGGCAGCGGATACGGCGTCACTGGTTGCGTCGATGGACTGCGTGGTTGCGTTGTATCCTCCCAGACCCACAATATCTTTGAGTATTCTCACTTGAGTTTTTGCATCGGTTACAAGGTTATCGATTGTATCCAGAATGCTCGAAAAATTATCGGGCGTAATAGTCATCTTAATCCTTTCTCTAGTTCGGCCACGGTCAATACCCGAAGGCCGTTCTTTAATGCCCAGTCTCGGTATGTGGTCTTCGACGATTTAGAGATTGTCTTGGTCTCATCGTAGAACACCATTACGATATCGAGTTCCGGGTTCTGCTTCTTGACTGCCCTGATCTTCGACCGATCTTGTGACCTGAAATAGCCTTTGGTTTCGATTATCGTCTTCGATCCATCTGCGTTGTAATGGACCCAATCAGGCGTGTAAGTTGATGTGGTAACATAAGGAATCTTGATTGCTTCATATTGGTATGAAGTTCCTAGAATCTTATCGACTTTATCTTCGAACTTGTTTCGTGTCTTGCTCATGTCATTATTTAGAGAGCGCGACATTTCAGACATAAAGAAACCCGATCTTGTGACCGGGCTCCTCTATCGTTGTAGTTATTTGTTTGTTCTTAGGAAGTTTTCTTACCAAGGCCAGGAACACTAGCAACAACACCTGATGGTGTCTGCTCTGTGAACGTCGAAGAGTTATCAACCACATCACATGCACCGTTGAACTCAATACGGGTTAGGCAAACGTCGCGTGTCAGAGCAGTTTCGAAGGAGTCATAAAGTCTCCATGCTCTGCTGTTCTGCTGGATTAGGTTGGTGGTTGTACCGCCGTTCGTGATCGTACCAGCATCGAAGGTATCGAATGCGTAGAAGTTACCGTTAGCAACCCAGTACTCGTTCTCGGAGAACATATAAGCCGGAGCGACTGTGTTGGTTGTCACTGCGCTACCTGTCTTATCCGATGTCTCGTTGGTGGATAGGTTCGAACTGGAAAGGAACTTCACGCCGAATAGACCATTAGCGATGATGTTCGCATAAACGAAGTTACCTGTGATCGAAGCGCGTGCCTCGATAACACCGCGTAGAATCTCTGGTATTACGCAATACTGCTGAGAATAGTCACCAGCGTTTCTCTTCTTAGCTGCTGCATTCGAGATTGCAGAAGCGAACTTCTGAATCCAAACGACGGATGTTGCTTCGTCTTCTGCGGTCAGTGCCGAGAAGTCAACTTCGATAATGTTCTGCGTCTGCTTCGCGTAGCCCTTCGCACCAGTAGGAACTGTTGGGTCAGAACCGTCACTGTTGAGGATAATTGATTCCTTAACCAGCTTGTAACGTGACTGCATTTCATTAACGATCATGTCTTCAAGAACATCACCAGAGAATGCCAGCGCCTGACGGGTGGAAGTGATGATGGAACCATAATACTTACCGACCTTAGCGATAACGTCGGTGCCGATATCACTGACGGAGATCAAGCCGTTTTCACTGTTGAATGAACCAGTCGAACCTGTGACCATACGCGGAGCGATGAAGTTGTTGTTCACCATCTCGACGTTACGGGTAAAGGCGTCTGTGACAATGTTCTTGTTCAATAGCGAAATCAAGAGGCTCTTGTCGTAGTTAGGAGCCTGAAGTGTTAGACCATCTGTCGTGAGGGTAGATGCCTTACTGATCGTCTCAAAGTCTCTTGAACCGAATGACTTCTGATAGATTGCCTGTGCCTGACGTGCAGTTTCAGGACGTGTCTTGAGTTCCTGTAAGTAGATTGCACGAGCCATCATCTTGAGTGGGTTAGAGTCGGCGCGGTTGTTAATGCCCTTGGAAATACCAAATGACTTAGATACGCTTGCAGATACTTCTTCGTCGTCACTGTCGGCTTCATCAGCATCCTTGGACTTTTCTGCTTCAATATCCTCGGCAGCCTTTGATCTCTTTGCCTTAGTCATTTCGGACTTAATGGCATCTTCGGTCTCGTCGAACTCTTTCTCCAGTTCGTCGGTCGACTCGCCGTCGCTCTCTGCCTTCTGAATGCTCTTGTGCAATACTGTTAGGCGAGTTTTTAGCTCTTCGGCTTTCGCCAAATGTTCATATGATCTCATATTTTCCCTTCAATGGAAGTTATTAAAATGTACTTCTGTATTTAATAAAGTTGGCGACGAGGTCTTAAGCCGCCGCCAAAATAATTAGGACTCAATCATCTGGCTGAACGAAAGTTCTAGTTCAGACTGTACTTCATCGACCGACAAGTCGTATGGCTTGTCGAATGTGCATTCTAGGAATGTGAAAGTACGACCATCCATTGTCGTTAGCTCAACGGTGAAGTCGTCTTCGTCGAGAAGATCGGTTGCACTTGTTCCCGCTACCCACTGAACAGTGAGGGACAGCTTACCGAAGGTGTAAGTGACCTTCGCGTATGGGCTTAGACCCTGCATTGTCGGGATACGCTCGCGGTTCTTACCGGAAGGCGTGATCTTGATTGTGCCAGGCATTACGTTCTGCTGGATACCTGCAATACTGCTAGATGCCAGACCTGCGTCAAATATACTCATGCGTCACCTCAAATTAAGAAGTTGTTAAAGTTGCGCCGATATCAATAGCGCGAAGTGTTTTGGTGAGGCGTAGCGGTAGATATACGGATACCTTTCCGTCACCTTCATAAACTACTACCATTTCTTTAGAGAATGTCTTGATATTCTGAACAACTAGCTCGTTTTGTAGCTGGTTGTAGATTGCAATACATGCGCTGTCGATGGTGCTCAATGTGACCGCAGTAGAACCAGCCGGAATTGCCGTGGACGTATCGGTGATGATTTTCTTTGCTACTGCGAAGAAATCGTTATTGAGGATCTGCGTGAAGGTCTGTCCCGCGTATGCGAGCTTATTCAGCGTTTCGATATCTCTGTACGAAGTGTCTGCTGTTCCTGTTGCGTTCGTCTGATATGTCGTGCGACCACGCTCAATCGTTGACTCACCGCCATTATCCTGACGAACAATCGCGAAGCCATTGTTGAACAGGGTATTTCTGTCAGTTCTCGAAAACATCTGTGAATTGCTGACAGGTGCGAGACCAACGGCTAGAGCCTGAATACCAGCAGTTGGATCACTAGCCGACTGAACGATAACTTCGTTAGCTAGGAGACCGGAACGGGTAGCGATGGACTGAACCAATGGCTCCGAAAGGTCATACTTCGGAAGAGCAAACACCACGTTATAGGCGGAGTTAAGCGACTTACCGAGGGTAACAAGGTTCTCAACGGTGTCTTCGACAGCCGAAATCGCGTAGTTGTAATCTTCCTGTAGGTACTTCCATGAAGGCGCGACTACTGCGTCGATGGCCTGAACCACGCCAGCCTGACTGGCGTAAGAATGAACGAGCCAATAATCAAGGTCGATTACGGAGTTCAGTGCCTTAGTGACATCGGCTGCGCTATTGGATTCAGCGGCTACGAAATAGACCGTGATGCCGTTGTTAGCGACGCCCTGATACATCTCGTAGATGTCAGAACTTACACCTGCGAGGGTCTTTAGCGCGTCATCGGATACGACGAGGGTTAGCTTGTTGATCGAACCGGACGGGTTCTCCGAGCCGTTCGTTGATAGCGTCCCGAGCAACAGGATAACCTTATCGACAGTTACGTCGTTGTTTCCGGCACTGTAGAAGTTCAGTTTCGCACCCGGAATGTTATCTGTTGAAGGAACACCAATAGTAATGGTTGCCATTATAATTCCCTTCTTAAATGGTTATTTTCCTTCTGTTATTTAATGAGAGATGACCGTCAGATTTAGGTTGTCTGGTCAACATCAGTGGTAATTTTGATATCAAATGTTGGTTCGATAGCTTTTAGGTCTTCTAGCGTGCCGGAATAGTGGTCCTGATCACTCAAGAGTACGTCGATATAGTATTCTAGCTTGTAGCTATATCGGGCATTGTCGATGATATATGGCTCGCCGTTACTGTAGAGTATCGGAAAGCCGTTCAATCGACCTTCACCCGTTCTTGCCCCCAAGACGGCCCAGTGTGCCGCTGCAATGTAATTCTTCTCCGCGTCATCTGTCTGGTTAAGCCCTGTGAGTTCAGCGGACATCGGCAGGACAATGACGACGAAATACGAGATACGAACCGGCTGGCTGACAGCGTTCATAATCTTGGTCGGGCTAGCCGTCTGGGTGCCAGGTGTCACATAGATCGCGGGTAGCTGCTTCTGATCCACGATCTCTTGAGTGAGTATCCGCTGCAATGACCCGGTTCCGCCCACCGTCTTGAATACAGGTGTTTCACCGTTTGGGCCGACTAGCTGGTGTATGCGCTTAATGAGGTCGGTAATCTGTGGGTATTGAAGTTGGTTCATGGGTTCACCTTGATTGTTATGCCTATTGCGTCTGCGATCCTCTTCTCGATTTCAGGGGCCATCTCTTCCAGCACTCGTGAGAGATAGGGTCTGGCCTCGACCCTTGCCCCGTTCCAAAGGTTTGCTCCGGCTTCCAGCGCAAGTGCTTGCCTTGCCGTGTCGACGATCTTCACGGAGTTTTTCGTCACCTTAACCCTGATCTGTTTCGCCAATGTGCCGGTGAGGCTGTTAGGTACGTCTCCGGGTTTTGAGGGCTTATGAGGCGTGTTGGCACCGGAAAGGATTAGCTGCTGAGTACGGCGCTGGATCTCGCGGCCTATTATGCTCAATTCACTTTTCAGGCGGCTTTCGTTGAGGACCAAGACGCCCGGATTGTCGACGATCAGTTGAATGCTGCTCATGATTGAGCCTCGCGCAGTTCAGAAAGTTGAACAGTCATGAAGGCGTTCTGACCTTCATCGAATATCACTTCGTTGATCTGGAAAGACTGGGTGAGAGTTTTGTCGTCATCAATGGGATCGAACAGCGTTCTTGTTCCGATAAGGCTGTAATCGAGATCTCTTCGCGCCCATGTTTTGAATGTGTGGGTGAAGCCTCGATCTGCTACCTGTACTCCCGCTATCGTGACGTAAGGAGTGACATTGGCAAGAGCGCCATCTGCTACGAACACGACAGTCTCTACATTGGTGTCGCGGCCGGTATCTGGATCGTTGACGACCTCTCGTTTTGAGAAGGTTATTTCGACATTCGACTGTTGCAGGTCTTTTCTCGTTACGGCCATGCTTACCACCTGCTACCGAACGAGACTCTCTGATGATTTCTGATGATCGACTGGACCATCGGAGAATCAATGTCCATCGTCATTGATCCGCCAGAATACATCATGTTTTTGACTATCTCGATGATGCCCATCTGGATATCCATCGGAACCGTCTCTGGGCTGTCAGCGATACCACCAGTGAAGTTGACCGTTATCGAAGAGAATAGGGCCATCTCGTCGTAGATATCTTGGTTCCAAGAGAGCTGGAAACGTGCCGGTTTGGAGTTGAGATCAGTGAAATAATCGACGTTCTCTACCAATGTCTGATCGGCTTGTGCGGGCCTCGACATCACCATGCTATCAAGACTGGTTGCTCTTCCGGGTAGGTTGATCCATTGCCCAGTGAGGAATGAGTTACCGCCGAAGGACATCGTCGGCATCATCAAGGCTTTGAAGTAGTGGTTAAAGTTTTCATTCGGTGTTCTGGCGATTGTCCATTTCACTGGTGCGCTGACGAGGAGTTCACCGATAACGCCTTCGATATACTGGGTGGCCATCTCTGCATAACTCTGCATGAGAGCCATTCGTGATGGGTCTTGTAGTGAGCAAGCCTTTCGCATCAATAGCGGATCGACCGGGCACTTCGTCGGGGTGACTTGGCGATAGGTATACATGAATCACCTCACTTCGACAGAAGGTCAGAATCATCACGTTCGCTGGCTACGAACTCCGCATCTCCGTCCTCGATGAGTTTCTCACCGATGAACTTGCGAACACTCTTTGTCTGGCCTTCAATGAGCTTTGGATTCAGAGTCTTTAGTATCTTAACAATCATGATTTCACCTTAAATAGTAATAATCATACTTATTAAGGTTCATAATGAAGAAAGTCAGACAGCTAAAACGAGTGTCAGTCCCAACATTGAAGAAGAAGGTAGAGACTGCTCCTGTTTACGATAATAGATGGCGGAAGGTTTCTCGCGAATACCGAGACCGACATACCTATTGTGTGAAATGTTGGGAGAAGGGGGTACTCACTACAGAGGCTACCTCGGTCCTTCACGTCGATCATATCATACCTGTTAAGGACCGACCGGACCTCCAGTATGACGAGAGCAATTTTATGTGTCTGTGCATCAACTGCCATACCGAAAAGACACTAGCCGAGAACCCACAATGCCTTGGTGGCCAAAAAGAAAGCCGATGGTTTTTTGATCCACCGGCTTCTGGTTCACGCAAAGGCTAACTTGAAGGCTATCGCATCACTGGGATGATGGAACCAAAGAGTTTCACCGAACTCTGCTCTTGCTGATAGCCAGACGATATCCCGGTCAGGTGACAGTCTGTCGTAGGTCAGATCAGACATATATCTGATCCTGAGGCCTTTGATCTTACACCACGAGACTGCCTGTTCCATCGTCTCTAGGCTTGCCAGTTTGGGTTTCGGGAATATGACGTGATAGAGACCATCCAATAGGTCGATGTTCTGCTGCTCGATATCTAGGGCATCGAAGCCATCCGGTAACTGCTGGTGTATCATGCTGATGCCTTTGGCTTGCGGCCCTGTTTGCTGCGACCTGTCAGGCCCATCGCTTCTTCGAAAGTGAGGCCGAGGTTCTTCTTCTCGCATGTCGTCTTCCACGAGTAGATCGCGAACAGATCTGACCATTCCTTCCAAGTCTTTGTGCAGCCCTGATAGGTGTAAGGTGTTTTGCTAATCTGTGTGCCGGATCGTCGGCTAGGTCTCTTATTCGCGGATTGCTCTTTGCTGGTAGCCCAACGGCAGTTATCAGGACGGTAGCCTGCCCCGTTATCTATGCGATCCAGCGAGTAATGACGTGACGGCTTGCAGCCCATATCGCAGAGGAAATGCGAGAAGCCATATTGCGGGTCTAGCCATTCCTTACAGACGGTGATCCCTCTTGCGCCGTAATCCTGATATCGGACCATCTTCGGATTTGTGCAGCGATGTTTCATGGCGTGCCATGTATTGTATTCAGTCTTATGCTGAGTAATTAATGAAGTTCCCTTGAATATATCTCTTTTATTCATATTATATGACATTACCAGTCTCCTAAAATATAATTGCTCTGGTTTTATGTTGCGCTATTTTACTTATTGGAGGCGGCTATTCATTATATGCGTACTTAAATAGGCTTGACTATTCCTGTGAGAAATAGCTTGCGCTCTGCCTGTCTTCTTCGGGTTAACCCCAGAACTGATTTTCCATTGGATTTATTCCACGCCAGTATTTCATCGGCGGCTTGCTTGGGTAGGCCGAAGTTGACCAGCTTCAATAACGTGGAGTGTTCGCCATTCTTGAGCCACACGAAGCCGTCTCGAACCCCCGGACGACCGGGACCAATGTTGAACACGAATGACGTGAGGGCATCGAATTCGCCCTGGCTCAGTTCTCTGGTGACGTTCGCCCTAACGATAGCAGAGGCAAAGCTCGCATCTCGGGCCAGTAGTTCGTGTGCCTGTTGTGGGCTAATCACCATGCCGGGTTTCACATCCGAGCCGGTGTGGCCGTATCCAATCGTGAGTATACCGGCGATATCTTTATAGGCTTTGAGGCTTAGACCTTCGAAGCGTTGAATGAGCGTCAAGCCATCGTTCGAGATTGTCTTATCTGCGTTCGGGAGAGGGGCTGATTCCATCTATTCCTTTCAGATGAGGCCATAGACGGTCGAGCAGCCCATACTTGTTGAAGGGAATGTCTATGGCCTCATTTCTACTTATTCGTTCTTTCGGTCCTGCTCCGCCACGAACTCATTCCATTCAAGGAGTTCTCTGACCGGCATGTTCCAGATACCGAGGGGATCGTTGGGATGAACCCGCGTCCAGTTGAGCCTCATTGCGAGGCTGCGTGTCACTCGTTCCCGGTTTCGTCTGATGTCCCGGTTGCTTCTTCCCCAGATTGCTCTGGTGCTACCGTCAAAAAACGAAAGGCATCCACAAGAACCCAGCGCCATAGGCTCTTAACTGCAAGTGCGGTCTCGCCGCTGCACTGGACCACAAGATCAACCATGAACTCGGTTGATTTGCCGGGTAGTAGTTCCCCGTCTGATCCGGTCTTACCCTTGATAGCCGCTTCCCACTGAACTGTGCTTGGGAGTTCGACAGTGATGCTATCGAGTGTTCTCTTGTTCACCGTGACGGGCTTAAAATTGATGGTCTTTTCGTAATCCATGCTTTGTCTCCTTGGACATTGGTTTCTTCTGCTCTTACTTATTGTTTTGAATATTTTTTAAGACGCAGATTGGACTACAGTCGAAGTGACAATTCAGACGCTACTGCACGGCGCTCTGAGAGCGCCGTGCAGTAGCGTCGAGGTTCTGTGGGGTATCCAACATAGCTAAGGAGGGTATGAGGCGTTGTAGCGCGAAATATGATGCCCACACGAAAGCTGGAAAATCCGAATGGGGCTTTTTAGAGCACAATATTGTATGAATAACGATGTCTTCATGTATCGGCTGTTCATATAATCCTTAACGGATCTATAAACGGAGGCTTTGGTGCTTTATTTTTTGACTACTATTGAGATTCATCTGACCTTTGTTTCCCAAACTAGGAGGTTATGATGAGATTTGGTGTTTATTTTCTATCCCAAGAGGACATTGGATTATTCTCGTATTGTACGTTGTTTCCGAGTTTGTGTAGTATCTTATGGATAGAGTATCCTGAGATAGAAATATTTTCTTTCAGTACCGCTTCTAACTTAGAGATTTTGTTAGGATTGCTTTGTGGTTTATCAATGATTTTTATAAGTTCTAAACCTGTATCAGTAAGGGGTATTGCGGCTATCTCTACATTTTCCTTTATTTTATTCTCGTTTGTTTTTATTATTACAATAAAATCGTCAACTATTAAATGTGCCGGGGCATCAGATTTTTGTTGTATTACTGCTGTAAGGCGGGAGCTAATGCCGTTGATTAGTCCCGCATTTTCTAGTCGTAAGAGATCTGAGAAGTGTTCAGACTTATATTCATTTGGAAAATAAATCGCATTCCCTATGGCAAATGACGAGATTTCAACAAAACTCGCCGCAGTTTTCTGATCAATCTCAGACAAAAGTCGTAAGGTTGGTAAAGAAAAGCGGCCCGGGTGTCTCACTTCGCCGGAAAGAATACGGCCCCAAAGCTGTCGGGTGCGTTCTGAGGTGGCTTTTTCTGCGTATGATGAGAAGAAGTTGAGCCAGTCTTCATCCAAGGCCTCACTTGTATCGGAGCTATCTGTATGTTTTTCTCCAATATCTTTGAGAGCTTCTTCCGCTACAGCTTCTTTGTTTTCCTGCTTGCGGTAAGCATCGCCCATCGTTTCAACGATGGCGCGCTCCATCAAATCGGGATCACCAGATATTGTCTTCGCCATATCTGGAGCAAGCAGCTCAAGAACGTGCTTTTGAACTTCTGACTTATTGCTTTCTCTCTTGATGTCGTCATCGACATCTGCGTTTTCTTTTTTGTCTTCTTGATCCCATTTGCGGGTAAGTCTACCCGTTAAGCGGTCAACGCCTTGCCCACACCGACTTTTCACTCCATCTGGTATCATGCGCCAGATTGCTGGAAGGTTTTGCCCGCTAATGGCACCCAATAAGAAAGCACCAAGATCAGTCGCCATATCTAACTCTCCGAGAAAACATTGTTTTCAAGCGGAGAGCGAAGTTCTAACTAGGGCGCTACTCCGTGATTGAAGATAGGTTTACTCGAATAATGAACCCTAGCCAAGTTTGCGGATGCGATAATAACCCGAGACCCTGTGTTATATGGCGTGTGTCAGGTTTTTGGGCGGGGGGTTCTCGCGCGTTAACCGCTTGTCTCGGGTGAGGATAGCCGATGAAGTGTAATCAGAGAGACTTCAAAAATCATATCACGAACTTTGTTGGCACGAGCATCTTATGCGGAGCAACATTCGCCTATGGGGCTGGCGTTAAGGTACCCACGAATGTTTATGTTTTTGGACCGGTAATCCGATGTGCGCAGGTTATCGAGGTCGATAGAAAGCCTGATGAAAATGATGGTCGGCGGCTTCAGATTGATAGTTACGTTGGAGGATTGCTCACTGGCTTAAACTATGGGCAAGTCAGTTGGGCGATGGTTACGCGAAAATCCGATGCTCCTATCAACGTTACTATCGGTGAGAAGTCGTCCTACGAATGGCGTAAGAGTTGGATTCATACCTATTGCATAGAGCATCCAGACGAGCATCTCGCTGATGCTGCTGTTCAACTCTGGCAGTTCATGCGCGATCATCATGTAGGAGAAGTGGGAGTAGATTCTAGTCAGTGAGCGTCATAGAATGCCGTCTCTCTGGGGTAGCATACATGGGCTGGAGGTCTTGCGCCGCACTGTACGGGGCTCTTAAATAATAGAAAACCCGGCTCGTTGGCCGGGTTTTCTATGTCCATCTTACTCTGCGACTAAGATGGGCCACGCACGCAAGCCATACGCTTTCGCGTAGAGCTTATCGCCGGTGATAGGGCATGTACGCCAAGGGCGAAACACATACCGATAACCGGTTGGTGCGGGCGGAAAGGATTTTTTAGACATCCTCGTGCTCCCACTGGGGTGGTGTGAGGCATTGAGCAATACATAGGAATGTCGTAACGTAGCGGCGTTCAAACACACTGCGCTGGATTATCCGGTGCATCTGGCAGCCATGCCTAACATAGTGGCTGCCCCGCAAAACGAGATAGGCCTGCTTTCGACTGGTACTCGAGGGCAGGCCTGTTTCGTTTTTAAGGCCGAGATCAGATGTCTCATACTCCCGGATTGATTGCAAGCCTTCATATTCGCGGATTAAGATTTTTATTTGTTCCCGTATTTGTAGGTGCTATTGCTTTTTGTGGAGTGCGTTTGGCGCTTCAAAGGGGGTAAGTATGGCTGAAAATCCGCTTGTGATAGCGATGGAGAATATTGCAAATCGAAGAAGAAAGCTTCAAGCTGAAATGGCTGAGTTGGATAAGATGCTATACGATTTATCTAAGTATAGTGAAGTTTCCATAGAAACTATTTTCAAATATCTTGATGATATATATAATAACGAAGTCGATGACACGCCATCTGATGGATTACAAAGGATTAGTGAAAAAGAACTAGAATCTTTTGTTATACATTTTATTCAAATGAATGGCCCTATGGATGTTGATAGCATACTGCATTTACTAAGGGTGCATGGTTATGATGCTGGTGGGGCTGACAAAAGAAAAAATCTAAATACTAGATTGTGGAGGATAACTAAAGAAAATAATCCTATAAACAAAAGAGAGGATGGATTCTACATAGTAAACATGCCTAATGGAAGTGGGATGATGTGATATATAAAATATCATTTAGAACAAAAAACAAGTAAGTCGATAGTTTATGGGGTATCCTATTTCATGTTTATTATTTGATTTTGTAGGAACCCCTTTTACGTCCCTTCATCGCTGCTGCACGATTAGCCTTGCGTTCTTCACTCCAAGGGGCCTTAGGTCTGCGAAGTTTCGCCTTAGCTTTTTCGGTCTTCTTCTCACCTTGCTTCAAGCGGCAATCCCTCTTGGATTCTTCTGCTGATCTGATCCATGCCGTTTGCATGTTCATAGGCGCGCCTGTTCTCACGTAAAGAGGTTTCCATGTGAGGCAGTAATCCAGTTTGATTGTCTGGTTAGTTCCGTGTGCGACGGCATGAAGAACTGCGTTGTTGAGATGAATGAGGGCATCAACGTTCTTGACCCAGAGCTTCTTGTAATCTTCGAAGGTAAGATCGAAATGAATGTTCATTTTGCGCTGGTATGCTTGTGCGAATTGAAACTTTTTCTTCAAAAGCTTAACTGTGTTTTCATGTAAAATCATTGGTTAGTCCTCTCTAAATGCGCAGAACCCCTGATGAGGGGACCAACCACGGGCTCATCAGGGGTTCATTTAGAAAGAAGGTTTTGTGAACTACGTCTGATGAGAACCAATGCGCGATGGCATTGGTTGGTCCCATCAGCTTTTGTTCTTATATCTATTTATACTTTGGGGCTTCTTTAGGTGTCATTATTCAGGGGCGTCCCGGTTTACCTGCGCTCAGCGCGAGCAAATTCTTAGCCTTACGGAGCGCAGAGCGTAGCGAGCGCCCGGAGGGCTAAGACAACAAGTACAGGACTGGCGAGCTAGAGCGAGCAATGACGCCGTAGGCATCCGGTGACTCAGGTCGTAAGACCGAAAACCCGGATGACGCGACGCGTCTTTGAGCAAAGCGAAAAGACGCGGGCGTCAAGCCCGGTTTAGATTTTTCGTTATTCATCTGGGGGTGTTTACTGGACTCTGTTACTACTTACAGTAGTAATAGTGTCTATTAAATATCTCTAGATGAGTACCGACGGCTCTCCTTATATAAGTTGTTGTGCAACATATGAATAAGATCGTGACAAGTGGTCACGAGCTCTCATTCAGTCGTTTGATCTCAGCTTGGCTAACCACCCTCTAAGGTCGAGCAGTAGACCTAGATCCTGCGTTGGAGGTTTCTCATATACATTAAGGTAATCCTCCACGATTCCGATGAAAGTCCTGTTCAGGATCTCTTTTTCAGATTCTCCTGAACCAGTAAGCTCATAATCGCTTTTTCTGACCATCACGGGAACATGAAGAGTTGCCTCTATCTCGCCTTCCCTAGGTTCTCGGAAGAATAACTGCTCCTGCGCTGTCATTTCTTCCCAGATACCTTGAGCATCTTCGAGGACCGTCTCGTGCTTGCGAACAAGATCCTTTTCATCGCTCACGCGCTTTAGGTGACTGGCAGAGGTCCTGGCTACCGTGCTCCCTCGGCTGCGGCCCCTCGACCTCTTCTTCTTGGCGAAAAACGCCACTGTATCTGACACCTTCCGAAAGTACGTCTCAGCTTCGCCAGAAAGATCAGGATACAACGTTCGGGCGTGATGCCGATCTCTTCTATCCTGCTCATATCTGTCCCGCTCGGCAGTCATCTTCTGCTCATCGAGGACACCCAGTTTGACGAACGTTTCCCACTTAACTGTGTGTTCTTCGGTATAACGAAGCGCATGTAGGCAGTTATAGACAGGAACAAGGGCAGCAATGCTGCCCTCCTCCTTCGTTACATACGGATTGCCCATTACGCGGCTCCTTTCAGAGTTACCTCCGCTGGAGTGGGTTCCCCCTCTACTATTGTTAGTGGAGGCTGCTTTTCCTCTTCCGGGGGACAAGTATTCGTGGCCTCAACGGCTTTGAGAGCCATAGACATTGCAGCAGACAACTCTCCGAGAATGCGAAACTTGCCCCCGACATTCAAGCCGTAAACCACCACGAGCGTATCTGAGGTCAGAGACCCAATCGGCTTTTCAGGCAAGGTTTTGGCCTTACGTTTGAGGTCGTCGGCTCGTTTGATTTTCCGCATCTCGACGGACGGGTTATTGATATCCCTCTCCGCCTTTCTGATCCCCACAAGACCTTTCGGATAAGCCTTGTCGTTACTATCGGTCTCGTTGAAGTCACGGATGAAATCAGCCGCCTTATCAGCCTCGACGTCGTACCGATCAAGATATGCGAGCACCGACGCATTCTTGTCGTGGCTCGGGTTTCGAATAAACTTAGGATATTTCCCAATTACCGGATAGTTGATCAGTTTATCCGCATCGAAACGACCGAAATACATTCGGATGACCGGGAGCCACTTGTTTTGGTTTTCGGCCGGCGCAGCAAGCCCATGTGTCGCGTAAAGCATATTACGCTCTGCGCTCGACATCTCGAACAGTTTGCATCCGAGTGCATAAGCATTCGCAATCTGGCTAATCAACCGATCACGCGCCCGCTCTTCTTCTGCGTAGCAGCGAGCCGCAAACTCTTTACCTTTGAGATAAAGAGATTTGGTCTCTTCATCGAGTGTGAGCTTTGCCATCGACAGAATGCTATTGAGGCTACCGAGTGCCATTTCCGTCTCAACTTCGAGGGATTTTGCAGACACAACAATGGTATCCGCACGCAGATTTACTTTAGCCATTACGGCCTCCTTGCTTATATGTGAAAAATACTTGGCTTAGAACCAAGATCAGACGTTGTTCCGTGCTGATATCATTGTAGATGACACAATAAAGGTGGCCATAAAAGGACTTTTTACTTCCTTTCCACTGGTCTATAGAAATGCTCAATCGAATGAAAACGGCCAAAATCCGGGACAAACCGAACCAAAACTTTTTTGCTTTGCTATCCTGTTTAGCAAAGGAAAGCAGGGGCTATGGCGCGGTAATGCCCTCAGATCATCACTCGCTGGAGATCGGTGACCGCGAGTAGCAGGGAAGCCGGACATAGAAAAAGCCCAGTGAGTGACGTTCGCTGGGCTTGGATAACGCTACTGCTCTGGTGCTTAATCTTTGAGGGTAAACTCGATCTTCGGCTCTCTGCTCGAATGCTCGGTAAAATCTATGTTCGTTGAAGCAGGCCGGAGTTTGTCGGCGTGCTGTTCGACTGCTCGATGTGCGTACCATTCCTCGATCATCTTCACGCTTGTCCCGGCATTGCGCGCGATGAGATGAATGTCGGCACCCTCATTGAGCATCCGAGTGATGTAGTAGTGACGGAATGAATACGAGGTGCGTCGATGACCTCTGTAATCGGTTCGCAAACCACATTCAGTGAGAGCTTCAACGATCTGGTCATTGAATGTCTTCACACGACTGCCATCGACGTGCCGCCACACATACGACGTCTTTTCCATCGGAAGACCGCGAGCAACTTGTAGGAGATAAAGCGTGTTGAGAAAGAACCCGACGTTGTGCCAAGGCACTAATGTTCGACCTTCTTTCCCTTTGCCATAAACCTGTATGCCAAACTTGTCGGCAGAATGCTCCTTGGGCTCAAGGAAGTTTATGCCTTTGAAATCGCACCAGCGTAATCGCTGGCATTCCGTTGGACGCATTCCTGAACCACGCATTGTCTCGACATATACGGCGAGCATATAAGCTTCGTAGTATTTCTTCTCATCGCCGTTCGATCTCGTGACACCATTGAGCAGGTGATTGATCAATGCCGTCATCTCATCTTCGGTGAAACTTGGACGGGCGTTGATTGATACCTTTGTCTTCTCGAACTCGGGAATGCGATTGATGTAGCCCTCATTGAGACAAAACTTAAGAAACTTGCGGAGAACGATCTCTTCTGCATGTCGGGTCGATTCAGATGGTATCTTACGAGTCGGCGGTCTTCTTACACTTTTGCCGTCCCGCTCATACTCGACATATTTGACATCGCGTCCTGGGCCATCAATCCAATAGGTCTCGCGCCATCTTTGAAACTTCGCAATAGTCCGGCTCGTGATAGATTCGGGCTTATCTTCTCCCCAGAAACCAACGATGTAACGTGTTAGGGCTGTCTTCTCTGGATTCGTTAGCTTTCCGACGGCTAACCAATCCGCAGCAATCCCACGGACGCTTTTCGTCTTTACCGCCAGCCCCTGCTCTGCCCGTATCAAGCACTCGTGATAAAAACGCGAGGCAAGTGCATAGGCATGATTGTGATCGTCGGTACCGAGGCTCTTACGCTGCTGGCCTTTGCCTTTGATGGAGAATCGAACGAGCCAGTTTTTGGTATTTGACTGCTGATACAGTGTGAAGGGTTGCTTAGGCTGACGTGCTAATGGTCGGCTGTCTTTGCTGCTACTTTGCTTCATCGCGCTTAACCCCTTGAGTTTGCTTAACCCAGAAAGCGTTAAAGAATGCTTTGCTAGGGCTTTGCTAAGCGTGCTGTCAGTTCCCAAAAAGGACAACCACAAGCAAAATCAAGCACTTATAGGATTTGATATTTTCTAGGAGAGAGGGAGAACCTATTAAAAGTCGAATGCTCTACCAACTGAGCTACCGGTTCATCCGCACGCTGGCTACCCCACAACCCATAAGGGCGTCAACCTCACAGCCGCGAAAAACAGGTCCAACATTTCTCCAGACATGGCTTCTCCCCGCAAAAGAGGCTATGGGCGCCCCACGTTCTACCTCCACATCCCAGACGCCGCTTTTCAGCCCGGAAAGGAAGAAACAGATGCCAATCCAGATTCTTCCCGGTCTCGCACTCGAAGACGACGAACTGAAGGTGACCTATATTCTGGCGTCAGGTCCCGGCGGGCAGAACGTCAACAAGGTGGCGACGGCCGCCCAGCTCCGCTTCGACGCCGCACGATCTCCCGCCCTGCCAGACCGGATCAGAACCCGCCTGATCGAACTGGCTGGCAGCCGGGCCACGCAGAATGGTGAAATCATCATCACCGCCCGTCGCTTCCGGACACAGCAGCGTAACCGCGAAGACGCCATCGAACGTCTGGCAGAACTGATCCGGAAAGCCGCCCATCGTCCGGCGTTCCGCGTCGCCACACGCCCCGGAAAGGCCGCCAGACAGCGACGTCTGGATGGGAAGTCCCACCGGGCAGGCATCAAACGCAACCGGACAGTGCGTCTGGACGACTGATCTGAATGATCGACAGCGCCCATTACCGAACAGGAACGGCCGCAGCTTTCTTATGCCCGCCAACCATATCCGATACGATCAAATAACATAAAACAGAGCTGGCAAACCGCCTTTCTCACACACAGTGAAACAAACAAAACTATATTTCTCCGAAAAGTACCTACCAGAAATTTCATTCCCCTAATCCGGACCGTAAAACCTCTTTGTTGCCAACCTGCAACAGGAAGAAAAACTGTTTCAGAAATCGTTTTTGCTACTTTCATGTAACGAGTTTTTATCATTACTCTCCTGAACCCCCCTCTGAACCCAAGGGCGGTGTCTTATGGAGGTACAAAGAGTAATAATGAAATCCCGGCACCGCATCTCCCTGCTTGTAACAACAGCCGTTTCCGTCATCCCGTGTATGTCCGCTCTTGCCGCGACAACAACCACTCACCCTGTCCGTCATCACACTGCCCGGACCGGCAGCAGCACTCACGCAACCGCACACCCCGCCAGCGCTCCAGTCGCGAAGACGGCGACTGCCGCACCGCGCAAGAAAAAGACCGAAGTCAACTTCGCGGGTGAAGCCGAGACGATCAACGTCACCACAGGCACCCACGCGACGAACCGCAAGGCCCGCGAAAGCACGTCCCCCGTCACCGTGGTCTCTGCCGCGACGCTCCGCCGCTCCGGCATGCTGAACCTCTCGGACGCCCTGACCCGGACCTATGCTTCCATCAACGTGGTGGCGATGGGCGCGGATTCTGCGGCCCTGACATCTTCCATCCAGATGCGCGGTCTCGGCCCGAACGAAGTGCTGGTTCTGGTGGACGGCAAGCGCCGCCACAACACCGCAAACATCACAGCCGACGCGGGTCCGCAGTTCGGCTCCACCGGCGCCGATCTGAACACGATCCCCGCAAATGCCATCGACCACATCGAAGTGCTGGAAGACGGCGCGGCCGCGATGTACGGCTCGGACGCGATTGCCGGTGTGGTGAACATCATCACCAAAAAGCAGGCCCACGGCATGCAGACCACCGTGCAGACCGGCGCAAACGCCTATAACGGCGACGGCTGGCAGTACAAGGTCGGCGCTGATGGCGGTGTGAAATGGGGCAGTGACGGCTACCTGCACCTCAGCGGCGAAGTCTATCACACGGATCACATGGTCGTCGGCGCAAAGGATCACCGCCTGATCGGAAGCTGGCCCACCAACGCCACCACAACGGGCTACTATAACGGTATTGTTCCGAATGCGATGAACGTGCCGACCAATTCCAACAAGATCATGAGCACGCCGGAAGAAACCCGCGAAAGCCTCGCCATCGACTTTGGCAAGACCATCACCGAAGGCGTGAATTTCTACGGCCTCATCACCTATATGCACCGCCACGGCGAAGCATATGAAAACTACCGCACGCCCGTCATCGCGCCCAGCATGTATCCGGCGGGCTTCTCCCCGCTCGAAACGTCGGAAGAAAACGACTACGCCGCCACGCTGGGCCTCAAGGGAGACAACTTCCTGGGCTTCGACTGGGATCTGAGCACCACATACGGCGCCGATGGCAACAAGATTGGCAACAAGAACACCGCCAATACCGGCATGCTCGCCAGCACGTGCTCAACCGACCCGAGCTCGTCCTATTATTCGACCGATGGCTGCGGCTGGTCCCCCAATACAACGCGTGCCGAAACCTATCGCATGGCACAGTGGACCAACAATCTGGACTTCCGCCGTCACTTCAATATCGCCAACGTCGTTCCCATGACGCTGGCCTTCGGTGGCGAACACCGCCTCGAAACCTATGAAATCAAGGCAGGCACCCCGCCCTCCTATGAACTGGGCGGCACGCAGGGCTATGCCGGCCTCGGCCCCAACAGCGCCGGCAACTGGAGCCGTGACATCTGGGCCGCCTATGTCGATGGCGACTTCCACCCGCTCCCGCACTGGGATCTCGATTTCGCAGGACGATTCGAGCACTACACGGATGTCGGCAACACGGAAAACGGCAAGGTCTCGACCCGCTATGACGTGAGCAAGCGCATTGCGATCCGTGGCACGATCAGCACCGGCTTCCGCGCACCGACGCTGGCCGAACAGCACTACAGCGCCATGAACGTGGACCCGACCGGCGCCTCCGGTCTGCTGCCCGTCAACTCAACGGCCGCCCGCATTCTCGGCGCCAGCGCCCTGAAGCCGGAACGCTCCGTCAGCGCCAGCGGTGGCATCGTCCTGGAGCCCGTGAAGAACTTCCACGTCGAAGCAGACGTGTATCAGATCAATCTGCGTGACCGGATCGTAGGCGGTGGTACCGTCAATGGTCAGCCCGCCGTCGATGCCATCGAAGCCATGGGATACTCCCTGCCTCTGAACAGCATCACGCTCGACAACGTCTCCGCCTATTACATGACCAACGGCGCCAGCACCCGCACGCAGGGTCTCGACATCAAGGCGGACTACATGTTCCGCTTCCACAATGCTGGCAACCTCAACCTCAGCATGGCGCTGGACCTGAACCGGACGCGTCTGCACCACAACGGAACGGACACCAACGGCAATCCACTGCTGAACGCGCAGAACATCGGCTACATCACGACCGCCTATCCGCGCAGCAAGATCATCCTGAACGCGTTTTATACGATCGGGAAATGGGACCTCAACGTGCGTCAGACCCGCTACGGCGAGACCACGGACATGCTGACCTACTCTGACTGGACGGACAAGACGCTCACCTGCCCGAGCGGCGGCAAGCTGGCCTATTCCAACAGCTGTTTTGCGCAGTTCAAGAATACGCCGCGCTGGCTGACTGATATCGAAGTCGGCTACCGCTTCAACAGCCACTGGCATCTGGCGCTCGGTGCGAACAACGTCTTCAACGTCCGCCCCCGTCGCGTTCCGCAGATCAACAACTCCCGCGGCGCCCAGATCTACGACCAGTTCTCGCTGCAGGTCCCCATCACCGGCGGTTACTATTACGGCCGGATCAACGCCAGCTTCTGACACCCTCCCTCAGATCCCTCCACAGGAAAGGCGCCCCGTTACAGGGCGCCTTTTTCTTTATGAAACGGAGCTGACGCTGTCAGGAAAACCCAACAAAAAAGCCGGCGCATCACTGCACCGGCTTTTCTGAAATCCGCTTTTCGGCAAGATTCAGGCTTCGACATATGCCTTGACGATGATGTCGGGGTCCTTGACCACGCCACCCGCGCCGGAACCGCGCTTGAGCTGGTCCACATATTCCATGCCTTCAGTCACCTGACCGACGATCGTGTACTGACCGTTCAGATGCGGGCTGGCAGCGAACATGATGAAGAACTGGCTGTTGGCGGAGTTCGGGGCCATCGTGCGGGCCATGCCAACCGTGCCACGCTCGAACTTGGCGGCATTCGTGAACTCGGCCTTGAGATCCGGATAGGAGCTGCCGCTCGTGCCGGTTCCCGTCGGATCGCCGCCCTGCGCCATGAAGCCTTCGATCACACGATGGAACTTCACGCCATCATAAAACCCCTCGCTGGCCAGCAGCTTGAGGCGCTCGGCAGCCAGAGGCGCCAGATCGGGGCGCAGCTCGATGACCACCTTGCCAGTCTTGAGCTCGAAAACCAGCTTGTTGCCGTCGGGCACTGCAGTATCGGACATCTTGGAACCTTCCAGAAATCGTTGAAGGTTCCTATGTCGGCCCTCGGCCCAGTTTCGACAAGACGATATGTGCAACATCTTCGCTGACGAAGGGTGAAATATCTCCCCCCAACCGCGCGATTTCCTTCACGATACGGCTGGCCGTGCTGCGATGTTCTTCGGAAGAGAGCAGGAAAACCGTCTCGATTTCCGGGGCCAGACGACGCAATGCGCCAGAAAGCTGACTCTCATAATCGAAGTCGCCCCCGGACCGAAGGCCGCGCACAACCGTGCCCGCGCCCGCCTGACGCACAGCATCCACCAGAAGCGTATCGAAGCCAACAACCTCGATCCGCTCCCCATGCGGCAGTTTGTCCACCTCATGCCGTAGAGCCGAGAGTCGCGCCTCCAGATCCAGAAGCGGCTGCTTGCCTTCATTGACCGCCACCCCGACCAGCAGCCGGTCGAACAGCGCAGAGGCCCGATGGATGATGTCCAGATGCCCGAACGTGACCGGATCGAACGTGCCGGGATAAAACCCGACACGCGGATCCGTCCGCGCCTCAGGCGTCAGGTGCAGCATCATCACCTGCGGCGGGAGCTTCAGAGACCACAGTCTCGTCGGCATCGCCCTCTTCCGTGTCATCTTCCAGAACCGGGAAGACGCAGATGACGGTTTCGCTGTCATTCAGGCGGAACAGCGTCACACCGCTGGCCTGACGCGCCATGACACGGACCTGCGAGACCGGCAGACGGATCAGACGCCCCGTATCCGTAACCAGCATGACGTCCGTGCCATCAAGCGTCGGCAGCGTGCCCACCACTTCCTTGCCGCGACGATTCGCGGAGAAGGTCATATTGGTGATGCCCTGACCGCCACGGCCAGACACGCGGTAATCATAGGCCGAAGAACGACGGCCATAGCCGCCATCGGTAACGGTCAGGAGGATTTCCTCCTGCTGTTCCAGCTCCTCGAAGCGCTCCTGCGTCAGATCGCCGGTGATTTCGACGGTTTCCTCGTCACCAGACACCGTCTCGTCTTCGGAACTGTCGTCCAGGGCCGCATTTTCGGCACGACGCTTGGCATTGGCCATCCGCAGATAGGCCGAACGCTCTTCGACGCTGGCATCCACATGGTTGAGGATGCACAGCGAAATTACCGCATCCCCGTCACCCAGACGGATGCCACGCACGCCCGTGCTGCCACGGCCGGCAAACACGCGCAGCGTCTCGTCCGTGATCTGGAAGCGGATGCAGCGCGCGTTCTTCGTCGCCAGGAACACATCCTGACCTTCCCGACACGTGGCCACACCGATGAGGGAATCCCCCTCGTCGAGCTTCATGGCGATCAGGCCAGAGGCACGGATATTGCGGAAATCGCTCAGACGGTTCCGGCGCACATTGCCGCTGGCCGTCGCGAAAGCGAGGTGCAGGTCGTCCCACAGCTCCTCATCCTGCGGCAGCGGCAGAACCGCCGTGATGGAATCCGTTCCCAGTTCCGGCAGCAGGTTGACCAGCGCCCGGCCCTTGGCGGTCGGCGCGGCTTCCGGCAGATGCCAGACCTTCATCCGGTAGGCCTTGCCACCAGACGAGAAGAACATCACCCACTGATGCGTATGCGCGTTGAAGCTGCGGATGATCACGTCATCGCCGCGACGCCCCGAAGCCGTCCGACCACGACCACCCCGGTTCTGCGACCGGAAAACTTCCAGCGGGGTCCGCTTGATGAAGCCGTCGCGCGTGATGGTCACGACCATCTGCCCCGGCTCGATCAGACTTTCATCCGTCTGGTCGCCGAGCGCATCGGAAATTTCCGTCGCACGCGGGGTCGCAACTTCCGCACGGGCCGCCAGAAGCTCCTCGCGCATGACTTCCATCCGGCGCGGGCGGCTCTCGATGATCTGGAGCAGTTCGCCGATCTTGACGGCGACGTCCCCCAGCTCTCCCTGGATCTTCTCGCGCTCAAGGCCCGTCAGGCGCTGCAGGCGCAGCTCAAGAATGCCGCGTGCCTGCGCTTCCGTCAGACGGACCTTGCCATTGATGATGACATTGCCTTCGTCGTGGATCAGCTCGAGCAGCGGAATAACTTCAGACGCATCCCACTCACGCGCCATCAGCGATTCACGCGCCGTTGCAGCATCCGGGGCCGCACGGATCAGCGCAATGACCTCGTCGATATTCGCAACAGCCAGAACGAGACCGACCAGCAGATGCCCGCGGTCACGCGCCTTGTTCAGATCGAACCGGGCACGGCGCAGGATGACTTCCTCACGGAAGCGCAGGAAGGCTTCCAGAATGTCCTTCAGCCCCATCGTCCGCGGCTTGCCATCGTCCAGCGCCAGCATGTTGGCACTGAAGGACGTCTGAAGCTGCGTGAAACGGTAGAGCTGGTTCAGAACCACGTCCGGCGTCGCATCGCGCTTGAGCTCGATGACGACACGCATTCCCGACCGGTCGGACTCGTCGCGGATGTCGGAAATGCCTTCGATTTCCTTGGCCCGGACCAGATCCGCGATCTTTTCCTGCAACGTGGCCTTGTTCACCTGATACGGGATCTCGGTGATGATGATGGCCTGACGGTCCTTGCGGATTTCCTCGATCTCGGCACGTGCCCGCACCGGAATGGACCCGCGACCCGTCTCATAGGCACGGCGGATGCCGCTGCGCCCCATGATGATGCTGCCCGTCGGAAAATCCGGCCCCGGGATGATCTGCATCAGCTCGTCGAGTTCGATGTCCGGGTTGGCAATCATCGCCAGCGTGGCGTCAATCACCTCACCCGGATTATGCGGCGGAATATTGGTCGCCATGCCCACGGCAATACCGGCCGCGCCATTGACAAGCAGGTTCGGGAAGACCGCCGGCAGAACCTTCGGCTCGTTCTCGCTCTCGTCATAGTTCGGCTGGAAATCGACAGTGTCGCGGTCGATATCGTCCAGCAGGAAGGACGACGCCTTGGCCAGACGGGCCTCGGTGTAACGCATGGCGGCCGGGCTATCGCCATCGACCGATCCGAAATTGCCCTGGCCGTCGATCAGCTTGACGCGCATCGACCAGTGCTGCGCCATCCGGACCATGGCGTCATAAATCGAGCTGTCACCATGCGGATGGTATTTACCCATCACGTCACCAACCGCACGCGCGGACTTGCGATAGGGCTTGTCGGCCGTGAAGCCGCTTTCGCGCATGGCATAGAGAATACGGCGATGAACCGGCTTCAGACCATCCCGCACATCCGGCAGTGCACGCGATACGATCACGGACATCGCATAAGCCAGATAGGAGGAGCGCATTTCCTCCTCGATCGTCACAGGAAGACGGCCGGAAGGGGTCAGATCAGTCGGCTCGGTCAGCTCGGTCAAGACAGGTCACCACACTAGAATTCGGTTTTCCCAGCATACCGCATGCGTCGCCATCACGCCACACCCGGCACTCAGGGGCGGCACTCCAGAACGCATTGACGTCGTTCCGGGTCTGCTTTGCGCAAGCCTTGCAAAAAAGGCATCCACACAAAAAAATGACAAAATTGTTCGAAAGTGCGACAGCTATTTACACCTTATTAACTTGCGAACAGTAATTGAACACGTTAGCAATTCTCAAACACACTCCGGCGAGTCCGTGCCGGAAATTTTTCGGAAAGATCTGATCATGGCCGATACGACCACCGACGACATCACGCCCGCCGGCAGTGACAACGCCAGCTACAACACTGGCGAAACCAGCTTTCACGAGCACGACTATTCCTGGCGCTGGGTTGGCCCCGCAACGGGCGGTGACTGGACCGATCCCAGCAACTGGGTCCTGACGGATGCCGGTCAGCCGGTTGATACGTCCTCCGACGCGTTCAGCGGCACCCCCATCCCGCAGAGCGAGCAGAATGCTGACGTCAACGTCGGCTATTACGGCAACACCACGCCAAACGTCGTCGTGTCCAATGCCGTCCTCTACAACCAGATCCGCAGCCTCAGCGTCTGGCAGAACAGCACCCTGAAGATCACCGCACAGGGTGGAAACGGCAACGTTTTCTCAAGCGCCGGTCTGCAGAACAACGGCACCGTCATCATCGACACCCCGTCCAAGGTCGAACTCGGCGGCGTGACATCGGGCGACGGCACCCTGACGATCCTGAACAACAACGGCAATGTGACATTTGACGACGCGCAGCTGAACAACGGCACGCTCAACCTCGTCAACTCGACCCTCGGCACTCTTGCAACGCCCATCAGCGTTTCCGGCGGCACGATCAACCTTCAGCAGAACAGCACGCTCATTGCGAACCTGTACGGCGAAGGCTCCACGATCAACGTCGACCCGGCAACCGTCAATACGCTGTATGTCAACGACCGCTTCTCCAACAGCAGTGGCTCCGTCCAGAACACCGTCATCAACGGCGTTTCCGAGAACACCCATTTCGGCATCCTGAGTGGCTCCTCCAAGCCGGTCTCCGCCACGTATGAAGCCAACACCGACGGCTCCTACACGCTGACGATCACTCTCGATAACGGCCACGCCATCACCTACCCGACGGTCAACGTCGCAGACGGCTATACGCCTGCTGCACAGGCCACGATCGTCCAGGACGGCTCGAACGGCTGGCTCATCGAAGACGCTGGCACCGCAACGGCTCCGGCCTCGTATGTCACCAGCGACCTGCACCAGCAGCTTGCCGCAACGGCAGCCGCAGCGGCTGCAGCCGGTGGCGACACGTCGCAGTACAGCAGCAACTCCGTCAGCTACCACACCCATGACAACACATGGCGCTGGACCGGCTCCGCGACGGGTGGCGACTGGTACGATCCGAAGAACTGGACGCTGTATGACGGTGTCGGCAATGTCGTTGACACGTCCGGCAATTCCTTCAGCGGCAACGCCGTTCCGCAGAGCGAGCAGAATGCTGACGTCAACGTCGGCTATTACGGCAACACCACGCCGAACGTCGTCGTCGCCAACGCGCCGTCCTACAACCAGATCCGCAGCCTCAGCGTCTGGCAGAACAGCACGCTGGAAATCACCGCACAGGCCGACAGCACCTATAGCGGCTACGTCTTCACGACGGCGGGTTTCGAAAACAGCGGCACGATCCTGATCAACACCGCAGGCCGGGTCGAGCTTGGTGGCATCTCCGCCAACCGTGACGGTGGCGTCCTCACCATCATGAACAACGACAACAACGTCGTGTTCGATACAAACAACGTCAACAACGCCGGCACGATCAACCTGATCAACGCCACGCTTGGCGCTGCCACCAATCCGCTGTCGGTGTCGGGCGGTACGCTCAACCTGTCGCAGGACAGCAGCCTGTTCCTGTCTCCGGGCGAAAACATCAACACCATCAATGTTGATCCGAACACGGTCAACACGGTGTACGTCCAGGCCAATGGCCTGCTGCACACCGACTCGCCGAATGCCCAGGGCGTCGTGATCAACGGCGTGTCCTCCAATACGCATTTCGGCATCTCCGGTGTGTCCTCCGCGCCGACGGCTGCCACCTACACGCCGAACACCGACGGGTCCTACACGCTTCAGGTCACGCTGGCTGACGGCCGCCTGCTAACCTTCGGCAACATCCATACGGCAGACGGCTTCGTCCCCGCCGCCAATGCGTCCATCGTTCAGGACGGCAGCAATGGCTGGGTCGTAGAAGACAACGGCAACGCCCCCTGCTTCCTCGCAGGCAGCATGATCCGCACGCCGGAAGGCGATGTGGCTGTCGAAACCCTGCGCCTCGGCAGCACGGTTCTGGCATTCGTGAACGGCGAAACCGTCGAGCGTACCGTCACCTGGGCCGGCCGCTCTCACATGATCGCCAAGGCTGGTCTGGCCGATGCGGAAGCCGGTTACCCGGTCCGCATCATGCAGGGCGCACTCGCCAAAGGCGTGCCTTACAAAGACATGCTGGTCACGCCGGAACACTGCCTGTTCATCAATGGCGGTTTCATTCCGGCCCGTATGCTCGTGAATGGCCGCTCGGTGGTCTATGACCGCACCATCGCCGTCTATGACTACTTCCATGTAGAAACGGCCGAACACTCGGTCATCATGGCAGACGGCATGCTGACGGAAAGCTACCTCGACACCGGCAACCGCCAGTCCTTCCGTCAGGACGGCAGCGTCGTTTCGCTGGGTGGCCGCGCGCGCAACTGGAATGACGACGCAGCAGCCCCGCTGTCCGTCAGCCGGGACGTGGTCGAGCCGATCTTCCGCGAAATCGAAGCCCGCGCCATCGCAGCAGGCCTCGAGAACACGGTTGCCGCTCCGGCCCTGACCGAAGACGCCGGCCTGTACCTCGTCGCCAGCACGGGCCAGACCATCCATCAGGTCCGCAGCGCCAACGGCCGCACAATGTTCATGATCCCGTCCGACGTGACAGGCGTTCGCATCGTGTCCCGCACATCCAGCCCGAGCGAAACGGTCGGACCGTTCGTCGACGACCGTCGCCAGCTCGGCGTTCTGGTGGGTGAAGTCACGCTGTTCGACTCGGGCAACACGATCCGCATCGACCAGCACCTGACGGACGCAGACCTCAGCGGCTGGGATGTTCAGGAAAACACCCCTGTCCGCTGGACGAACGGCAACGCCATGCTGCCCCTGACGGCCCGTCAGCCGAACAGCCTCGGTATGCTCGCCATCCAGATCCTGGCCGCAGGCCCCTATCTGGTGACGACGTCTGCAGAAGAAACAGCTCTGACGGCCTGAAGCCAGTCAGTCTGAAACGGCAAAAAGCCTCATCCTTCCGGGGATGGGGCTTTTTTCCTGTCTGCATCATATAAAAAAGCCCCCGAATGCTTGGGCATCCGGGGGCTTTTTACATCCGCGAACCGAAATCCGCCCTGAACTCAGAACGGGATTTCATCGTCCAGGTCGTTGTCCGGCGGGGCGTCCCAGCCACCGTTGCTGCCACCCGAACGACCGCCGCCAGAAGCCCCGCCGGCATTTCCACGGGAACCGCCGCCAAAGCCGCCGCCCGAACCGCCAGCGGAGCCGCCACGGCTTCCTCCCCCGAAGCCACCACCATTGCCGCCGCCATAGCCGCCACCGGTGTCAAAACCGCCATCATCGCCGCCACCGCTGCGATTGCTGTCGATCAGCACCAGATCACCCCGGAAGCGGTCGATCACGACTTCGGTCGTATATTTCTCCTGGCCGGACTGGTCGGTCCATTTGCGGGTGCGAAGTTCGCCCTCGATATAGACCTTGCGCCCCTTGCGCAGGAACCGCTCGGCAACATCAGCCGTCCGCTCGTTGAAGATCACCACGCGATGCCACTCGGTGCGCTCCTTGCGCTCGCCGGACTGACGATCGTTCCAGGTGTCCGACGTCGCAACGGTCAGGTTGACGATCTTAGACCCCGACTGCGTGTTGCGGACTTCCGGGTCCTTGCCCAGATTCCCGACCAGAATCACCTTGTTGACGCTGCCTGCCATTCCCGTCCCAACCAATTTTCTCGAATTGTTCTTTTCATACGTGCGTAAGTTCCCATCTAATGGGGAACAATCCAACGCCATTCAAGCGCGTTCGATCTCACAACTGCCTTTTCTCCACATTCCGGGGTCTCCGTGAGCTTTCCAGACAATCATTCGATCCGCGTCCGTGGGGCCCGCGCCCATAATCTCAAGAACATCGACGCCACGATCCCGCGGGATTCCCTGACGATCATCACGGGCCTCTCAGGCTCCGGAAAATCCTCGCTGGCTTTCGACACGATCTATGCCGAAGGCCAGCGACGCTATGTGGAGAGCCTGTCCGCCTATGCCCGCCAGTTCCTTGAACTGATGGGCAAGCCGGATGTGGACTCCATCGAAGGCCTCTCCCCGGCCATCTCGATCGAACAGAAAACCACGTCCAAGAACCCGCGCTCGACCGTGGGCACGATCACGGAAATTCACGACTACATGCGCCTGCTCTGGGCGCGCGTGGGCATCCCCTATTCCCCCGCGACCGGCCTGCCGATCGAGGCGCAGACCGTCAGCCAGATGGTTGACCGCATCATGGCCATGCCCGACGGCATGCGCCTGATGCTGCTGGCCCCCGTCGTGCGGGATCGCAAGGGCGACTGCAAGCGCGAACTCGCCGAACTGACGCGCAAGGGCTTCACCCGCGTGAAAATCGACGGCGAACTGTACGAAATCGCCGAGGCCCCTGAGCTGAACCGCAAGACGCGCCACACCGTCGAAGTCGTCGTGGACCGGATTGTCGTCAAGGAAGGTCTCGAATCCCGCCTCGCCGACAGCTTCGAGACCGCCCTCGAACTCTCGGACGGCCTGGCCTATGCCGAGGAAGTCAAACGTGCAGGCGAGAAGGAAGCCCCGGCGCATGTCGTCTTCTCGTCTCGCTTCGCCTGCCCCGTCTCCGGCTTCACAATCGAGGAGATCGAGCCGCGCCTGTTTTCCTTCAACGCCCCGATGGGCGCCTGCCCGGTTTGTGACGGTATCGGCACCGAAACCCATTTTGACGAAAACCTGATTGTCCCGGATGACAGCCTGACGCTGGCCGAAGGCGCCATCGCCCCCTGGAAGGGTGCGAGCACGGACTGGTATGACCAGACGCTCGCCGCCCTCGCCCGCCATTGCGGCGATGACATGAACACGCCCTGGTCCGACCTCCAGCCCGCTACGCGTGACCTCATCATCAACGGTTCGAAAGAGCCGATCGACATTCCCTATACCGATGGCGGGAAGGTCCATATCGTCACCAAACCGTTCGAAGGCGTGCTGAAGAACCTGCGCCGCCGCATGGCCCAGACGGACAGCATGTGGGTGCGCGAAGAACTGTCGCGCTATCAGTCCGAAAAACCCTGCCATGCCTGCCACGGCGCACGCCTCAAACCCGAGGCGCTGTGCGTGAAGGTCAAGGACCTCAACATCGCCGAAGCCTCGGACATGCCGATCCGCAAGGCGCTCGACTGGTTCTCCACCGTGGAAGCGACCCTCACGCCCCAGCGCGCCGAAATCGCCCGTCGTATCCTGCGCGAAATCACCGACCGTCTGCACTTCCTCGACGATGTCGGGCTGGACTACCTCACCCTCTCGCGCGGCTCCGCAACCCTGTCGGGTGGTGAAAGCCAGCGCATCCGTCTGGCATCGCAGATCGGTTCGGGCCTGACGGGCGTTCTGTATGTGCTGGACGAGCCTTCAATCGGTCTGCACCAGCGCGACAACGAACGCCTGCTCGGCACGCTCGAACGCCTCAAGCGCCTCGGCAACACCGTCATCGTCGTCGAACATGACGAAGACGCCATCCGCGCCGCCGACTACCTGATCGACATGGGACCGGGTGCAGGCAAACTCGGCGGCGAAGTCATTGCCGTCGGCACCCCGGCAGAGGTCGCCAAAAACCCCAACAGCATCACCGGCGCCTATCTGTCAGGCCGCAAGGTCATTCCCGTTCCGACCGAACGCCGCAAGCCCAGCGGCATGCTGACCCTGCACGGCGCACGCGGGAACAACCTCAAGGATCTGACGGTCGATTTCCCGCTCGGCACCTTCATCGCCGTCACGGGTGTTTCGGGTGGCGGCAAATCCACGCTGGTCATCGACACGCTGTATAAGGCGCTGTCCCGCCAGCTCATGAAATCGAGCCAGACGCCGCTCCCCTATGACCGTCTGGAGGGCGTGGACAATCTCGACAAGATCATCGAGATCGACCAATCCCCGATCGGCCGGACCCCGCGCTCCAACCCCGCAACCTATACGGACCTGTTCGCCCCGATCCGCGACTGGTTCGCCGAACTCCCCGAATCCAAAGCGCGTGGTTACAAGCCGGGCCGCTTCTCCTTCAACGTGAAGGGCGGTCGCTGCGAAGCCTGTCAGGGCGACGGTGTTCTCAAAATCGAGATGCACTTCCTGCCGGACGTGTACGTGACCTGCGACACCTGCAAAGGCGCGCGCTACAACCGCGAAACGCTGGAAGTGAAGTTCCGCGGAAAATCCATCGCCGACGTGCTGGCCATGACCGTGGACGAGGCCCTGCCGTTCTTTCAGGCCGCCCCCAAGATCCGCGACCGTCTCGCCATCCTGCAACAGGTCGGGCTGGGCTATGTCGCCCTCGGCCAGCAGGCCACCACGCTTTCGGGCGGTGAGGCCCAGCGCGTCAAGCTGTCAAAGGAACTGGCCAAACGCGCCACCGGCCGCACGGTCTATATCCTTGATGAACCCACAACCGGCCTGCACACCGAAGACGTCCGCAAGCTGCTTGAAGTGCTGCACACCCTCGTCGATCAGGGCAACACGGTTCTGGTGATCGAGCACAATCTGGAAGTCATCAAGACGGCCGACTGGCTGATTGATATCGGCCCCGAAGGCGGAGACGGCGGCGGTCAGGTCGTCGCAGCCGGAACGCCGGAAGACATCGCTGCCTGCAAAACCAGCCATACCGGCCGCTTCCTCGCCCCGCTTCTGGACGCACCGGGCGCAAGACAGCCGCGCAAAGTCACGGCCACCAAGATCACACAGGCCATGCTCGCCGCCAGCCTGCCGCCCCCAAAAGCCGAACGCACAGCCGCGAAAAAGGCAAAGGCAGCCAAAGACAAGGCCGCCGAAAAAGCTCCCGAAAAGAAACCCAGAGGCCGTCCCGCCGGGTCCCACAACAAAACCAAAACCAAAACCTGAACCCGGTCGGATCGCCGGCCCCATGCATCGTCACTGGCGATGATGATGCTTGGGTTGGGGTTGGCACGACAGGAGGTTGATACCGGCCGTATCTTCAAAACGGTCCGGATGCGCCGTGAGAGGCATGGACACGACATCGTCCCTCCGATGGTCGGCATAGACGAAAATCATATAGTAAGACTGGGGCCCGATCCGAGGATCACCATTAAACATCTCGTCCCACTCCAGCAGATCACGCCGCAATGGCGATCCGACGCCGCTGCTCTGTGTCCAGACCGCCGACTTGCAGATCGAGGCACGCTCGACGCGCACGATCAGCCGTCCGTTGAGCGATGCCTTTCCATCAAGCTCCTCGTTGAGCACAATGTTGAGGTTATGGGTCAACTCCTCCAACGTTTCCGGCCTGGCGCCCGCGAATGCAGTGCCGCTGATAAAGACGGTAAAAATCAGGCTGAGAACAACGCGGATCATTGAAATTGGCCTTTAGGAAATAGCATGGCCTCGTCTTGCCGTCGCTTGAACAGGCCACCCCGCCGGATCACATAACAAGACCAAAGCCTGAACCGGGCCGTATCTTTCAAAGTACACTAAAAAGACGACAGATCATGATATATGGCCTTCCATTACTGGAGGACCATGCATCATGATCCGGGCTTTGGACACCAACCGACATCGTCGCTAGATATGGTGCCCGTACGGTGGGGGCTTGAGTGTGACGATCGAACGCAAACAGACAGATAAATCACGCGCCCGGAAAAGAGCGGATGCGATACGAGACTTCCGGTGCAAAAACCTTATCGTTGTCATCGAAGACCCGGAAAACCCACGAAATATAGGAACCGTCATCCGGAACGTGAACGCTTTCGGCGCAGAAAAAGTGTACGTCATTGACCCTCGTGGAGTTCTCTCGGACGACTGGAATGAGTTGCGTACCGAACCAAAACTCTCGAAGCTATCGGTTTCCGCCGTCAAATGGACATTCGTAAAACGCTTCGGCAGCACAGAAGAGTGTCTTGCACATTTGGAAAAAAACCACTTCGTCTCGATTGTTACATCACCCCATCGACAAGGCATGTCCAATATTTTGTTGGACGAAGGCGATTTTACCGAACATGCCAAGCTGGCAGTTTGGTTCGGAAGTGAAACAAGAGGAATTAGCGACCTCGCCGCCCAACGAAGCCGACAATGCGTCTCCATTCCCATGTTTGGAATGATCGAAAGTCTCAATCTGGGCACGAGTTCCGGGATTGTTTTGTACGAGATAACAAAACAGCGTCGACAATATCAATCCCGCAACAGGCTCCGCACTTCTCGGGAAAATCCTACTCCCGCTTTGCTCGTCGGGGAAAGCTAGAAGCCCTTTCAGCGAGAGTATCTTCGCTCCCCCGCCCATCCACACTTACTTCTGGCGAACCCCCAGATGCCCGGCCCGCCGCGCCTGAGCCAGCGCTTCCTGACGCTCACGTTCGGCATAGCGATGGCGCTGCTCTTCCGTGCGTTCGTTATGGCAATGCGGGCACGACACACCCTGCACGAACAGCGGCGAGCCCTTGTCATGCGCGTTCAGCGGCCGACGGCAGGCATGGCAGACATCATGCGTCCCGATCTCCAGCCCGTGCTTCACAGAAACACGCTGGTCAAACACGAAGCACTCGCCTTCCCACAGGCTTTCTTCTTCCGGAACGGTCTCCAGATATTTCAGAATCCCGCCCTTGAGATGATAGACCTCGTCCACACCCTCCGCCCGCGCAAAGGAGGTTGATTTTTCGCAGCGGATACCGCCCGTGCAGAACATGGCAATCTTCGGCAAACGGCCTTCCGCTTCCAGTTCCTGCCGCCGTTTGCGAAACCATTCAGGAAATTCGCGGAAGGATTTCGTTTTGGGGTCTTCCGCGCCTTTGAACGTCCCAATCGCCACTTCATAATCGTTGCGCGTATCAATCAGGATCGTATCGGGATCGGAAATCAGCGCGTTCCAGTCTTCTGGCGCTACATACCGCCCCACGCCCTGAAGCGGGTCGATATCCGGCTCACCCATCGTGACGATTTCCTTTTTCAGCCGCACCTTCATGCGGCGAAACGGCAGTTCAGGCGCGCGGGAGTCCTTGCTTTCCAGGTCCGCACAGCCCGGAAGCGCGCGGATATGCGCCATCACGCGCTCCATACCCTCGTCCGTCCCGGCAATCGTGCCGTTGATCCCTTCGCGCGCCAGAAGCAGAATCCCCCTGATCCCCTCACGCTCGCACAATTCCAGCAACGGCTCCCGCAATGCGGCAGGGTCTGCGAACGGCGTGAAATGATACAGCGCGACAATACGGATCGGCTCGAGACTATCGGACATGGGGTAGGGATCCGGCGACCGGGACCGCAGACACAGCCGCGATCGGATGAAAGAGACAGCCCCGGAAATATCAGGGCCAAAGCCGGGATGCCAGCCCGAAAGGCCGCATGGACAGGCTGCTGCCCGGATGGCAGACAGGGGACCTCCCGAACGGCCAGAGCAGACTGATGAAGATACCCGATGCCCTGCATCAGAGCCTCACGCTTCTGAAGACCCATGCCTTTGTACTCGGGATAAGCCTCTCACTTCTTCTGACGCTGGCCCTCTGCCATGCCTGGACGGCACACAGAACCTTCAGTCCGGACAGTTTCACCTCCGCAGACGACCCCTCCATGAAAGCCCGCGTGGAGACCTGTCACATCACCCCGAAATTCATCTCCGTGTCCGGATGGGTCCTGTCAGATCTCTGGCCCGGCCCCAAAGCCTCTTTTGTCCTCACGGCCGGAGACGGAGCGCAGGAAGTGTCCATTCCCTACAGGCTTCAGGAGCGACCCGATATCGCACACCCCACCCATACGGACGGCAATGCGTTTCACAACCGGTACGGCTTCACCGCCATCGCCCGCATTCCGGCCGGGATAACGCCACATATCCATCTGAACATCATCGCAGGACACACGCTCTACAGGATGTCGCATGTCTGCCGCTCTTAAGACGACGCTCCTGCGCAACGGCGCCTTCATCGCCTTCCTCCTGATCGCGACTTTCTGGATCGGCGCCCACATCAACCAGTCGATTTTCATCGACAACGACATGTTCCGCCACGCCCTCGATCACCGAAGCCTGCTGTCCTTCCTGCACATGCGCTACATGACATGGTCCGGCCGGGTCGTCATCGAGGCCGCACTGGCTGAAACCATCCGCTATGCGCTCTTCTGGAAACTCCTCATCCCGTTCTGCGCGGTTCTTCTGGCCTATGCCATCTGGTCCTGCACCCTGCGGTCATCCCTGAAACCCGCTTTCGGAATCCCGCTCGTCATGGGGCTCTTCCTGCTCCTCCCGCACGAGGTCACGGAAGAGTCCGTTTACTGGCTCTCAGGCTTCTACAATTACCTGCTCCCGGTCTCCTTCGCCTTTTTCTCGATCAGCGTGTTTCTGCGGCAGAATGAGGCAGGAAACACGATGCGTTTCCTGTCGCTTGCAGCCCTGCCCATCGGCTGCTCGATCGAACAGTCCTCCCTGCTCCTGCTGTTCTGCACAGTTATTTCCACAGCTCTGTCCGCCCTGAGCCGCCGAACGGTTTCTCTTTACAGCGCCCTCTATCTGACGCTCGCCGCCATCTTCTCGGCCATCGTCCTCGCCGCTCCTGGAAACGGGCACCGCTATGTCGCGGAAATCGGCAACTGGCTGCCGGAATTCCCCCAATACGACACCCTTCAAAAACTCTCCCTCGCCCTCGACCGCATCCACCGCACCAGCATCAGCCCGGACAACCACATCCTTCTCGCAGCCCTTGGGCTGTCCCTCTGCTTTCTGGCGTTCGTCAAACAGAACCGGGGCTTTCAGGATATGGCCGCCATGGGCGTGATGCTGCTGGGTCTCCTGCTCATGCTTCCCACACACCTGCTCGGGGCCCTGCGCTGCGACCGGTTCCTCTATGATCTGAACTGGGTCTCTCTCAACACCTATGTCGCGTTTTTCCTCACGCTGTGCCTGTTCGTCTCGATCCTGTGGTGCGCCCTGTCCCTGAAAAACGCCGCCACCCTCCTGTCCTTCCTGACCGGAGGGTTCATCATCACGATCCTGACGGGCCTGTCCCCCACAATCTACGCTTCCAGCCATCGCATCCTCCTCGTGCTGGACCTGACGCTGCTCCTCTATACCTGCGGCCTGATCCACACCCTCCTGACGCAGACACAGGCGCGTTTCCTGCGATAAAGTATTTTCCATGACCCAGAGCAGCACTTCCCACGCCAGTTCCCACACCATTTCCCACCGGGCCATCCGCGGCCCCTTTCTGACCTTCCATGCCGATCCCTTCACCACCGATCCCATGGACGCCCTGCATCACGAGCCCGATGGCCTGATCCTGACTGAAAACGGCTGCATCACCGCTGCCGGTCCCTGGGACATCCTGCGCGACACCATCCCCGCCGGAACGCCCCTCGATCATTATCCCGACATGCTGATCTCCGCAGGCATGATCGACACCCATGTCCATTACCCGCAGCTCCCGGTCATCGCCTCCTACGGCGAACAGCTTCTGCAATGGCTGGAAAACTACGTCTTCCCCGCCGAAGCCCGCTACGCCGACATCACCTATGCCCGCACTGTTGCCCGGCAGTTCCTGAACGAACTTCTGCGCGTCGGCACCACGACGGCCGCCGTGTACTGCACGGTCCACCCCCAGTCCGTGGATGCCTTCTTCGAGGAATCCGAGCGCCTCAATACCTGCATGATCGCAGGCAAGGTCCTGATGGACCGCAACGCCCCGGAAAACCTGCGCGACACTGCCCAGCGCGGCTACGACCAGTCTGCGGACCTCATCGCGCGGTGGCACAATCGCGGACGCCAGCTCTACGCCGTCACCCCCCGCTTCGCCCCCACCAGCACCCCCGAACAGCTCGATCTCGCAGGCGCCCTTCTCGCCACAAAGCCCGACCTGTTCATGCAGACGCATCTGCTCGAAAACCGCTCCGAAATCGCCTGGGTCCGCGAACTTTTCACCGATCGCAGCTCCTATCTGGACGTGTACGACAAGGCCGGTCTCCTGCGCCCCCGCGCCATCCTCGCCCACGCCGTCCATGCCGAAGAAGCCGATTTCCAGCGCTGTCACGACACCGGCTGCTCCATCGCGCACTGTCCCGGCTCAAACCAGTTCCTCGGCAGCGGCTCCTTTCCGCTTTTTGAAGCCCTCAAACCCGAACGCCGCGTGCGCGTCGGCATCGGCAGCGACATCGGCGCCGGGCCGTCCCTGTCGCTGCTTCAGGTCCTGTCCGACGCCTACAAGGTCGCGCAGGGGCTCCAGACGAAACTCCATCCCGCGCAGGGGCTCTGGCTCGCCACGGCGGGAGGCGCACAGTCCCTCGGCCTTCAGGACAGGATCGGCAGCATCCGGCCCGGTCTCTACGCCGATCTCTGCGTCTTCGATCCCGCCGCCACGCCTCTGGGGCGGATCCGCGCGCAGACAGCCGAAACCCTCGCCGACCGCCTGTTCGCCCTCACCATGCTGGGCGACGACCGCAGCATCGCCGCAACCTATGTCGCCGGGGAACTCCGTCACCAGCGCAGCGCACCCTGATACCAGGGGCGCACACAGCGCGAAAACAGCCATGCCATCTTTTGACACTGAATTTTTTCAAAATTGCGGGGCTATCTTAATTATTTGTCAGTATTTCCACAGTCATACTGAAGGCAGTATTTAACCTGCGAGAATACTCCTGGCTCACCCTCGGGCTCGCGATCTAAAAGCAGGACCCATGCACCGTTCTTCTTCCTCCGCGCAGGCTTTCCGTTCCCTGATGTCCCTGACCGCGGTCCTGTCCCTCACCCCCCTCATCCCCGCGCACAAAGCACATGCCGCAGACGACACTGCCAATGCTCCGCAGGTCACCCTGGGCAATGACGGCAACAGCAAGTCCATGTTCCGCACGCTCTTCGACGGACAGCGCGCCATCGGCACTGGCGGCATGACGTCTCTTGAAGGCTCAAGCGGCGGCGGCCTCGCAAGCTGGGCCACCATCAGCGGGTATGGCAGCGACAAGAGCGCAGGCATGGCCTTTCACTACAGCTATGTGAACCTCACCAATTACTGGGACCAGAACGTCGGTGCCTCGATCGGTCTTTTCGACCGCGTCGAGCTTTCCTACACCCATAATTTCTTCCAGACCCGTGCCACAGGCGCCAAACTCGGCATCGGCAACGGCTACCAGTTCGACCTCGACGTCGCAGGCGCAAAGATCCGCCTTTTCGGCCATGTCGCTGACAACACCCTGATCCCGCAGGTCGCCGTCGGCGCCATGTACAAGCATGACAGCGACGGCCGCATCATTCACATGGTCGGCTCAAAACACACCGACGGCGCAGACGCCTATCTCGCCGTCACCAAACTGTTTCCCAAAGTGGGCATCCTGATCGACACCACCGTCCGCTTCACCAAGGGCAACCAGTGGGGCATCATCGGCTTCGGCGGCGACCTCGACAACAGCTACCACCCGCAGTTCGAAGGCTCTCTCGGCTATCTGCCGCCCTTCCTGCCCGGCCTCATCGTCGGCGTGGAATACCGCACCAAGCCCCGTAACCAGCGCTTCACCGACGAAAGCAACTGGTTTGACGTCTACACCAGCTATTTCATCAACAAGCACCTGAACATCACGCTCGCCTACGTGTCACTTGGCACGATCGCAACGTTCAAAAACCAGACGGGCTTTTATTTTTCTGCCCAGACCGGTTTCTGACTGGGCGTTCCGGGCGCTGCCCGGACCCGGCAGGGATCTCGATCCCTGCACCCTGATTACATGAATCGGTGTCCAGAGGCCCCCGGCCTTTGGCGGGTTTCAGGGCAGAGCCCTGAGCCTCACCCTTCCCTAATACGCTCGTCAATCAGCGCTTCACGCGGAACATCCGTCGCATGCGTTGCCTCATGAATAGTCCGCTTCACATTGAAAATCAGATGCAGTGAAATCGCCGACAACGATCCAAGCGTAATCCCGCTTCCAAAGACGATCTTCGCCCACATCGGAAACGTATCAGAGATATGCGGCTGCGCTGTCGCGAGCATACTCAGCCCGATGCTGGTACCCACGATAATCACATTGCTCTGCCGGTTGAAATCAACCCGCGAGAGCGTCTGCACACCGACCACAGCCACGGTTGCGAACATCGCCAGCGCAGCACCACCCAGAACCGGCAGTGGCACCGCAGCCACCAGCGCGCCCAGACGCGGCAGGCAGCCGAGCAGCATCATGATGACCGCCGCCGCCGCCACGACCCAGCGGCTCTTCACCGCCGTCATCCGCACCAGCCCGACATTTTCGGCAAAGCACGTATAGGGAAACGAGTTGAGTACGCCACCGAGCATGGTCGCGATTCCATCGGCCCGAAGTGTGCGGGCGATGTCCTCGGACGTGATCGGCTTGTCGACGATTTCACCCGTCGCATAGACGTTGCCGATCGTCTCGATCATGGAAATCGTCATGACGATCACCATCGACAGGATCGAGACCGGATGAAACGTCGGCATCCCGAAATAGAAGGGATGCGTGATGGACAGAAGCGGCGCGGACGACACCTCCCCGAAATTCGCATCGCCCAGTATCCAGGCCACCAGCGTTCCCAGAACCAGTCCGATCAGCACGGCAATCGTGGCAATAAACCCGCGAAACAGCCGCTGGATCACCAGAATGGACGCCAGCGTCCCCAGCCCGTACCAGATGCTCCGCAACGGAACATGGTCCTGCATCACGGACGGACTGGCCCCCGAGACAATATCATTCGCCGCCACCGGCAACAGCGCCAGACCGATGATGAGAATGATGGACCCCGTCACGACGGGCGGGAAAAACCGCACCAGCCCGGCGAAATGCCGCGCCATCAGCAACGTCACGAACCCCGCCACGATGACCGACCCGTAAATGGACAACAGCCCCGGCGTCCCGCCGCCCACGGCAGAGCCAATGGCAATCATCGGCCCCACGGCAGTAAACGTCACACCCTGCAACAGCGGCAGCCGAACCCCGACCGGGCCAAACCCCACCGCCTGAAGCAGCGACGCAATCCCGCAGGTGAACAGATCCGCGTCAATCAGATGGATCAGCGTCTCGCGCGGCAGATGCAGCGCCCCCGCCACAAGGATCGGGACAATGACCGCCGCCGAATAGAACGCCAGCACATGCTGCAACCCATAGGCCCCAAGCCGCCAGACCGGCAGTTTCTCGTCAACGGGATGCAGACCGGTCATCGCGGCGTTCTCGGCAGTCATGAAAAGCCCTCAGCTTCCGCGATAGGTGGAATATCCGAACGGCGCCGCCAGAAGGGGCACATGCGCATGGGCCTCCGCCGCCAGCCCGAACACGATCGGCACCACATCCAGAAACGGCGGATCAGACAGAACCTGCCCCCCTTTGCGGAAGTAATCGCCAATCCGGAATTCCAGACAATACGTCCCTTTCGAAACTGCAACATCCCGCAGCTCCGGGCAACGCCCGTCCGCATTCGTCTGGCCTTCAAACAGAACCCGATCCCCCTGTAACAGACGCAGGCTCACACCCGCGGCAGGCTTGCCGGACACCGTATCGAGAACATGCGTGGACAGAGAACTCATGCCGTCACCAGATCTTTCAGACGAAGCCCTGCAATCGCATCAATCTGCGTCAGCACCTCGGTCAGTTCCTGTTCGGGAGTGCCAGCCAGACGGCGCTCCATTTCATCCATAATCACGGTTTTCGCCGCTTTTCCGGGTGCAGCGACCTTGCGCACGCAGATCACGAACGGCATGGAAAACCGCGCGCGATACGCGTCGTTCAGCCCCCGGAAACGCTCATATTCCACAGGCGTCAGACGATCCAGCCCGGCCGAAGCCTGTTCAGAGGCGGAATGTTCCGTTAGATCCGGATCAATCCCGGCGCGATGTCCAAGCTCTGGATGCGCCCGTACCAGCGCAAGCTGTGCTTCCGCGCCCGCAGAGCGCACAACCTGCGCAAACGCGGACAGCATCGCATCCACATCCGCAAAAGGCCGCGCCTTCAACGCCCCTTCCGCCACCCAGGGCGAATGTTCGTAAAGCCCACCGAACTGCGCAACAAACGCCTCGGCTGACAGCGCATTGACGTCCGAAATCTTCATGCCGGATGCACAGACTGCCAGTGCCGCGCGATATCCAGCCGCGTCGCCACCCAGACATCCTCGTGTTTACGGATATGCTCCAGAAATTTCAGCAGCCCCAGCGCCCGCGCTGGCTTGCCCGCCAGACGGCAATGCAGCCCGATCGACATCATCCGTCCGCCCTCGCGATACAGCATGTCAAACGCATCGCGCAGATAGGTGAAGAACTGCTCGCCTTCCGTAAACCCGTTCAGCGCGGCAAACTTCATGTCGTTCGCATCGAGCGTATACGGCACGATCAACTGCGCCCGGCCATGGGTGCGGTCGTAATACGGCAGGTCATCCGCATAGGAATCGGCGTCATAAACAAACCCGCCTTCCTCCGCGACCAGACGCGCCGTGTTCGGGCTCGTACGCCCCTGATACCAGCCCAGAGGCCGCTCCCCCGTCACTTCGGTATGCAGCGCAATCGCCTCGCGGATATGCGCCCGTTCCACGTCCTCGGGGAAATCCTGATAATCAATCCAGCGCAGACCGTGGGACGCAATTTCCCAGCCGCTCTCCTTCATGGCCGCCACCGCATCCGGATTACGGGCCAGCGCCTTCGCCACACCAAACACCGTCACCGGCATCCCGGCGTCATCGAACAGACGCCGCAGCCGCCAGAACCCGGCCCGGCTGCCATATTCGTACAGGCTCTCCATCTGCGCACAGCGCGCCCCGATAATGGATTTCGTGCCCACCATTTCGGACAGGAATGCTTCGGACCCCGCATCCCCATGCAGCACCGAATTCTCCGCCCCTTCCTCGTAATTGATGACGAACTGCACGGCGATACGCGCGCCATTCGGCCATTTCGGATCAGGCGGCGTGCGGCCATAGCCGATCATGTCCCGCGGGTAGCTGTCCTGCGTCATGGGCGTTTCCCTTATCAAAGCACCGGCGGATCGAGACTGACGAGTTCTTCCGTGTCATAGGCCAGCAGGCTCGCCAGATGCCTGTCGCCGTCCTCCACGAACAGATCGCGCGCAATGCCCCGCGCCAGCTTCTCCACGCCAAAACGCATCCCGCTGATGGACGCGCCCGAAAGCCCCATGCTCGGCATGGCCCCGAACGTGAAATTGTAGATCGCCGCCAGCATCGGCGTCTTCGGATCGGACGCATCTTTCGGCAGGAACTGGAACCGCGCGCCCAGATACGGATGGCTCCCCAGAAGCGCACTGTCTTCCCCGGCCGGTGGCGTGAAATGATCGCGCCACAACAGAACCGAAGAAGCGAAATCCCGCGTTTCCGGACGCTGCGACAGGTCGATCGTGAACCCCGTCCCGATGATCAGGAAATCAAAGCGCATCTCGCCCTGCGGCGTCGTCACCACGATCTCCTCGCCATCCATCCGCGTCGCCGTCCAGGGCGTCCCGGGATGGAAAGCAAAATTCTCATGACGGCGGCAGCGCCAGAACGTGTCCTGCGGGGGTGGCTGGTTCAGGCTGTAAATCTGCCGCATGAAACGCCAGCGCGTCAGGTCCGGCAGTTCCGAAAAATGCGCCAGAAAGCCCGCATTTTCCATCCAGCGATACGGATTGATGGCCGGGATCTTCGCCCGACGCAGGCACAGATCCACCCGACCCGCGCCCTTTTCCAGCGCCGTCGCCGCATTGTCGAACGCGGAGGCCCCGGCCCCCAGAACACCAATCCGCTTGCCCTTCAGGGCTTCAAAATAAATGTCTTCATGCGTATGGGCATAAACGGATTTCGGCAGCGTCTCGGAAATGAAGGACGGCACATGCCACGTCCCCCCGCCTTCAATGCCCGTCGCCAGAACCATCCGCCGCGCCAGACGCACCGTCTCCTGACCGGCCGCATTGCGGAATGTCAGCCGCAGCAGCCCGTTGTCCCAGCCGACATGCACCAGTTCCTGATCGTTCACGACCGGGATGTCGAGCGTCTGCCGCACCCAGTCCAGATAGGCCTGCCAGTCATGGCGGGAAATCTTGTCCAGATCCTCCCAGGCCTTCGCGCCATACCGCGCCTCGAACCAGGATTGGGGCGTAAGGCTGGGAATACCCAGATCCGGCCCCGTGACATGCCGGGGCGTGCGCAGCGTGATCATGCGTGCAAACGTCACCCACGGACCTTCGCCGCCTTTCGCCGCTTTTTCAAAGACCTGCACATTGGTCACACCCTGCCGCCGCAGCCCGAAGCATGATGTGATGCCCCCCTGCCCCGCACCGATAATCGCCACATCCAGAACCGCTTCCCCGTCCCGGTCCTGCGTCAGGCTCCAGTTGCCCGTCGCATAGCGGATTTTCGCCAGATCCTCCCGCACACGCCCTGAAAGCGCGGCCAAAGCCTCCATAGCCGGAGCATCGACGGAAGAAACGGTGGATGTCATGTGGTCAAACCCCAAAGAACCGGCACGGACAGGGCAGTCTCCGGAGCGTGCCGGAGCGTCTTTCCGTAGCAAAAACGACAGGTCACCTGTCGGCCGGGATAGTTTCACACCGCCTCAAGGTCGTATACTCCATAAAAACGCTCCTCCCGTTCGCAAAAAGAGAGCAGTTCATCCATGCCTGTCTTCTCACGCTTCCTGCGCTACTTCCTCGCCGTCGCCCAGCACGGCTCCATCCGCCGCGCCTCCGAACATCTGCGCATCGCCGCCTCCGCCATCGACCGGCAGATCCTTCAGGGCGAGGAATCCCTCGGCACGCCGCTGTTCGAGCGTCTGCCCACCGGCCTGCGCCTGACGGCAACCGGCGAACTGCTTTATGCGCACGGCAAACAGTGGTCGCGGGACCTGACCAATATGTGCGTCCAGATCGAAGACATGCGCGGCCTGCGTCGGGGACAGGTGGATATCGCAGTCCCCGACGCCCTGACCCGCGGCTTCCTGCCCCGCCTGCTCCGCGCCATGCGCACGACCCATCCCGGCATTACCATCTGCACGCATGTCCTCGACAACAGCCGCATCCAGAACACCCTGATCGGCGGTTCGGTCGATCTCGCTCTGCTGCTCAACCCGACCCATGCCCGCGGCCTTCTGGTCCGTGCGCACAAGGACTTTCCGCTCGGCTTCGTCTGCCTGCCGAACCATCCCGTCGCCGAGCGCAAAAACGCCCGTTTCAGTCTGGCGATGAATTATCCCATGATCATGCCCGAGCCCCCGCTCGCCCTGCACCGCCAGATCGAAATTCTTCAGATCGACAGCAATCTCGACATTCACGCCGCCGCATCCTCCGACAATATCCAGATGATCAAGTCTCTGGTCCGCGAAGGCATCGGCCTCGGAATCCTCAGCGCGCTCGACGTCATGGAAGAGGTCACGCGCGGTGAACTGGCTTTCATTCCGATTTCCAACCACGACCTCGCGCCCCTGACGCTGGCCCTGTGCGTGGACCATTCCCGGCAGCTTTCCGGCGCCGCCCGACTGGTGATTTCCGAACTCGAAAAAGAGTTCCTCTCCCCCGCCACACAGCCCCACCCCGCGTCCTGATTTCCAGCCCCGAAAAACCGCGTCATACGGGAGACATAGACTGTCACATTTTTGCACCAACCTAAAAACGGCAATGCCCCGGTCTGCATTTTATCTTTGATGGAGATAGGCCATCCGTTTTACATCCACGTTTCGAATAAATACCGTTTCCAAAGTGAACCTTTCTTTCCAACAGACCAGGAGCCCGGCAGCATGAAAGACAACCATCAGTCCCGCGGCTCCGGATCACGTTCTGGCTCACTGGGCTACAGGCGTCAGCTCCTTGCGGTCACCTGCCTTGCCGGCAGCGTGCTCGCCGCCTTCGCAACGCCAGCCCGCGCCGCACAGCCCTCGAAACACCACACGCCGCGCCATCAGACCTCCAGCCGCAATACTCCAAAAACGGCCCGGACACCCTCGCGCGCAACCGCAGCGCCCCGCGCCCACGCCCTTGATGCCTCGGCTGCCGAAACGGTCTCCGTCACGTCCTCGCGCCGCGCCCTGAACGGCGGTGGTGGTATGATGCGCGTCGAAACCGCCCCCCACGCCGTGCAGACCGTCACCAAGGAATTCATCGACATGCGCGCGCCGACCAGCACGGCGCTCGACCTGATCCAGAACCTGCCGAGCCTCAATGTCACGACGCCGGATTCGTCAGGCATGGAAGGCGGACAGATCCAGTCCCGCGGCCTGACGGATCTCGACATGGGCCTTCTGGTGGACGGCGCCCCGGCAGCGGCGGCAAAATATCTGAGCGAAAACGTCGATTCCGAAAATGTCGAGAGCGTCAGCGTCACGCCCGGCTCCTCGGCGACGGATCTGCCCGTCATGTCCGCCGCCGGTGGCGTCATGAACGAGGAAACACGCACCCCTTCGCAAAAGCGCGGCGGCCTGATCGACTTCTCTTACGGCACCAACAACCTGTCGCGCGAGTTCCTGCGCCTCGAATCCGGCGAAATCGGCCATAGCGGCGTACGCGGCTATTTCTCGTTTTCCAACACCCATGCCCGCTCATGGATGGGTGCCGGAACCAACCAGCGCAAACACATTGATTTCGGCCTCCAGAAAGACTGGCATAACGGCTCCAACGCCAAGTTCTTCCTCTCCTGGAACTCCGCCGACTTCATCATCGACAACTACCCCACCTCTGACCAGTTCTTCCGCTACAAGCACACCGGACAGGGCTACGGCCGCACGGACGATCGCAAGAGCAACAACTACTGGGGCAACAACAACGATCACTGGAACCAGATCTTCATCTCGGCTCCGGTCCATATCGCGCTGCCCTCACGCCTGTCGCTCGACATCCACCCCTATTTCAGCTTCGGACAGGGCTGGGACGCGTCTCCGGGCGGCACCACGACCGATGCCACCGGTGCCACGCGCGGCCTGACGAACTACTTCCTGCAGAACGAATACCGCTCGGTCGGTACGGTCGCGAAACTCAACTGGGAAATCGACCGCCACAACACGTTCTCGGTCGGCTACTGGTATGAAAACACCCAGACGATCCAGTCCTACCCCACCAGCTACCAGATGGCGGACGGCAACGCACCAAGCCCCAACTGGGCCGCGTACCAGATTTCCGCCGGCGACAAACAGACGGCCGGTTACGAAATCCAGTCCCTGTTCGTGCATGACACGGCCAAGTATTTCAATGACCACCTGACGGTGGACGCCGGGTTCAAGTTCGTCATGACGAACATCTGGAACAAGGACTATTACGGCCGTCAGGAAGCGAACCGCACAGCACCGCTGCCGCAGCTTTCGATCGGCTACCGCATTGATAACCACAGCCAGGTCTACCTGAACGTGGAAGGCGACTACCGCCAGCCCAGCGCAGTCGACCTCGGCTGGCTCTACACCAGCGTCGCGATCCCCAAGAACCAGTATTCCATCAAGGAAGAACTCGGCTACCGCTATCACGACGACCACATCATCGCGGATGTCGCATTCTTCAACTACAACGTCACGAACCGCATCGTGGACCAGTATGTGGGCATGAACAGCTACAAGCCGTTCAATATCGGCAGCCAGCAGATGCGCGGCTTCGACGTCATGGTCGCCGCACGCCCGATCCACGGCTTCAGCCCCTACGCCTCCGTCGAATACCTGCACGCCTCACAGGACAGCAACGTCTTCGATCCGTATCTGAACACGATGCTGCACTCCAAGGGCACGCAGGCCGTCATGGCCCCACATGTCATCGCGAATTTCGGGCTGACCTACACCTACAAGGGCTTCTTCGCGAATGGCTCGGTCCACTATACCGGCCCGCAATCCGTCAGCATCGCGGGCGACCAGCGCATTCCGGGCTACGTCACCGACACGCTCTCGATGGGCTATCACTTCAAGCCCTTCATGTTCGCGCAGTCCCCAACCTTCCGCCTGAACTTCACCAACCTCACCGGCTCCATCGTCCGCACCGGCGCCATGGGCGCGGTCTACAGCGCCCGGGACCCCAGCACGGTCCACAGCGGCAATCTGGCGCCCTATACCGGCTACGGAAACTCCTTCATGGTCTCCCCGCGCTTCACCATGACCGGAACGGTCTCCACCGCCTTCTGACGGGAAGGGGCGGGGAGCACTCCCTGCCCCAAAACCACGTCTCCTCCGCTGCGTTCCCGCAACACGGCCCCACATCCCTGTGGAACGGAGGAGACCCCCAATGCCCTTTGGCATGATTTCCAGAAAACAGTCCGCCAGTTCGGCCCTGCTTCTCGGCGCAGCGCTTACGCTCTTTTCGGTCGCCCACGCCGCCCCCATCCCGACCGAAACCCCGCAGGACAACCCCGGCGTAACGATCATTGAGGGTTCGGAGGCCGTCATCTGGCAGCCCGCGCCTCCCATGTTCCCGCACGGAACGAAAATCGCCATCCTGACCGGCGACACCACAAAACCCGGCCCTTTTACGCTGCGCGTCATGATGCCCGCCGGATCGTTCATCCCGCCCCACACCCATAATCTGGACGAAATGCTGACCGTCATCAGCGGCAATATCCAGCATTTCGTGGGACAGAACATCGCCACCACGCAGCGGCGCGCGCTCGGACCGGGTGGCTTTGTCCATCTGCCGGTCAACGTACCCCATGCCATCAAGGCGGGAAGCCAGGGCGCCGTGCTTCAGGTTTCAGGAACGGGGCCGTTCAGCATGGCCTACGTCAACCCGCAGGACGACCCGCGCAACACGGGGCGCTAAGCCCTATCGCGGCAACAACGGCGAGGACGTGGCATAGGCCTCGCCAAACCGCGATGTATTGGTGCCTGTGACGGGATCATGATCCAGATCCCGCCCAAATTTCAGATGAGCCGTCATACCCTTCCAAAGGGTGACCCGGCTCTCCGTATGACCGTCTTCAAAATAACGGGTCACGATCGGGGAGTCGAAAAAAACCGGTAGCGTCCGGCGATGTCCCATGACGCGAATTTCTTCGCCCGTCCCTGAACCTGCCGCGCCCTGCGTCCCGAACAGGTTTCCCGGCAGGATCTTCACGGCATTGAACGGATTTGTCGGGGGAATCTGCGCCACACCAAGGACAGGCATCAGCGCAGTCAAAAACAGTCCCGGAAGAAACACCCATGCTTTCATGACCATTCCTCCCGAGCCTGTCTCATTTCCCTGACATCATTTCCCGATCGTCGAGAGCACGATGCCCGGCGTCAGGATCTGTGGCAGCACAACCCCATCCTGATGAGGGGCATAATAGATATAGAACGGCACACCATCGCGCCCATGCGCCTTGAGGAACGCACCGATCGCCGCATTGCGGTTTGTCCAGTCCCCCTTGAGGAACACGATCTTTTGGTCCCGGAACGCCTGCTGAACGGATGGCACATCCAGCGCCACACGCTCATTGACCATGCAGGTGATGCACCATGACGCCGTCATGTCGATGAACACCGGCTTGCCCTGCGCCCGAAGCTCGGCCAGACGCGCCTCCGAGAACGGCTCGATCCCGGCCTCCGAAGCGCCCGTAACCACAGGAGCAGGCGCGGCCCGCAGCCCCTGCGCCAGCGCGGCCCCACAAACCACAACACACAGCACAGCCACGATCCGGCAGAACGCCACCGTCCCACGGCCGCCCTCCAGCATGGACCGACGCTGCCCAACACCATAAATCCAGCCCGCAAACCCCAGAAGCACAACGCCCCCGGCCGTCAGCGCCACAAACGTCACGCCCCGCTGGATTGCCGCCACCCAGAGCAGCCATACACAGGTCGCAAACAGCGGAAACGCCAGAACCTGCTTGAGAATACCCATCCAGGCCCCCGGCTTCGGCATCCGCGATGCCACACCCGGAACACCGGCCACGAGAATATACGGAAATGCCAGCCCCAGCCCCATCGACAGGAAGACCAGAACTCCCATCACCGGCGGCCCACCCAGAGCCCCGGCAATGGCAACACCCATGAACGGCGCCGTGCAGGGCGTCGCCACAATAACCGCCAGCAGGCCCGTCATCATGTCCCCGCTCCGACCGCCGCCCGTCTGCACCTGACCCAGACGCCCGGCGCTAACTTCAAACACACCCAGCAGGTTCAGCCCCATCAGGAACAGCAGCCAGCATACGCCGACCACAAATCCCGGCGACTGGAACTGAAAGCCCCAGCCTGCCGCAGACCCGGCCAGACGCAGCCCGATCATGACAATGCCCAGCGCCGCGAACGCTCCCGTCACGCCCAGCGTGTAGAACAGCGCGCTCTGAAGCTGCGCGCCCCGTCCAGCACCGCCCATTTTCGCCAGAGACAGCGCCTTCATCGCCAGAACCGGAAACACACACGGCATCAGGTTCAGGATCAGCCCGCCCACAAATGCAAAGAGCAGAACCCGCAGCCAACCCGCGCCCGTCGGCACGTCCGAAGCCGGTGCCGCATCCGCCTGCACAGGAGCCGCAGCAGACGCCCCCCCAACCGGGCGCGCCTCGATCTGCAACGGGCTTTCCTGCCCCGCCGCATCCTTGAGCACGACCACGCCCACAAGCGTCTTGTCCCGATGCGCCGATTTCAGGAATTTCAGCCCGAGCGTCAGTTGCCCGTCCGAAACATGCAGCGGCTGTTCCGCGACCTGATCAATCACGCCCCCATCCTGCGGCAGGAACCACGCCTGCGACACGGACGCCGCAGACAGCCCCTTGCCCGAAAGCGTCAGCACGCCGCCCGCAGAACCATTGGCCGCCGACACGCTGGCCGCAAACGGCGACGCCACCGGCGTTGCAGCTTCCGCCTTGCGGAACAGGTCCGCCTGCGCCCCGCCTTCCGGCACATCACCGGTCGAAGCCGGCAGCGTCAGTGTGAAATCACCGCTCTCGGGAATGCAGACCTGCGCACAGACAAGCCATTCCGCATGGGCATGCAGCGTCGTCCCGCCGGAACCCTTGAGAACCAGATCCTCCGGCAGCGTCACCTCATTGACATAGGCATAGGACATGAGGCCGCCCTCACTGATCCGCACCGGCACTGGCCAGTGGATCACGCCCCCCTTGCCCGTCGCCCCGCCATCAGCTGTCACATCCAGCGTCGGCGTGTCCCCGGCATCGCCCGGATTGATCCAGTACGTATGCCAGCCCGGCTTGAGCTGAAGCCGGAGCCCGACCCGAAGATGCTGGTCCGGCCCGACCGCATCGCGATCCGTGACAAGCGTCGCGGTATCGTTCGCGGACGCAACCGGCGCACTTTCCGCCGCCCGCGCGGACACGGATCCCAGACCCAGAACCCCTGCCAGGAGCAGGGCCGACATGCTGAACATTCGATGCAAGACAGGCTCATTCCACGTTTTCAGAAGACAGCCTTCACCATATCACTGACTGAAACGAAAAGCAGGACCCTTCCGGTCGTGAAACCGAAAGGCCCTGCAAACCCCGTGTTACGGAATCAGCTTCTCAGCCCGCAGCCGCGTGAACAGATCGGTGAAAGAGTCCGGCGTGTACTGATATCCCGCAAACCCCGCGAGGCGGCTTTTGCTGATATCCGTCACACATTCGACCGGCCGCCCCAGATCCGCATCCGTATGCCAGGCCGAAGCCAGCCGTTCGATCCGGCTTTCCGCAAGCCCGTATTCTGCGGCAATCCGTTCCCAGAGCGCCGCATCCCCCGCAAGCGTCTCTTCAAGGGACGTCGCATGGCCGGGATACGCCGCCGCCTCGATTCCGAACCACTCCGCAAGGCGCGGCCAGAGCCATTTCCAGCGGAACACGTCACCGTTCACGATATTGAACGCTTGATTGCGTCCCCCCGCCTCGGTCGAGGCCCAGAAAAGCTGCCGCGCCAGTTGCCGCGCATCGGTCAGATCCGTCAGACCGTTCCACTGCACGGGAGATCCCGGAAACACGAAAGGCCGTCCTGTCTCGCGGCAGATCGTCGCATAGACCGCCAGCGTGCTGCCCATGTTCATCGCATTGCCAACCGCATAGCCGATCACCGTATGCGGACGATGCACACTCCACGAAAACCCGTGTCGTGCGGCGGCTTCATAAAGCGCGTCTTCCTGATCGTAATAGAAATTCGGCAGATCCAGCCGGGGTGCGTCTTCGCGGAACGGCGTCACCGGCGGCTCGCCGGACGCATAGGATTCGAACGGACCAAGATAATGCTTCATGCCCGTCGTCAGCGCCGCATGAACCAGAAGTCCCGGCTCCGGCAGAGCGGCGAACACATTGCGGATCATCGCGGAATTAACGCGGCAGTTCTCTTCTTCCGTCTCCTGACGCAGCCAGGAGCAGAAAAACACATGGCTCGGCCGCAGATCCCGCAGCGCATGGGTCAGCGCTGGCAGATCCAGAAGATCGGCCTCAACCGGCAGCACGCCCGCCATGTCATGACGCGGCCTGCGCGCCAGACCATGCACGGTCCAGCCTTCGGCCACGAGACGCGCCGCAATGTTCTGGCCAACAATACCGGTCGCCCCGACAACCAGTGCGGTCCGGGCCAGTGCTACTCCAGACGGCACCATGGCAGGAACAGAAGATGTCATGGGATTTTTCCTTTGCAGAAAACAGGGTCTGTTCCACATCTGGAAGACCATCCGCATTTCCGCCAGACGGCACCTTTTCGTGCCCTGGTGACCAGAAGGTGCCCACTCCATGACCCCGCCGCTGCCCGAACACTACCGTCAGGCGCCTTTTGCCGAAGACTGCGCGCCCCGCCGGATCCTGAGGCTTTTCAGCGGAAAATGGACCACCATGATCCTGCACACGCTGCATCTTCTGGGCGGCACGGCACGTCCCGGAAAGCTCCAGCGCAGCATCCCCGGCCTGTCGAAAAAAATGATGACCCAGACCCTGCGCGAGCTCGAAACGCAGGGCCTCATCAGCCGCAACGTCCGGCAGATCATGCCACCCCATGTCGATTACAGCCTGACGGATCTGGGTCAGACCTTCGTGGAACCCGTGGAGCTTCTCTATCACTGGGCCATCAGAAACGCCGAGGCTCTCGACCGGCTGATGCCCGACGACATGCCCCTGTCCGAATAAAACACCCGCAGGAAGAGGGTAGGACAGGGCTGCCACCCTGTGCCATGTTCGCACACAACAACCGCCCTCGGCGGACCACCCGGCGCAGGCCTCACATCCCGCCCCAGACACCGTAATTCCACCGCGTAACATCCCCGCGTAACATCAAGGACCCAACAGAGCGATGCCGTCGATCCCCCGTCCCGAGCCGTCCGCCTCACCCCACCCGCGAACCGGACGCGCCGTCCTCGGCCTCTGCCTCTTTCTGCTCCTCGGCCTTCTGACGCCCCTCCTGCCGGCAAAAGCCGCCGACAGCGCCCATCCCCTCAGCCAGCAGGAAGCGCAGCAACTCCTCAACGTCCTGAACAATCCCAAGGAACGGGACGCCTTCACCCACACCCTTGACCTGATGGCCCGCGGCCTTCCGGTCGCAGCTCCCGCAGCAGCTCCTGCCGCAGCCCCCGCGAAAGCCGCCCCTGCCAAAACCGTCGCCGACGTCCCACCCGACATCCACACCGGCCTGAGCAGCATCCGCCTGCAGGCGCTGGGCTATCTGCACAACTTCCTCGGCCTGTTCAGCGACCTCGGCATTGTCGGTCACTGGGCCCACACGACCCTCGCTTCAGCCGATACCCGCACCACAATCCTTCACGCCTTCGCAGGCGGCCTCGTGGTCATGCTCTGTGGCGTGGCCCTGGAGCGGATTGTCGCCCTGAGCCTGCACAAGCCGCTGGTCCAGCTGACCCAGAACGCCGAAAACCGGGAGCAGCGCAACACCCTCGCGGACGAAGACGCCGCCGCCCATGACCCCATCGTCGACGGCTCCAGCGAAGCCCGCGCCGCCGACCAGCGGCGTCAGGTCGAAACCCTGCGCTTCCTGTCCCGCGTTCCTTACGCGCTGGGGCATTTCGCCCTGAAGGCCATCCCGGTTCTCGTCTTTCTGGCCGTCGCCTATCTGGCCGTTCTTGTCCTCCCCTGGAGCGCCAAGACCGACAACGTCATCATGACGCTCGCCAACTGCTACGCCGCCGCCCGGATTCTCTATCTTTTCGTCGAAACCGGATTCGCGCCCCGCTCCCCCACGATCCGTCTCCTGCCCGCCACTGACGCTACAGCCTTCCTGCTGACCCGCTGGTGGAACGTGCTGGTCGCAGCCCCCGCCATCATTTTCTGCCTCTCCACACTGGGCAGCCAGTTCAATCTCTCCCCCCGTGGAACGGATGCCATGATCCGCGGCGTGGTGCTGATCGAACACATCCTGATCGCCGTCTTCATCTGGCGGATCCGGCACCTCGTCAGCCGCGCCCTCCAGCCCCGCGCCGTCCCCGACACCGCGATGTGGACCTTCATCGTCGCCGTCACGCGCCTGTGGTGGGTGCCGGCCATGTTCCTCGACGCCTCCCTCTGGATCGTCTGGGCCGCCCATCTTCCGGGAGGCTATCGCTGGATTCTCGACACCACCGGCATCACGATCGGCATTCTCGTCGCCTCCCGCCTGATCGCCGTACTCGCCTACGGCCTTCAGGACCGCTTCTTCCGCATCAATCCCGTCCTGACCGAACGCTTCCCCGACATTCAGAAACGCGCCGACCGCTATTACCCCTTCGCCCGTCGCATCCTGACCGGCGCCATTCTCTTCCTGACCCTGATCGCCATGACCGAAGCCTGGGGCCTGCCCACGTTCGGCTTCTTCATGAAAAACGCCGTCGGCCGACACCTGCTCGACGCCGTCCTGACCATGCTCGTCGCCCTGAGCATCGCGGTCACGATCTGGGAAATCATCAACGCCTTCCTCAGCCAGCAGCTCACCCGTTTCGAGACTTCGGACCAGCTCTCCCGCGCCACCCGCCTCCGCACGGTCCTGCCCATCATCCGCACCGTCCTGCTGGCCATCATCATCATCATCGTCGCCGTCACGACGCTCTCGCAGATCGGCATCAACGTCACTCCGCTGCTCACCGGTGCAGGCATCATGGGTGCCGCCATCGCCTTCGGTTCGCAGAGCTTGGTCAAGGACTTCATCACGGGCTTCTTCATGCTCGTCGAAGACGCCATCCAGGTCGGTGACTGGGTCACGACCGGCGGCGTTTCGGGAACGGTGGAAAACCTCTCGATCCGCACCGTGAAGGTCCGCGACATCAACGGCGACCTTCACATCATCCCGTTCTCGTCCGTCTCCTCGATCGCCAACACCGCCCGCGGCTACAACCAGGTCATCGTCAAACAGCAGCTCGACCTGTCCGAAGACCTGCCACGCGTGACAGCCATCATGACAAAAACCCTCAAGGACATGCGAGACGACGCCGTCTTCGGCCCCATGATCCTGTCGGACTATAACGATCTGGGCGTGGATAACAGCGACAGCGGCGGCGCCACCCTCCTCGGCAGCTTCCGCACGGCACCGATGATGAAATGGAAGGTCAAGCGCGAGTTCTACCGCCGCATCACCAACCAGCTCGCCGCCGCCAGCATCAAGTTCTACACCGGCACGTCCTACTTCACGACGCCCCCCGGCAACGCCATGCGCATCACCACGGACGCCCCGCTGCCCATCCCGGCCAACGACGCTCCCAACCAGACCTGATCCGGAACCGGCTCCTGACCCGGGAGCCGGTTTTCCACGACCGGACACCTCAATTCTTAATCATTTAAATAAAGTCTTGCATTGCCGTGCGGACAGGCTCATTCTGCCCCCACATTATCGAGAACCCTCCTCCCGGTTCCCCGCAGACGATTTCCCGGCCCGATCCTCCCGCGGCCCCGCATCGCCCGCCGATCGGCGAGGATCATGCCAAGGAATCCAGCGATGTCTCTTGTCCTGGTCTCACCAGAGCCGTCAGCCCCCGATCAGACGCCCCTCACGGCCGCCTCCGAAACCCCCATGGACCGGCCCGATCCCGCCGCTCTCGCCGAAAAGAACCGTCAGGAAGAGCAGGTTCTGAAAAAGCGCTTCATCGGCATGGTCCTTGGCCTCGTCTTCGCGCATGTCTATGTCGCACTTGCGCTGGCCTACTCCTACATGGACAACCACAACCACCTGCACACCTGCTGGCTGCCGCTGTTCGGCGCCTTCATCTGCGGGATGATCTTCGTCTTCCACGTCTCGATCTCGTAAGCCGGAGAGACACCCATGACCCGCACAATCCGCCACGCCTGGCTGCAGCCCTTCCTGTCCACGACATTGTGGACCCTCGTCCTGATCGACATCGCCGTGATGACCTATCTGGAAAATCAGGATTTCTTCAAGGATTATGCCGGCTGGGCCTGGCCCTCCGTCCTGATCACCGGAATCATCGGCTATTTCATCGGCCCCGCAATCGACCGCATGTTCACCAGAAAATCCCCGAGCCAATAAGAATGACCATCCCATCAGACCTGCCGGATCGGGAATGTCGCCGCCTCTTTCCACAACTGGCCAGCTACGGCGCCGGTCCGTTCGGGGAGGATGTCGACACATTCGGCGAAACCCTGATGGACGTTATTCAGGACGTGACGGAGACCCGGACTTTCCTCACCCGGGGCGCCGCCATCCGCGAACTCGGAACCCTGCTGGCCTGCAACGATACCGATCTGGCCCGGGTCACCCGGGCTCTGATCGCTTTCGATCCGGTCGCCCGGTTCAATGACCAGACTACCTGGCTCCCGGAACATTCGGCCCCGTTTCCCAGCCTCCGCGATTTCTGGACAGCCCTGTTAAAGAGCCTCGAAATCGGACCTCCTCCCTGGCCGGACACTTCAGACCGCCAGCTCGGAGGATGCGTTATGGAGCGGCATATCGCCCTGACAGACGCCGACATCGAAGAGCGATTTACCTACGAAAAACTCCGGTCTGTTTCTTTCTTCCACACAAAGGAAGACGCAGAGCGTGCCATCCTCCAGACGCTTCAGAGCAATGGGAATTCAATCGACGCATGGCATGCCGAAGCACCTGACGGCATGCGCGAGAGCTTCGAGCAGGATTTTCCCGAAGGCGTCGGCATCGTCATCACGGAGCAGGATCGCCGCCCGTCACCCGGCAAAACACTGTCCGTCACCCTGACCAAGCGCGAACTCCGCGGAATGGCCTATTACATCGAGACCATCAGGATCTACGCCTGACAAAAAAAGGGGGAGCAGACCACTCCCCCTTTTCAGATCTTACCGCAGAATGCCCGTATGCCCGACGCTGTAGCGTCCCGGCTGCGGCCAGACCGTCAGGCCATGCGGCTCAGCACCCACCGGAATCTTGCGCATCGCCCCCGTATCGGTGTCGATCGCATAGACCACATCGTCGAACCGGCCCGAAAGCCAGAGCAGCTTGCCGTCCGCGCTGACATTGCCCATGTCCGGGCTGCCACCACCGGGGATCATCCAGGTCTTGATGACCTTGTCCGTCGCAAAGTCGATGATCGACACACCACCCGGCCCGTGCTTGGGGCCATGGATGCGGTGTGAGCCGCGGTTGGCGACATACATCACCTTGCCGTCGCGGCTCGGATACAGGCCATGCGTGCCGATGCCCGTCGGAATGAAGCCGGTTTCCTTGAAGGAATCCCCATCCACAACGAACACACCATCCGCCATCATGTCCGCGACATAGAACTTGTGACCATCCGGCGCCGTCAGAATGTCCTGCGGCATCCCGCCTTTGGACAGCTTCAGCATCCCGATCATTTTCAGGTTCACCGTATCGACCTTGGCGACATAACCGCCGAACTCGCAGGTGAAGATCGCGTATTTCCCGTCAATGGAGAAATCAGCGTGATTGACGCCCTTGCATTCCGGCGTCTCGACCGAGCCCTTCAGCTCCATCGTATGCGGATCGCGGAAGTCCAGACGCTTGTGAGCCTCGGCCACCGTAATCGCGTATCGGCCGTCCGGCGTGAAATACATGTTGTACGGATCATCCACGGCAATGGACGGGCCCGGCTTGGCCGTCGCCGGATTGATCGGCGTGAGCGACCCGTCCGGACGGCCTTCGCTGTTATTCGTCACCCACAGCGTCCGCAGGTCCCAGGACGGCACCACATGCTGCGGCGAATGCCCGACCGGGAACGTATCCACAACCTGAAAAGACGCCGGATCAATAACGGAAACGCTGTCCCCGCGCAGGTTTGGCACATAAACGCGCGCCGGGTCCTGCGCGATCGCCGGCGAAATATGGGACGGGGTCGTCTCGCTGTAGATGTTCTTCGGATCAATCACCGGCGGCATACCCGGAATCGTCTGGATGCCGGACGCCGCAACGGGGGCCGAAGCAGCGACCGGCGCGGACGCATCGGCCGGAACCGGCACCATCGGCGCACTCGGGGAATATTCCTGCGCATGGGCCGCGGCAGCTCCCAGCAGCGTCATCGCCACCAGAAGAGGAGTCTTGAATGTCATGGATGGCTCCTTTGAAAAGACTGGATTGCCGCAACCGCGGTCCGGATCTGCATGTCCGTGCCGATCCTGCCGAGTTCGGCCGATGCCCGCCGCGGATCGCCACCATAGACGCCCTCGGCCACACCCGGTTTCGAAGCCTTGCGCAACGCATCCTGACGCACAAGCGACGGATCGACCGCCAGCATCAGCGACGTATCGCTCAGCTCCGCATGAAGCCCCACTTCCGCGCCATAACCCTGCGCACGCAAGGCATCGGCATATTGATGGGGCACGACTTCATAATAATCGCGCACATAAAGCACGGCGGCCTGACCCTTCCAGGCCCGGTTCAGCTCCTGCGCCACCTGCGCCATGAAAGACTGGTACCCGCCGTGATCGCCCAGAAGCACGATGCGCCGGAAACCCTGAACGCGGAAACTCTCCGCAGCGCCCTTGAGCAGCCCTTCGAACACGGCAGGCGGCACGGAAATCGTGCCCGGAAACTTCATGTGAGACGTGCGCGGGCTTGTCGAGCCTTCCGGCACATAGGCCACAACAGGCGCCACCAGCGTATGCCCGGCCTGAACCGCAATCGTATCCGCCAGAACCTCAGCCCGCACATTATGCTTGCCGACCGCAATATAAGGCCCGCTCTGCTCGGTCCCGCCGACAGGGATAATGACGGTATCGGTCCCCGCCTTCACATCCTGCGCCACCTCGGTCCAGCTCCGGCACGCAAACTCGGCCTGAAGCGCAAGCCCGGTGCAGTGCGCGCCCCCCCCGGCCACACCCTGCGCCTGTGCGAAACCCGCAGACAGCCCGATCCCCGCACAGAACAGGGCAGAACGACACGACAGGCGAAGCAGGTTGAACATCAGGGCCGGAACACCTCTGGCAATGGCTGCCCTTCCCTACCCCATCTTCCCCTTCCTGTTCCAGAGGCGGCGTTTCCAAAGCGGCCCTTTCAGAACACGCCGGTCTTTTCGCAAACGCATCATGCAGTATAAGACATCATGCCTTTTCCGATTTCCTACGATCCCGATCCTGTCGACAGCGCCGCCCACCTGATCCAGGTCGCGCTCACGCCCGTTTTCATGCTCTCCGGCATTGGCACCCTCATCAACGTCTTCAACACCCGGCTGGCCCGCGTCACGGACCACCTTGAAGACGTCCGCAAGAAACTCGGCACCCCGAAAACGGACGACACCCCCGTCGATCCCATCGACACGCCCGCCCGCCTGCGCAACCAGCAGGCCCGCCTGCACCGTCGGGTCTTCGTTCTGGACGCCGCGATTCTCCTGAACGGGATCGGCGGCGCCTCAACCTGCGGCGCGGCCATGGCGCTGTTCGTAGGCTCCCTGCGCGATGCTTCGACCTCGGCATGGCTGCTGGCGTTTTTTGGCATAGCTCTCGCCTGCACCGTCGGATCGCTCATGTTCTTCCTCGCCGACACCCTCCTGAGCTGGCACGGACTGCGCCACGACAGCGATCTGAGCCTCGACGCGGAATAAGCCGTCACGCAATTTTATTTCAAAAACCACCGGGAATGGTACTGTTTCCCGAAAGAAATCCGGGCAACACCCCGGATCTCGCATCACTTTATTCGCGCTGAAATAATCGCGAATTCGTAACAAAATCACTCCCTCCGCAAAAAAGGCGAAAGTTTAAAAAGCATTTATGCAGGAAATGCAGGTCTGACCCTGCATCTGTATTTGTTGCTTCTGACACCGATTCTGGAGTTTCTCCCGCTGCACGCCGCAAAACGGCACATAGAACCACACGGAGATTTTCCAGATGACGTCCATGACCCTGATCCACCTGATCGGCCTTCCCACCAGCCTTCTCGCACAGTTCTCGATGGTTGCCTTCGTTCCGATGATCGGCGCCCTGATGATCGCTACGGTTGCTGCTGACCGCGTTTCCGAGAGCTGATCACAGTCTTCTCGGGACAAGCCCGGCCTCGCGCCGGGCGTCCCGCTCCGGCTCTTATTGCCGGACAGACAGATAGGATTGCGGATCCAGCCGGCGGCGCCACAGATCGCACAGCCAGCAGAAGCTGATCCCCACCAGCATTCCGACCGATGTCGACCCGACCCAGTGCGTCGGCAGAAACGACATCATCACGCCCGCCAGACCAGCGATCGTCCAGTTCATCGTTCCCATCAGCGCCGAAGCCGCGCCCGCCTGATGCCCATGATGCGTCAGCGCCAGAATGCCCGCATTCGGTCCGATGAACCCCAGCGAAAATGTCGTGCACCAGATCAGCGCACACAAAATCCACGGATTCTGCGGCCCCGCAAATCCGCTCAGACACACCACCACCGCCAGCGCACAGAACAGCAGAACCGCCAGCATCGCTGTCTCCATCACCCGCGTGAACAGGAAACGGTTCGCCAGCTTCGCATTCACCTGCGAACCAATGATGAAGCCGATCCCGTTCAGCCCGAAGAAAATGGCGAACAGATGCGGCGAGAAGTGCAGAATGTTCTCAAACAGCGCCGGCGCATTCGACAGATAGGCAAACATCGTGAAGGTCGCAAAACTCACGACCATCACCGCAGAACAGAACAGTGGCTCGCGCAGCAGATCCCGGTAACGCGCCACCATCCCGCTGACCGGCAACGCAAAACGCCGGTCCAGGGGCAATGTCTCGGGCAGCAGAAACAACGTGCAGAAGAACATCACGACGCCGAAAACGACATTCGCCCAGAAAATCAGCCGCCAGCTTCCCCAGTCCAGCAGAAAACTCCCGATCGACGGCGCCAGCAGAGGCCCCAGACCAAAAATCAGCATCAGCTGCGACATAAGCTTCACACCCGCCGAGCCGGTCGCGACATCGCGCACCATGGCCCGCGGCGCCACGGAACTGATCGCACCGCCCAGAGCCGCCACAAAGCGCAGTGCGCAGAACATGTGAAAACTGGTCGTCAGCGCCAGCCCGACCGAGGCAAGGGCATACACCACAAGTCCGCACATCAGCGGCAGCTTGCGCCCGTACCGGTCGCAGAGCGGCCCAAGCGTGAACTGCCCGATCGCCAGCCCCGCCAGCCACGCCGTCAGCGTCAGCTGCGCGGATCCCGCCCCATGCCCCAGATCATGCTCCAGCGCCGGAAACGCCGGAAGATACATATCCGTCGAAACAGGCCCCAGAATAAAGACCATACCGATCAGCACCCGGGTCAGGCCATTCATCCCCTGTGGGGACGTCTGTTCGGAAAGCGACGTAACGGACACGCAGGCACCATGACTAAACAGAGCGGAAAACAGAAAACGGGCCTCTCCCGCACAGGAGAAGCCCGTTCCATACTCAACGCCTTTTTATCCTGACTGACCAGCCCTGAAATTCAGGCCCGGCCCGTCATTACGGATACAGACGCAGGACTTACTTCGGCCAGTTGGCCAGAATGTCCGTCTTCACACTCTGCGGCAGACCGACATAGTCAAGGCGGGCATTGTCCGCATCGCCATGCTGGAAACCCCAGGTAAAGAAGTCACGGACGGCCTTGCCGGACTCTTTCTGAACCGCGTCAACCGGCACCAGAACGAACGTCGCCGTCACGATCGGCCAGGAAGACGCGCCATCCGTGTCCAGCAGGTTCACGGCATAATGATCGGCATGAACCCAGTCGGCAGCCTTGGCAGCTTCCGTGAAGCTGGCCAGCGTCGGCGTTACGAAAGCACCGCTGTGGTTCTTCATGCTGGCAATGTTCAGATGGTTCTGCGCGGCATAGGAATACTCGACATAACCAATGCCACCCTCCGTCTGACGCACCATGGCGGCAATGCCGTCATTGCCGCGCGCACCCGAACCGCCGGGCCAGGCGATGGACGTGCCGGCACCGAGCTTCTGCTTCCAGGTCGGAGAAACCTGCGACAGATAGGACGTGAACACGAAGCTCGTGCCAGAACCATCGGCGCGGTGGATCGGAGCCACATCCGTATCCGGCAGCTTCAGACCCGGGTTCAGGGCCTTGATGCGGTCGTCATCCCAGGTCGTGATCTCACCGTCATACAGCGCGGCCAGCGTCGGACCATCGAGACGGAGCTGGCCCGGAGCCAGACCCGGCACGTTCGCCACAACCACGATGCCGCTCATGACGGTCGGGAACTGGTACAGCTTTTCCTTGGCCAGACGCTCGCCATTCATCGGCTTATCGGACGCACCGAAATCAACCGTACGGGCGATGACCTGATCCTGACCGGCGCTGGACCCCACGCTCTGGTAGTTCACGGAAATACCAGCCTGGCTCTTGGCGGCCGTGCCCCATGCACCATAGATCGGTGCGGCGAAGCTGGATCCTGCGCCAGTGATGTCCGCAGCCTGCGCCGACGACACGAACGGGGTCATGGCAACAGTGCCAAGGGCCGTGGCGACGAGAAGACCGAATAGCGGAGCTCTGCTCTTGATCATGGGAATCCCTTATGGGGCGTGAAAACTGCCCCTTAGTAACGCTGGCGCGGATACAGAAACAGTGGGACCTGCGTGATAGTTTCATGACAGCCTCCGCACACCTCCAAGTGCCGAAATGTCACACCCCTCCCTTCGCACGCCCCCTGCGCCCGTCCCTTACGCAACAAAACTGACATACGAAATCCGGAACTCCCTGTTTTCCGGGGCTTTTCGCCTTTTGTGTCATCAAACTGTCACGTCCCCGTCATGAAACCTTCCCATTATTTCAAAATGCGAATCAGATACCTGAACTGCGGAACACACGCCCTCCCCAGAAGGACGCACCGCAGCAATGGCTTTTTCTTTCCGTCGGACCACGGCTCTCCCCAAGGCCCTTTTGGCCACAACGACCCTGGTTTCCCTCCTCCCGCTTTGTGGCCACGCCCGGGCCGCCGACCAGATGCAGATCATGGAACGGCAGATCCAGGCCATGCAGGCCCAGCTCACCAGCATGAAAAAAGAACATGCTGAAGAAGTGAAGCGCGCCCGCGCCGTTCTGGCCCACCAGCGGGAAGAAGCCGAAAACAACCCCTACGCCCAGCGTGGACGCTATATTGGACAGCCGCGTACGGCCGCACAGCCTCTGATCAGCGTTCGCCCGGCCAAGCCCGGCGCCGATGATGGTCGTCCGCCGTCAGACCGCGCAGACGTCTCCTCCTGGGCCGACTTCCAGCGCGCCACCGCGCAGGACGAAGAAGTCAGCGTCGGCGGCATCAAGGTCGGCTTCCCGGGCGGTCGCCCGACGATCCAGTCCTCGGACGGCGCGTATGCTCTCTCGATCGGCCTTGCCTATCATGAAGACTTCGGCGGCTTCTTCAATTCCGGACCTCGCGGCAACGACACCCGTGGTGCTTTCAACAGCTTCACCACCAACCAGCGCCGTCTGCGTATTCCGTTCATGTTCCGCTACAAGAACTGGGTCGCAGCCGTCACGCCTGATTTCGGTGCCAACCATAACGACGGCTATGTCGGCCTCTATGAAGGCAACCTGAACTACACCGGCTTCCGCAACACCATCCTGACGGTCGGCTATTTCCAGCCCCGCGTGACGGAAGAGGACGCCGAAAGCTCCAACGACTTCATGACACTGGAACGTCCCAGCATCACGGATATGGTCCGTAACATCGCAGCGGGTGATGCCCGCTTCGTGGTCGGCGGCCTGCATTACGAGAAGCGCTGGTGGGTTGCCGGTTACTTCACCGGCCAGGAATGGGGTCACCGCAACGCCTCTGACATGAGCTCCACCTATTACGGTGGTGGCAGCGGAGCCACAATCGACAGCCAGACGGGCGGAATGCTCCGCGCTGCCGGCCGTCCTATCGCAACCAAGGATGTGGATCTTCACGTCGGTGTATCGGCGATTGCAGCCTTCCGCCTGGCCTGCAACACCGGAGCCAACGCCAATTACTGCTCCCGCACGACGTCCTTTGGGCAGCGTCCGGAATTTGACGTTGGTGAAGCCAGCCTCGTAGCAACGGGCTCAATCACCAAGGCTGCCCAGGTCTGGGCAGCAGGTCCGGAACTCGGGTTCCGCTGGGACCGCCTCCTCGTAAAGGGTGAATACTATCACGTTGGCGTTCAGCGTTCGCAGGCCAACCTGCCCGCGTTCAACTTCCAGGGCTGGTATGGTGCCGCTGCCTACACGATTTTCGGCAAGCCCCGTATGTATAACATCAAGGAAGGCGCTTTCGGTGCACCTGGTGTCGGTGCTGATCAGGAATTCAATCCTGCGCTCAACCACTGGGGTGCCCTCGAAGCCGTGGCCCAGTACAGCGGCCTGGACCTGAACAGCAACATCAATGCCGCAACGGCCGGGATCACAAGCCAGAACGGCGTCAGCTACGTCCGGGGCGGCATGCAGAATGTCTATACCGGCGGCCTGAACTGGTACCCGAACCGCCATTTCCGCTTCATGGTGGACTACAGCCACTTCGTCACGTCTCGTAGCGTAGCCTCTGCCACCAACGTTTCCGGTCGCTCTGGCAACTCCTTCGCAGCCCGTATCCAGGCCGCGTTCTAAAAAAGACCCGTTTCCCTCTCCCGGACCCCGGTCCGGGAGAGACCCCCAGCCAACACCCCCCAGCAAACACCATTGCGTGCACCCCCGCATTCCCGATTGCGACCCACGCCCCGCAGACAGCATGCTTCCCGTTCCACAACGAGAGAACCGGCTGATGCTCCCCAACGCAAAAACCGTCCTGCCCGCAGCAGCGCTCATCGCAGCCCTTCTGAGCCCCACCGCACGCGCGCAAACGCCTTCCCATATCGTCACGAGCCAGAAACTCGACTGGGAAACCGCCGCCGCCCTCGCCGCCGAAGCCGTCCGTATCTGCGCCGCACAGGGCTATTCCGTCACCGCCACCGTCGTGGACACGACCGGCCATGAACAGGCTGTCGTCAAAGGCGATACGGTCCCCCTGCAATCGCTCTCCGTCTCCTACCGCAAAGCCTACACGGCCTATGCCTACGGTCTGGCCTTCAATAAAAACACAACCAGCGAACTGATCGCCGCAGGCGTCACCGGCCCCGCAAACGGCGCCCTGAACACCATCCCCGAAGTCCTGTTCGTCCCCGGCGGCGTCACCCTGCGCAGCAGCACCAGCCATACCATTCTCGGCGGTCTGGGCGTCTCCGGCGCACCCGGCGGCGACAAGGACGAAGCCTGCGCCCTGCACGCCGTCGAAAAATTCCGCAATTCCCTCCAGTAACGCTGCGGCATTTATTTCAATCAAAAAACCACGGTCTTTTTATTGCGGCAGAGTTTTTGGAAATATTCCGTGTATCCTCCAGCCTGTACCGTGGAGTTTCCCTTTACAGAACTTCCCGGTATTGTCCGGCCTCATTGAATACGTCCTGAAAGACTGTCCTCTTGCTGCGCTGGTTTCTGGTTTCCCTCCTGTCCCTTACCGTCCTCCTTCTGGCCCTGTTCGGCGCAGGATGGATCTGGATCGACCACCGGGACCTCGCCGCCTTCGCCACGCCACGGCTGGAGAAAAAGCTCGGCCGCACCGTCCATATCGGCGCCCTGCACGTCCATCCGGGCGCATGGCTGACCATCGACGCCGACGACATCTCCGTCGCCAACATCGCCAGCGGCACCCGCCCGCAGATGATGACGCTCGGCCATCTCGGCGCACAGATCCGCCTGACCTCCCTGATCTGGGGACCGCCAGAAGCCCGCAATATCGTCATCTCCAAGTTCTCCGGCCTGTTCGAGCGCACCCCGGCCCATCTGCCCAACTGGCGCTTCGGCCCCCACCAGGACGAACCCCGCGCCCCCCTCACCCCCGAGGAACAGGCCAAAGCCGACACGCCCCCCGATCTGGGCAATGCGCCGGGCCTGCGTAACGCCACGATCCTCGACAGCGACGTCACCTACCGCTCGGCCAATGGCGCGTCCTACAGAACCACGCTTGAAAAGGTCACGTTCGCCTCCACGAGCGACAGCAGCCCGTTCACCATGACCCTAACCGGGGCCTATAACGACACCCCCGTCAGCATTTCCGCGGAAATGGAGCCCATCAACGACCTCCGCAAAACGCCCGCCCGCCCCTACGCCACCACGGCCCATGTCACCTCCGGCGACATGACCTCGGACTTCACGGGCACCCTGACGGACCCGGTGAATTTCGAAGGCGTGGAAGGCCACACCACTGTCACCACGCCCACCTCCGACACCCTGTTCAGCGTCGCCGGGATCAAAGGCGACCACGCCCCCGTCAAACTGACCCTGTCCGGCGATTTCAGCCATTCCGGCGATGACTGGCACTTCACCAAAGCGCACGGCACCATCCAGACCAGCACGATGGAAAGCGGCGACTTCACCCTGATCGAAGGCAGCCACGGCAAAGCCGATGACGTCACGGCCAAAACCGGCTTCGGACGCCTCGACATCAACGGCCTGATGCCCATTCTCGCCCCATCCGGCGCAAAGGGCAGCAAAAAAGGCCCCTCTACGCTCCACGCTGACCTTCTGCTCATCACGCCTCCCGATCCGGACCCGCTGGTCCATTTCGAGCTGACCGCCCGCCAGCTGATCTACAACACCCTCGATTTCTCAAATCTCAGGATCCAGAGCGCCCAGACACCCAACCGGATCGAAATTCCCCTCCTGCGGCTGGACTATATCGGCGCGTCGCTCAGTGCCGATGGCCGGATCGAAGCGGACGGCACATCCTCCCGCGTCTCTGCCGACGTCGCCCTGACACATGGCGACATCGACCGCCTGCGCCGCGTGGCCGGTCTGGCCCCCGTTCCGGTCAAGGGCAGCCTGAACTTCCGCATCACCGCCAGCTCCAAGAACGTCCATACCCTCAACGAAGCCATCAGCCGCGCCGACATGACCGCCGCCGTCAGTATGGAAAAAGGCGAAATCGCAAAGGAAATCGTCGAGGCCGCCTCAATGGACCTGCGCCTGCTGTTCCGGCACGCCAAGGGTGTGACCCCCATCACCTGCCTGCTCGGTGTCCTTCAGATGCATCAGGGCATCGGCACCGTCATTCCGCTCCGCCTGCGAACAGGTGCCGGGACGATCGCCGCCAAGGCGAATTTCGACCTCCGCCGCAAATGGTTCGATCTCGTCTTCGCCAGCCGCCCCTTCTCAACGAGCTTCTTCGCGCTCGATGTACCGGTGCGCGTCAGCGGCCCCTTCGACGCCCCGACCCTCTCCCTCGCCAAATGGTCGAAAGTCGGACGCGACATGCTCGCGGACTCCAACGCGGTCACGAACCTCCCCCCCGCCCTTCAGGGTTTCGCGGCCTCAAACGCCTGTGCCCGCCCCACGCGCTAGGCGGTGGGTCCCCGGGATTTGCACCCCATCCTGCCCCCGGCTATGCACGTCGGACCGTAAAGGAGAGGGTCCAGAGATGCGTATTGCAATGGTCGGTGGCGGATATGTCGGTCTCGTCTCGGGCGCCTGCTTCGCCGAGTTCGGAGCGGACGTCGCCATCGTGGAGCGGGACCCGAAAAAGCTCGCGGCCCTCCATGACGGGCGCATCCCCATCTACGAACCCGGACTGGACGCCCTCGTCAGCAGCAACGTCGCCTCCGGCCGCCTGACCTTCGGAGACGACCTCGGCGCGGCCATGAGCAACGCCGATGCCGTGTTCATCGCGGTCGGCACCCCTACCCGACGCGGCGACGGCCACGCCGATCTGACCTATGTCTATGCGGCCGCCGAAGAAATCGCGCGCGCCGCCCGGACGGACCTTCTGGTCGTCACCAAATCGACCGTCCCCGTCGGCACGGGTCGCGAAGTCGCCCGCATCCTGCGCCAGACCCGCCCGGACCTGACCTTCGACGTGGCCTCGAACCCCGAATTCCTGCGCGAAGGCAACGCGATCGACGATTTCATGCGCCCGGACCGCGTCATCGTCGGCATCGACCGCTCCGGCCCGGATGGCGGCAGCCGCGCGCAGAGCCTGATCGAACAGCTCTACCGACCACTCACGGCCATTCAGGCCCCGATCGTCCTGACGGATCTGGAAACGGCGGAACTGACCAAATACGCCGCCAACGCCTTCCTCGCGATGAAAGTCACCTTCATCAACGAAATGGCCGATCTGTGCGAAAAAGTTGGTGGCAACATCCATGACGTCGCCCGCGGCATGGGCCTCGACCAGCGGATCGGCAGCCGCTTCCTCAGCCCCGGACCAGGCTATGGCGGCTCCTGCTTCCCCAAGGACACCCGCGCCCTGACCGCCATCGCCCAAGATGCCGGCGCCCCCACACAACTGGTAGAAGCCACGGTCGCGATCAACGAAGCCCGCAAGACCGGGATGGCCGAGCGCATCATCACACAGGCGGGCGGAACCCTTGAAGGCAAAACGGTCGGCATTCTCGGGCTGACCTTCAAACCCGATACGGACGACATGCGCGAAGCCGCGTCCCTGCCCATCCTCGGCCGCCTGCACGACGCGGGGGCAACCCTTCAGGTCTTCGACCCCGAAGGCATGGATGCCGCCCGCCCGCTCCTGCCGGATGGCGTGCGCTACTGCGAAGACGCCCTGTCAGCCGCGCAGGACGCCGATGTCGTGGTCGTCCTGACGGAATGGAACATGTTCCGCGCGCTCGACCCCCTCCGCCTGCGTGACGCGATGCGCGGCAACGCCATCGCGGATCTGCGGAATATCTGGAGTCCCGACCTCATGCGCGAGGCCGGATTCAGTTACCAGTCCATCGGCCGTCCCTGAAGGAACGGCCTTAGGAACCTGCCTTAGCGGGCCTGAGCTTCAGCCCGGGCCGCCGCGCGATCCACCGGCGCAAACGTCCCGTTCTTCAGACGCCGCTCGAGTTCCTCAAGCGACTGCCCCTTGGTCTCGGGCACATAGCGCAGCACGAACCAGAACGCGAAGGCATTGACGGCGGCAAACAGCCAGAACGTCCATCCCGCTCCCAGAATCTGCACCAGAGAGAGCGTCGTCAGTGAAATCACCAGATCCGCCCCCCAGTGCCCACCAGCCACAAGGCTCATGCCCTTGCTGCGGCACGACAGCGGATAGACTTCCGCGCCCACCAGCCAGATCGCAACCGACAGACTGCCCGTATTGAAAATGGTGTAAGCCATCACGGCAGCCACCGTGATCCATGCCCCGACACCACCCGTCAGATGCATCGCAAACGCCGTCCCCAGAACGACCAGCGCCACCACAGCTCCCGGCAGCAGACGCAGCAGCAGCGTGCGCCGTCCCCAGTTATCAACGGCCCAGCCGCCAAACACCGTCGCAAACACCATGCCCACACCCACGGCCACGGATGTCAGCAGCGCCGAATCCTGACCAAAACCCGCATCGGCAAAAATGGTCGGCGCGTAATACATGACGGCATTGATGCCCGTGAACTGGCACAGCAGCGCAATGCCCACCGAAGCCATCAGCGCAGGCCGCACCCACGGCTTTGCCAGCTCGGACCAGGGAGCCTGCACATCATGGTTCTCAAGAATACCGTCCAGTTCACGGTCCGCAATCTCGTCAGTTGCCCGCACGCGCCGCAACACCATCCGTGCCTCTTCGGGCTGACCATTCAGAGCCAGCCAGCGCGGACTGTTGGGCAGAAACGCCATGCCCAGAAACAGGATCAGCGCAGGAAGCATCCCGATCCCGAACATCAGACGCCAGCTCGAATCCCGCAGGAGATAGCCGGTGATGAAGGAAATCGTCACACCGGACACCACCGCAAGCTGAAAGCCCACGACAAGGCGACCACGACGCTCGGGAGGAGAGATTTCAGCAATATAGATCGGCACGATCTGCGACGCACCGCCAATCGCCAGCCCCAGAATAAGGCGCGCAATGATCAGAACAGCCACGCTGTGGGCCGAGGCCACAATGATCGTTCCCACAAGGAAGAGCGCCGCCGCAATCATCACCGTCCGCCGGCGCCCGAGCCGGTCGGAAATACCACCCGCCACCAGACACCCGATCAGAGCACCCAGAATAATGGCCGACGTCACAACTTCCGCACCAAGCGTATCAAGGTGAAACTCGTTGCGAAGCTGGAGCAGCGCTGAGGAAATGATGCCGGTATCATACCCGAACAGCAGCCCGCCCGTTGCCGAAATCGTCGCAATGAAATTTGTCAGAGCATTTCCGCTCAACCTCATGGACCCGTTCCTGCCCTGCATCATAAAACCTTCCGCCGCGAAGCCGCAGACCGTTATTGTGTAGCCAATCCGTCCTCTTTAACGCTCCATCTCGAGGAAGTAACATCACAAAAGTGATGGTTTTCGTTTTTTGCGTGAAATTTTTCGTGTCCACGCCTCCTGCCCCACGCATGAAAAAACCCCCTTCCCGGATGGAAAGGGGGCCTGATGTCACGTCCGCAGGAAACGGCGCCTTACGGCTGTACAATCCGCAGGATGAACGCCGTCAGGGTGTTGACGGCATCGTGCTCCGGGCGATCCGCGGCCAGACGCAGCTCCGGCGACACCGGCGCCTCGTAAGGAGCAGAAACACCCGTAAACTCCGGGATTTTCCCCGAACGCGCCGCCGCATACAGTCCCTTGGGGTCCCGTTTTTCGCAGGTCTCAAGCGGTGTATCGACGAAGACTTCATGGAAGTTCTCGCCCACGATCTGCCGCGCCTGCGCCCGGTCCGCCTCAAGCGGAGACACCAGCGCCACGATCACGACCTGCCCGCTTTCGGCCAGAATTTTCGCCACATGCGCCGCACGACGGATATTTTCCCGGCGGTCTTCCGGCGAGAACCCAAGATCGCTGCACAGCCCGGCCCGCAGCGTGTCCCCATCCAGAACGGTCGCGTTGATCACCTGTTCCGAAAGCGCCAGCTCTGCCGCCCGTGCCACCGTGCTCTTGCCAGACCCCGGCAGCCCCGTCAGCCAGAACACACCGCTCTTGTGGCCCCGCGTCTGGACCTGACGGGCCGCAGACACACGGCTGGCCGTCGGATGAATGGCATGTTCGCCGTCCGCCAGTTCAGCCGGACCAATCAGCGGCGCGCCACCAACGATGCGCTGGTAACGATCCACCAGAACACCACGTCCGTCACCAAAGCCCGGCGCAAACGGATCGAACAGCACGGCATGGGAAGCAGCCAGCGTGATTTCCGCAAACCCGTCCGGCGGCACGCTGTCGCCCTCACGCAGGGTCAGGTCTTCCAGATCGACCACGGCGTCGATGGACGCCACCGTCACGTCATGCTCGGCCGTCGTCAGACGCAGCGTAAAGCTCTCGCCCACCCGCAGCGGTTCACCCCGCAGCCAGAACAGACGCGTGCGAATCCGGGCCGAACGCTCAGGCGCCCCAGCCTTGTCATCCGCCGGGAACAGCAGATCGCCCCGATCCGGAACCAGATCCGGCTCCAGACGCAGCGCGATGGACTCGCCCGCACCCGCAACCGGAAGTTCCGGCGCGTGCCAGCGGCAGACTTCCGCCACAGTCGCAACCTGCCCCTGCGCCCCGATGGCCAGACGGTCGCCCGCCCGCACCGTGCCGCGCTCGATCCGCCCCGCCACATAGCGCACGCCATCAAAACGATAGACATCCTGCACCGGCATCCGGAACGGCAGTGCCGCACGCGAAGCCGGGGGCGGCACATTGGCCAGCGCCTCCACCAGCGTCGGCCCCTTGTACCAGAGCGAACGCTCGGAACGGCTGGCGATGTTGTCACCGTCGCGGGCGGAGGCCGGAACAACAGCCTCAACCTCGATTTCCAGACGGCCCAGAAGCTGACGCACGTCGGACTCGACCTTGACGATCTTCGCTTCGTCGAATTCCAACAGGTCGGACTTGTTGAGCAGCACGATCACATGACGAATGCCGATCAGACGCAGCAGCATCGCATGACGCCGCGTTTGCTCCTGCGCGCCTTCCTTGGCATCGACAACCAGCACGGCAGCCTCGGCATCGGCGGCCCCGGTAATCATGTTGCGCAGGAACTGGCGATGGCCTGGCGCATCGACGATCACGAATTCCCGCGATCCCAGACGGAACGGAATCCGCGTGGAATCAACCGTCACGCCCTGGTCACGCTCGATCTGAAGGGAATCGAGCAGGAAGCTCCACTCCACCGCCAGCCCACGCTTGCGGCTGCTCTCGACGATCTGCGCCAGCTTGCCGTCCTGAAGACTGTCGGTGTCATACAGCAGACGCCCGATCAGCGAGGATTTGCCATGATCGACATGCCCGACAATGACGATGGGCGTCGCAGCAGCACGATGGGTCTCGGAATAATGTCCGGTCACGATATTGTCGCCCATTGTCACAGATACCCCGCCACACGCAGACGCTCGAACACGTCCTCGGATTCATGATCCATCGCACGCCCAGCACGTTCGGAGGTGCGGCTGGTTTCCAGTTCGGCAATCACTTCCGCCACGGTGGACGCATTGCTCTCGATCGGACTGGTGATGTCCTGATCGCCCAGCGAGCGGTACCGCTTGCCGTCCTTTGCGAAATACAGATCCACCAGCGGGATGTTCTCGCGCTCGATGTAGCGCCAGATGTCGATCTCCCGCCAGGACAGCAGCGGATGGACGCGGATGTGCATGCCGTCTTCATACGGCGTCGCATACTGGTCCCAGAACTCGGGCGGCTGGTTACGCACGTCCCAGCGATGCCCGGCACCGCGCGGGCTGAACACGCGTTCCTTCGCCCGCGTCGCCTGTTCGTCACGACGAATACCCGCAATGACGCCACGCAGCTTGTGCTTCTCGATCATCGCGGCCAGACCGGCCGTCTTGCGCGCGGCAGACCGGGCGGCAGGGGGAAGCGACGGGTCGATTTCCTCAACCGGCGGGCAGTAGCCCAGCAGCAGGTCGAGATCCCATTTCTTCGTATATTCGTCGCGGAACGCATACATTTCCGGGAATTTCTTCTCGGTATCAACATGCATGACCGGGAACGGCACGCGCCCCATGAACGCCTTGCGCGCCAGCCACACCATCACGTTGCTGTCCTTGCCCAGAGACCACAGCAGGGACAGGGGCTTCAGCTTGCGATAGGCCTCGCGCAGGATGAAAATGCTCTGGGCCTCAAGCTGGTCCAGATCATCCATGATACGCGGCTGTGCCAAAGAAGGAGCCAAAGAAGGGGCCTGAGAGGCAGCAGCCCCTGGGGTGGTGGACTGATCCCGGGACAGGATCGGTGTCTGCGTCATTATCCGCTCCGTAGTCATGCCGGCCTGTGAATGCCACATTCCGTCTTGGCCAGACCGGCCCACCGGCCCGCCCGTCCATCTTCACCATCCTTGACCGCCCTTGTGCATGGAGCACAACCGATCGAGGTGTAACCTTTTGCAACCAGTGGATGCCGCGGCAGATCCCGGCGCTGCATCTGCGCCTCGATCTGCGCCGGGCCCCATCCCGCCAGCGGGTTGAGCTTCACGCTGCCATCAGGCTGCGGGTCCAGAATCGGCAACGCCGTGCGCGTTGCGGACTGGCTGCGCTTGCGCCCCGTAATCCAGACATCGAATTCCGGCAGCACCAGATCCAGCGGCTCAACCTTGCGCAACGCACAGCATGCATCCGGGTCGAACGCAGCCAACTGGTCCTGCGGATCACGGTCATGCAACGCTTTAAGCGTGGGCGAGAGGGTCCGCACATCAGACAGGCCCAGACTTCGCACCAGACGATCGCGATACTCCAGCGTCTCAGGAAAATGCCGCTTCGTATCCAGAAAAAACACAGGAACAGACGGATCGACCTGCGCCACCAGATCCAGCAGAACCGCCGACTCCGCCCCGAAAGACGACACAACAGCAACCCGCCCCCGCAGCAGCGTCAGCGTCTCCTGCAAGATCCGGTCTTCCGGGATCTGCCGAAGATGATCCAGTTCCGTCCGTGAAAGAGACATGTGCCGCACCTGCCTGTGTCCAGATCAGTCCGACCGCTCAGGCGGCCTGCCCAGAGACATAGGCGCACATCATCCAAAAATAAACTATTTTGTTTGATATAACTTTTTTGTTTCGTCTTAATCATTCATCATAAAAAATGGCTCGAAATCACACTAAGTGGCCCTGAACGCCATTTTCAAAAATGAGAAAACCTATCCCCTCCCTCAAAATCCGCTCACGCGCTTCATCTGGCACGGTTCATGCATCAGAGGGTTTCATGGACACGCCCTCACTCCTTCACGCCAAGCGCCTTCCGCGCCTCCTTGTCGGCCAGACCATGCAGCCGCAGATGATGGCGGAACTGGTAGTAGGTCAGACCAAGCAGTTCCGCCGCGCGCCGCTGGCTGAACTGCGCCTCGCGCAACGCAGCCTCCAGCAGACTGCGCTCATGCATTCTGACATCCGCCTCGAAATCGCGCGGGAATGCCAGCGCATCTCCCCCAGCCGGAGCAGCCGGGGGCGCCGCCGTCACCATTCGCTGAACCTGCGCGTCCTTCCAGTCCGGCACAACGAACGGGTCCAGCACGATCTCGTCCAGCGCCTTTTCCGGCCGGTCCATCCTGTAAACGCTGCGTTCCACCACATTGCGCAACTCGCGGACGTTGCCGGGCCAGTCATAGGCCTGCAACCGCTCCAGCGCCCGCTCCGTGAACCCCGCGAACACCTTCCGCCCCAGCTCCGCGCTCATGCGGGTGGCGAAATGCCCGGCCAGAAGGGAAATATCTTCCGGGCGCGCCCGCAGCGGCGGAATGTTCACAACATCAAAGGCCAGCCGGTCCAGCAGATCCGCCCGAAACCGCCCCTCCCGCGCCATGGCGGGCAGATCCGCATTGGTCGCACCGATCAGCCGCACATCCACCCGGATGGTCTCGCTGCCACCCACACGCTCGAAGCTGCCGTATTCAATCACCCGCAGCAGTTTTTCCTGCACGGCCTGAGACGCGGTGCCGATCTCATCCAGAAACATCGTGCCCCCGTCCGCCCGCTCAAAGCGCGACAGACGCCGCTTCTGCGCGCCGGTGAAGGCCCCCGCTTCATGGCCGAACAGTTCGCTGTCCAGAAGCGCCTCGGGCAGGGCCGCGCAGTTGAGCTTCACCAGCGGCCGGTCCCACCGGTCCGACAGCAGGGCCAGACGCGCCGCCACCAGTTCCTTGCCGGTCCCGCGCTCTCCGATCACCAGAACCGGACGCCGCAGGGGCGCCAGACGGGAGACCTGATCCAGCATCCCCAGAAATGCCGGAGCCCGCCCGATCGGGGTCGGCACCTCGTCCATATCGGTGCTTCTCGCCATTTTATGGTCTCTCACGCCCCCGTTCAGGTCTTCAGTTCATAACACCCTCAAAACAGCACCGCTGACAAGGCTCGCTGACAAGGCATCGCTGACAAGGACAGGCATTCTGTCCTAAGTCTTCACCAAGGAAGGAAAGCATCATGGGTATTTTCTCTCGCCTCGCCGATATCGTGAACTCCAATCTGAATGCGATTCTCGCCAATGCCGAGGACCCGCAGAAAATGATCCGCCTGGTCATTCAGGAAATGGAAGACACGCTGGTCGAGGTCCGCAGTCAGGCCGTCCGCACGATCGCCGAGCGCAAGCAGCTCGAACGCCGCGTGCGCACCATGATGCACGAAGAAGACGAATGGCACCGCAAGGCAAGCCTCGCCATCGAACGTGACCGCGACGATCTCGCCCGCGCAGCCCTCGCCGCCCGCCACAGCGTGGAACAGTCGCGCGAGGCGCTGGAACAGCAGATCGCCCAGATCTCGGACGGGCTGGACCAGCAGAACGACGACATCTCCAAGCTTCAGGCCAAGATCGCCGATGCCAAATCCCGCGAAAAGGCGCTCTCCATCCGCGCCCGCACCGCACAGGGCCGCCTGAAAACCCGCGAAAAACTCTACGACACACGCATCGACGACACACTCAACCGCTTCGATCAGGTGGAACGCGCTCTTGATGAGCTCGAAGGCAAGGCGGAGGCGTATGATCTGGGTCGCCGCACCGGACACCCGACGCTTCAGGAAGAACTCGCGGCGCTGGAAACCGATGCCGTCGTGGAAAACGAGTTCGAAGCCCTCAAGCGCCGTATGGCCGAGAAGAAAAACGCAGGCTGAGAAAAGGCTGACCGAAAGGCCCAAGGCATGAATTCGTCCATCTTCCCCTTCCTTGTTCCCATCACGGCCATTATCTGCTGGTCCGTCGTCAGCATGGCCAAACACGCCAACGGTGCGACGAAAGGCGCGGCCCAGCAGGACCCCATGCTTCAGGCCGCCCTGACACAGGCCGAAGCCCATGCTACGCGTCTGGAAGAAAGGATCGACCAGCTCGAACGCATCCTCGACGAGGATATCCCGGGCTGGAGAGCAAGGAACGCACGATGACACGCCGCCCCGTCCTCTTTTCCGGCGCCCCCTTTTCCGGCCGCCGTCCGGCACTCGTGGCCCTGCTGGCAGGCACGGTCGCGCTGTCGCCCGCAGCCCACGCCGCCCGGATGACCCTGTCCGGAGAGGATCTGGACCTGTCCATCCCCTGCACCGGACAGGTCAGGGTCGTGGTCGATCCCGGCATGAAGGACGGGGCAACGCTTGATTCGAGCAGCCTCGCACAGGTCTCCATGCATACCGGCAAGGAAGAAGCGCAAAGCCGCATCTCCATCGCCACAAAGTCCTGCGCCCCCAGCGGAAAGCTGACAATCAGTATCTCCCCCAGCACCGGCCTGACAATCCACGACAGCCACGACACGCATTTCGTCATCGCCGGCAAGCTCGCCTCCCTGGACGCCAGCCTCGATTCCGCCACCATGGACATCGAAAACACCCAGTCCCTCGACCTGGACATGCAGGGCGCCTCCAGTGTCCACATCCACTCCCTCGAACGCGCAGCCCAGATCGTGGCCTCCGGCACTTCGACGCTGACGGCTGACACGGCGCAGCTCGCAGCGCTTTCGGTGCAGTTGACGCAGAATGCGGGCATGACGCTCTCGGGGGGCAGCATCGACGCCCTGACGCTGATTACGGCCGATCAGGCCAGCGCCACCATTCTGGCTCACGCCACGGTGGCGACGGTCGCGGCCAACGGAACGGGCGACGTCAATATTGAAGCGGTCACGGGCCCGATGGTCCGTTCGGGCAAAGGCACCGTCCGTGTCGGTGCGGAGAACGGCGTGATCTATCGCCCCACACCGGCGCCGCCTGCTGCTGTGACCGCACCTCCTCCCCCAGCAGCCCCCCAGCCGTCCCTTCCGGTCCAGATGCCGCCCGCCAGCGCGGCCACGACTGCTCCGGCACCTGGGGCTTCGGCTGTTCCAGCGCCTGTGGTGCAATCGCCTGTGGCTCAGACACCTCAGGCTCAGACACCTCAGACTCCGGCCGTTCAGGCCCCTGCTGCGTCATCCGCAGTTCCGGCTCCGGCGCCCGCCGCATCGTCCTCCGCGCCTGAAAGCCCCGTCACCCCGCAGGCACCAAGCGTCGCGGCCCCCTCAAAAAACGCCGCGTCGAATTCCCAGCAGACGGCGCAAGCGCCTGCGCTCCCTCCCGTCACAAGCGCGCCCGTCCAGTCCGTTCCACAGGCAACGCTTCCCACCCCCACAACCGGTCCCGCGCCTAACGCAGCAGCCCCCGGAACGGGAACCGCCGCTGCGCCTTCGACGACCGGAAAGAGCGCTCAGAACGGCGCACAGGGAGAATAGGGATGCGCCATCATCTCCACGCGCGCCTGGCCCTGGTTGCGCTTCTGAGCTGCGGGGCCGCCCCCGCACCGCCAGCGCCTCCTCCGGCACCTCCCTCACCTCCAGCTCCCCCCTCCTACGACGCTTCCTCGACGAGCAGTCCCGGCACGCTCATGATCCCGGCGACATGTCTTGAAACCCTCTCCATCGTGAGCGGTCCGGACGCGCATATCGTTTCCGGCAGCGGCAGTCTGAAGAAACACGGGGAGCGCCTGACCTTCACGACTACCCCACAGGACTGCGCGGCTCAGGACAGTGCGGTCGTCATGATCCCGGCCCGGACCAGTCTCGACATCCAGTCCTCCCATGGCCACACGACGCTCTATCGCATCACTGGCGTCAACGGTGACGTCACGGCGGAAAACGGACACGGCGATCTCGACATTGATCAGGCCAGCGGGCTGAACCTGACGATGACAGGCCCTGGAAACGTCTCGGTCAGACGGGTGACAGGACGGCTGACCGTGCAAAGCCTGTCCAGCGGCGACCTGCGTATCGACGACCTCGCAACCTCAAGCGCCAGCATCACGGCCATGTCTTCGGGCGATATCCGGGTCGGACGGGGGAGCGCGGATGTTCTGACGGTCCGGGATTATGGCTCGGCCGATATTGCGCTGAACGCCACGGCCCGTGATGCGGATCTGACCCTTCTCGGCAGTGGCGACATCACGCTTCAGAAGGTGAGCGAAACGCTGAAGAAGCGCCCTATCGGCTCAGGAACGCTCTCCGTGCAGGAGACAGCCGGTGCGCGGATCACGACTGTGACCACGCCAGACGGTTCCGCCATCCTGTCCGATGCGACGCGCAAGGTTCTGGACCGTCTCGATATCCATCTGGACGTACCAGAGGTCAATTTCGGCACCACGCCCTCTGTCGCTCATCATTCCAGCGGTCATGGCGTGATTGGCCTGCTGCTGAAAATCTTTCTCGTTATCTGGGCCGTGCGCCTTTTCCGACGCTATCGCCGGACGGGCGTTCTGCCGTTCCGGGGCACGCTGGACAAGGCCGCCGCGGGATATGCAGAGGGCGTACGGAGCTGGTCACGGCACCGCACGGCCTGGCAGGAAACGCCTGCCGCCAGCGCGACAGCAGTGGTCAGGGATGCGGTGCTCGGTTTCCGGCGTCAGCAGCCCGAAGCAGCGGATGATTTCTCCCGCTCTGTCCCGCCGGGTCATCCGCTGGCCCGGCTTCAGGATCGGCTGGCGCGCATGGACCGCAGGCTCGGCCTGCTCGAGCGCTGCGTCACATCGCCCGATTTCAGTCTGGAGCGGCAGTTCCGGGATCTGGAACGGACCGACGGACGGCGCGCCTGAATGGAGGACGAAACTTTGACGTCCGGATGCAGGCAGGGTAGGGGCTGAAGGGTGAATGCCGTTCTTGACCCCATAGCGGCCCTTGGCCGCGCCGCTCTCGGCCTTATCAAGCAGGCAGGTGCTCTGGCCCTGTTCGCGCTGGAGGCTCTGTCGCATCTGGTGCGACCACCCTTTTACTGGCGTATTTTCTTCTCCAGCCTGATCGAAACGGGGTTCTTCTCCCTGCCCGTCGTGGCCCTCACCGCCCTGTTTTCGGGGGCCGTGATCGCGCTTCAATCCTATGTGGGCTTCGGACAGTATCATGTGCAGAGCGCGATTGCCGGGATCGTCGTCCTCGCCGTGACCCGCGAGCTTGGCCCGGTTCTGGCCGGGCTGATGGTCGCCGGACGCGTGGGCGCGGCCATGTCGGCCCAGATCGGCACCATGCGCGTGACCGACCAGATCGACGCGCTCACCACGCTGTCCACCGATCCGATGAAATATCTCGTGACGCCGCGCCTTCTGGCTGGGACGCTCGCGCTACCCTGTCTTGTGCTGGTGGCGGATATTCTGGGCGTGATGGGCGGTTTCACAGTCTCGGTGGCCAAGCTCGGCTTCTCGCCCTCGACCTACATTACCGCCACGCTGGACTCGCTGAAGACGATGGATGTGGTCGTCGGCCTCGTCAAAGCGGCGGTGTTCGGATTTCTGATCGCACTGCTAGGCTGCTACAACGGCTATAACAGCCGGGGTGGCGCAGAGGGCGTGGGCTCGGCTACGACAGCCGCCGTCGTCGGCGCGTCCATCCTGCTGCTGCTGTTCGATTATCTCCTGACGGATCTGTTCTTCTCACAATGAGCACTCCCCCCGTAAGCACTTCCCCGGGCGCTCCCTTGGGCACTCCGAAGATCCGCATCCGGGGCCTGCACAAGGCTTTCGGCTCCAAGATCGTGCTCGATGGCGTGGACCTCGATGTCGAAGCCGGGACCTCCATGGTCATCATTGGCGGTTCCGGCTCTGGCAAGTCCGTCCTGCTGCGCTGCATTCTCGGTCTGATCGAACCCGATGCCGGAACGATCGAGATCGACGGTGAAAACCTGCTGACGGCTTCGCGCTCCCGGCAGGACGCCCTGCGCCGGCAGATCGGGATGCTGTTCCAGAACGCTGCCCTGTTCGACAGCATGAGCGTCGGCGAGAACGTGGCTTTCGGCATCCGCGCCAAACATTCCGACCGCAACGGCGCCACACCGTCCCGCGCGCAGGCCCTGCAAATGGCCGGGGACCTGCTCAAACAGGTCGGGCTGGACCCGTCCGTCGGCGATCTGAGCCCATCCGAACTTTCAGGCGGCATGCAAAAGCGTGTTGGTCTGGCGCGCGCGATCGCAGGCAATCCCAACATCATGTTCTTCGACGAACCCACGACCGGTCTGGACCCGATCATGGGCGCCGTCATCGACGGGCTGATCGTAGACTGCGTACAGAAGCTCGGTTCCACCGCCATTGCCATCACCCATGACATGGCCTCAGCCCAGCGGATCGGGAACCGTGCGGCCATGCTCTATCGCGGACAGCTGATCTGGCAGGGGGACGCCTCCGAGCTCATGAATTCCGGCAATGCCATGGTCGATCAGTTCACCCATGGCCGACGCGAAGGCCCCATCACCATGGAGCTGCGCAAATGAGCCTTCTGCCCCGTTTCCCGAAAACCGATCCTATCGTCTGGAAGCGCATCGGGCTGAGCTATCTGATCGCCCTGCCACTCCTGTTCATCATGTTCCGCCATCAGCCGGCCCATCCGAACATGGTGCTTCAGCTTCTCGGTTTTCTGCTGATTATCGTGGTCTCGCGGCTTCTGGCGCGTCTGATTCTGCGGACGCGGGAGTAGGGATTCCGGGCTCTGCCCGGGCCCGGCAGGGATCTTGATCCCTGCACCCTGATTCTAAAGGTTTCCAAAGATCGCGACCTTTGGTGGGGTCCGGGGCAAAGCCCCGGCTGGATCAACGGCCAAGCACTTCCTATATACTGGGTTTGTTCCCCTCAAATCGAAGAGACCAGCCTTGGCCAAAAAGCCGACCACCCGTTACGTCTGCCAGAACTGTGGCGCCACCTATCCGAAATGGAACGGGAAGTGCGAAGCCTGCGGCGAATGGAACACGCTGGTTGAGGAAACTCCCGAACCGACGGCCCGCAAGACCGGCAAGCTGAGTTCAGGGCGTTTGCAGACCGTCCGGCTGGATGGCGAAACACGCCCGCCCCCGCGCATCACGACCAGCATTGCCGAACTGGACCGCGTTCTGGGCGGAGGCCTTGTCCCGGCGTCCGTCGTGCTGGTCGGCGGTGATCCGGGCATCGGCAAATCCACGCTCATGCTTCAGACGACCTGTGCCTTGGCGCGGTCGGGACACCGCGTCCTGTATGTTTCGGGCGAAGAATCGGTGGACCAGATCCGCATCCGCGCCCAGCGGCTGGGTCTGGACCGCGACCCCAAAATGCTGGACTCGCTGGACCTTGCGGCCTCCATCAATGTCGGCGAAATCGTGGGTTCGCTGGAGCAGGACCGGGCGCATACGGTCGTGGTCATCGATTCCATCCAGACGATGTGGCTGGAAAGCGTGGAAAGCTCGCCGGGGTCCGTCTCACAGGTGCGGGCGAGTGCGTTTGAACTGATCCGGCTGGCCAAGACGCTCGGTTTTGCGCTGATCCTGATCGGGCATGTCACGAAGGAGGGCTCCCTCGCCGGGCCGCGCGTTCTGGAACACATGGTCGATGCGGTCATGTATTTCGAAGGTGACCGTGGACATCAGTTCCGCATCCTGCGTGCAGCCAAGAACCGCTTTGGCGCGACCGACGAAATCGGCGTTTTCGCCATGACCGATATCGGCCTGACCGAAGTGCCCAACCCCTCCGCGCTGTTCCTTGCGGAGCGGCGCGGCAATATCGCGGGCTCGGCCGTTTTTGCCGGACTGGAGGGGACACGCCCGGTCCTGCTGGAAATTCAGGCGCTGCTGTCTCCCAAGGCCGGCGATGGTGCGCCGCGCCGCGCGGTCGTGGGCTGGGACACATCGCGGCTGAATATGCTGCTGGCGGTGCTGGATTCGCGCTGTGGCCTCAAGCTTGCGAATATGGACGTCTATCTGAACATCGCAGGCGGCCTGCGGGTGAACGAGCCAGCCGCCGACATGGCAGTAGCCGCGGCCCTTGTGTCCGCCGCTACGGGCCATCCGACTTCCCCCAATGCCGCCTATTTCGGGGAGGTCGGCCTTTCAGGCGAAATCCGGCAGGTCAGCCAGGCCGATCTGCGCCTGAAGGAAGTCGCCAAGCTGGGCTTCGGGGAAGCCATCCTGCCCCGGCGCGTCTCGGCAGCCTCCGCTCGGGTCAAGCCGCCCGCAGGCCTGAAACTGCGCGAAATCGGACATCTGACGGATCTGGTCGGGCTGTTTTCCGACAAGGACAAATAACAGAAACCCTCAGAAGCGGAAAACGACATTGGACTGAGCGTAGCTTCCGCTTTTGCCCCCCGCCGCATGCAGCCCGTTCGAGGCCATGAACCGCGCGCCATAGATCTGCCAGGTCAGGTGCCGGTTGAGCTGGAGCTTGAGGGACGCCTGCGGCACCACGCCAATATAGCCGCCGTGATAGGTTTTCGAGAATGTGTATGGGCCGGAGGAGTTCCAGATCGCGCCATCCGCGTTCTCCCGCCACATGAACGGCACCTTGAACTGGATGCTCGCAAAGCCTTTCCACGGAGTGACGCTCAGGACCGGCGAGAGGCTGACGAGGTTGGACGGCTGGATATAGGTCGTGGTGTCCAGATAGTTCGTCTGCGGGTTGAAGGGCGCCATATAGGTCCGGACCGGACCGTCCGCACCGTTCGCGCCACCGGAATACAGATCCGCCTGAACGCCGATGAAAGGATGCAGTGGCGAAGGCGTATGCCGGTATCCCACGATTGTATTGACCGAATAAGCCTGCACGTCGCTCTTTTTCGCGCTGCCGGATTTCTGGAACGTCCCGTCCTGATAGAGGCCGCCGAACGAATATTCGAAGGACGCGGCGGTGCCGTACCAGCGAAAGCCGACATTCCCGCGTGAGGACGTGCCTTTCAGGGCGCCGGACGCAAGAGGGACGACGGACAGGCTGCCGCCATAACGGTATCCATAATAGAAAATATCCAGAAACGAATGGACCGTCTCGCCGCCGATCGAGAACTGCGGCACGAGAGCCGTGATGTCCCCGCCATAAAGGCGCGTGTTGTAATCTTCCGTATCGTGGAACATCAGGGTCGCGTCGGTTTTGGTCTGGACGAAATCGAACGCATCCACGCGGATATTGGGCCAGATCGCATAGATCCGTCCGCCGTTCCACGATAGCGGGACGTTGGGCGTTTCGCGGTTGTACAGGACGTAAGACGGTGCATCGAGGAACTGCTGACGGCCAAACATGAAGCCGGTCTGCGCACCCGCAAGCTTGCCCTTGAACTCGATGAAGGCCTGCTGAAGGTCCAGCCGCTTGCGATAGGTCGTGTTGTAGCCGAAGCCTTTCCAGCCCCCGGCATCTGCATTGATGAGCTGCCCGAACAGCCGGACGTGTTCGCCCAAATGCAGGTCCGCGCCATAGAGGTTCCGCACGCCGAAACGGCCGGAATTGCTGCCGCCCTTCTTTCCCAGAAAGGGCGTCTCCTCGTACCAGTTGCGCAGGCGCGTTTCGCCCGAGAACGAGAGCCAGATGGTTTTCGCATCGTTCAGGGCGATGAATTTGAGCGGATCAAACAGATCATCCCGGCGCTTTTTATCGCGCAGGAAGCTCCAGTCTTCCGCCCAGGGGGCCACACCGTAACGACCGACCGGCCCAAAGCCTGCTGACTCGCCGTTGCCATAACTGAATGCCCCCCACGGACCCTGCCGTCCCTGCGGCGCATGGTTCTGGCTGGCCACGACACGACGCGGTTGTCCCACGACACCGGCATGGGGATAGTTCTGGATGGGGGGACGTTCCGTGGAGGAAACGTGGATCCATTCTTCCGAATTTGCAGTCGGGACAGTGGACGGATCGGCTGCTGCTGCCAGTCTGGAGGTGCAGATTCCAAGCGCCATCATAGCCAGAAGGGACCGGTTCCGATATGAATGATGACGTGACATGCCCTGAGAACTCCAGACGGGGTTCGCAGAACATTATGCAGACCTGAAAAAACATCAATCCTGATGGTTTTAAATAAAATGTACCATTTTGTTTAGTTTTTAATCTTGTCGGGTAATGTCCATCTGTCCCCGCGTCAGATCCCGCAGCCAGTCCGTGATGGCATCCGCTTCTTCCACCGGTACGGCCAGCGTCATCCAAGCGCCTGCGGCATCGAAGTCGCATTCGGTCCGGCTCGCACGCCAGCTTTCGATCTTGGACTCCACCATCGCATAGCTGGAAAACGGGCAGTGAAAGCGTAAAGGCACGGTTTCGATCCGCTCGATCCGCTCCGCCTCACGCAGACAGGCCGAAGCCGCGCCGCCATAAGCCCGCACGAGCCCCCCGGCCCCAAGCTGCACGCCACCATACCAGCGCGTGACGACGATCATGACATTGTCGAAATCCTGCCCTTCAATGGCGGACAGGATAGGTCGCCCGGCCGTGCCGCCGGGTTCGCCGTCATCGCTGCACCGGAAACGCTGACCGGTTTTGAAGGCCCAGCAGTTATGGGTTGCGTCCAGCACGGCGACGTCGCGAAAGAAGGCCATGGCAGCGGCTTCGTCTTCCACATGGGCAGCGGAAGCCCGGAAAACGCTGTTGCGAATCACACTTTCATAGGTCGCGGGGCCGGGAAGAGTCCATGTCATGGCTTTCCTTCTGCATCAGGATCGCCGAAATGTCAGGATGGGGTAGGGAAACGCTGCCCGTTCTGTTAAGGGTAGCCCCCATGTTTTCGGATCTGACCGGTCGGCTGAATGCCGTCTGCGCGCGTCGTGCGCCCCTTGTTCTGGCGCTGTTCGCACTGCTCTGTGCCGCCAGCGTTGCCCTGAGTGTCACACGCATCAGTGTGACCACTGACACGAGCAAAATGTTTGCCAACAGTCTGCCGTGGAAAAAGCGGAGCATGGAGCTGACGCGCCTGTTCCCTCAGGACAGCAACCAGCTCGTCGCCATCCTCGACAGCCGCATCCCCGAACAGGGGCGCCTGGCCGCACGGCAGCTTGCGGCCACGCTTTCGCAGGACCATACGCATTTCAAGACGGTCAGCCTTCCCGGCGATAACCCTTTCTATAACAGTCACGGTTTCCTGTTCCTCGACACGAAGGATCTGGAGCCGCTGCTGGATTCGATCGTCTCCGCCCAGCCCTTCCTCGGCACGCTCGCCGCCGATCCGTCTGCACGCGGCCTGTTCGGCGCGCTGGGCCTGATCGGTGAGGGCATCAAGGCCGGTCAGGGCATCCCCAGCGGCTTTAACGGCGCTCTGGACGGCTTCGCAACCTCCCTGACACAGGCTGCGGACGGTCATCCGCAGGACATGTCCTGGCAGAATCTGCTGATCGGCAAGCTGGCGGAACTGGGCTCACGCTACGAGTTCGTCGTCACGCAGCCCAAGCTGGATTACAGCTCCTTCCAGCCCGGCGAAGGTGCCACGACCGCCATGCGTCAGGCGATCAACAACCTTGAATTCGTGAAGACGAAGCAGGCCACCGGCATCATCACGGGCGAGGTGAAGCTGTCGGATGAGGAGTTCTCCACTGTCGCACATGGCATGGTGCTGGGGCTCATCATTTCACTGGTTCTGGTCGCGGTGTGGCTGATCCTTGCAGTCCACTCCCCGCGCGTCATTCTTCCGATCCTGCTGACCCTCATCAGCGGCCTGCTGCTGACGACCGGCTTTGCCGCTCTGGCGGTGGGTGAGCTGAATCTGATCTCGGTGGCCTTCGCCATCCTGTTCGTCGGCATCGCGGTCGATTTCGCCATCCAGTACACCGTGCGTCTGCGCGGGCAACGGAACGCGGACGGATCATATCCTTCCCTGCATGATGCCATCGTCCTGACGGGTCAGGAAAGCGGCGCGCAGATCCTTGTCGCAGCCCTCGCCACGGCGGCAGGCTTCCTCGCTTTCTATCCCACGAGCTTCATTGGCGTGGCGCAGCTCGGGCTGATCGCGGGCTTCGGCATGCTGATCGCCTTTTTCTGCACCATGACGCTTCTGCCGGCCCTGCTGTCCGTCTTTCGTGCGAAGCTGGGCAGCGGAGAGCCGGGCTTTGCCTTCATGGCGCCCGCCGATGCGTTCCTGCGGCACAAGCGCCGCAAGGTCGTCGGCATTTTCGCCCTTCTGGGAATCGTGGGGCTGGCCCTCATGCCGCTCCTGAAGTTCGACGCCGACCCGCTGCACACCAAGGACCCCAACACCGAAGGCATGCGGGCGCTGCATCTGCTGGAAGCCAATCCGCTCACGACGCCCTACAGCGCGCAGGTTCTGACCCCGAACCTGACGGACGCGGCGAAAGAGGCTGCGGAATTCTCGAAGCTCCCCAGCGTGCATGACGTGCTGTGGCTTGGCGCGCTGGTCCCCGATGACCAGAAAACCAAGCTGGCCATGATCGAGGACACCGCCTCCATCCTCCTGCCGACCATCACGGTGGCAAGCCCTGAACCCGCGCCTGACGCCGCCGCCATCCGCGCCGCCGCCATCGCTGCCGTGCAGAAGCTGGACGCCGTAAAGGAGCAGCTTCCCGCACCGCTGGAGAAAATCCGTCAGGCGCTGCACACGCTGTCCACAGCTCCGGACAACACACTGCTTCAGGCCAGCACCGCCCTGACGCGGTTCCTGCCGGACGAGCTTTCGATGCTGCGGATGGCGCTTCAGCCCACGCCCGTCACGATGGAGAACATTCCGCAGGATGTGCGCCAGGATTACGTCCTTCCGGATGGCCGTGCACGGCTGACGATCCATCCCAAGGGCCAGATGTCCGAAACGCCGGTGCTGCACCGCTTCGTCAGCGAACTGCGTTCGGTCAATCCGGATGTCGCCGGCCCCGCGATGGAAATCACGGAAAGCGCCAATACGATCGTGCATGCCTTCAAGGTGGCGGCCATCTGCGCGCTCATCATGATCGCCATCATCCTGCTGGTCGTGCTGCGTCGCCTGCTGGATGCAGCACTTGTCATGGCGCCGCTGCTGATGTCGGCGCTCCTGACCGTCATCCTGATCGTCACGGTGCCGGAGACGCTGAACTACGCCAACATCATCGCCCTGCCGCTGCTTCTGGGTGTGGGTGTGTCGTTCAACATCTATTTCGTCATGAACTGGCGTGAAGGCGTGAAGGGCCCGCTGACGTCCCCGACGGCGCGCGCGGTGCTGTTCTCCGCCCTGACAACCGCCACGGCTTTCGGCTCGCTCGCCCGCTCGGGCCATCCGGGGACCGCAAGCATGGGGCGGCTGCTTCTGATGTCGCTTGGCTGCACGCTGCTCTGCACGATGGTGTTCGTCCCGGCCCTGCTGCCCAAACGCCCCACCGACGAGGCCTGAACACAGGCCCCCTCTGCTGACACGGTTTGCCGTAATGTGACGGACATTCTGGCAACCGTGCGTTTCCTCAGGGGTTGAGATCTTCTGCAACGGAGGATCTTCCCTTGACCACAGAACATTCAGGTCTGCCGCGTGGCATCGACCATGTTGGCGTCACCGTCCCGGACATCAACGCCGCCATCCGCTTTCTTGAAGAAGCGTTCGGCGCAGTTGCCCTCTACCGGAACGTCACCCGCACCGCGCCACAGCAAGGCCCGGAGACGGAAAAAATCCTTGGTCTGCCGCAGGGCACCGTCGTCATTGAAATGTGCATGATGGCGCTCGGCCAGGGCCCGGGCATCGAACTGTTCGAAATGAAAGGCCCCGACCAGCACGAGGCCGCACGCCCGTGCGACTGGGGTCTTCAGCATTTCGCGGTCTATGTCGATGACATCCAAGCCGCCTGCCACCGTTTTCACGAAGCGGGCGGCACGCTCCTGACCGAACCACAGGGCCAGCCCTCGCTCGAAGCAGCGCCGGGGAACATGTTCTGCTACGGCCGCACGCCCTGGGGCATGATCGTGGAACTGGTTTGCACGCCGCATCAGGAACGCTTCAACGACATCGCTCCCATGAACCGTTATCAGCCACCCCCGCTTGAAGGATGAGACGCATGACACGACTTCTTCCCCTTGCTGCGGCACTCCTGTCGGTCACGGCCTTCGGTGCCGCACACGCCGCTGATCCCACCCCGCCAACAGCCTGGTACTGGCACAACTGGACGGATCATGACGGCATCAGTCACATGACCCGCTGCCCGTTGCACAACTACAACCTGAAAACCATGTCCAAACCCGCCGGGCCGCAATGGCAGGATCATGTGCATGAAGGCAACGCACAGATCATTTCCACCGTGCAGCCCGCACACTGGGACGGAAGCTGGCATCCTGATCCCAAAGTCCAGTGGATTATCCCGCTGAAGGGCTCCTGGTACGTAACGGCCATGGATGGAAAAAAGGTCGTCATGGGCCCGGGCGACGTCTCCCTCGGCGAAGACCAGATGAGCCGCAAGGACGCAAAAGGGCATATCGGCCATTTCGCAGGTAATATCGGCGACGGCCCCGTCACTTTGATGGTTATCCAGACGGACGAACAACCGACCACGGATCAACCCTGCCGTTTTCATTGAGGTTCAGCAATGGTTGCCCCCTCTGGCATCAGGAGGGGAAACCACCCCTAAAGAAAGATCAGGCACATATACCTTAACAACTTTTATATTTCGTTATTAAGGCTGGAAAAATGCCTCCCGAATCGTTTTCCCTTTGTTTTTCATGGGATAAAGACGACGAAAATTTTCAATATGAACTATTTTAAATCGCTACTAAGTTACTTTTCAGATTTTGCGATAAATTACCAACGGCTTTCAGGGATCAAAAAAGAATTTGAGAGATACATGAGGATTTTTTCAAAGTACCAAAAAACAAAAATACAGATTTATGGAATATTTTTAATTTAATGATTATTAAAATTTTTACCATACAAATTCAGAAACACGATGATGTTTCTTTGTTTATTTAATTATTCCCAGTTTTTATGTTTGTCTTTTGTATTTATATTTACTTTATTCTTTTTGAATTTATTTGAAACAAAACTTTGAAATTCAAGAATGTGACATAAGCGCAACGCCTTTCATGACATGTGTCAAACATGTTGCATTTTCGTAGCAGAAGCATTGCACACCGTTTCGATTTTCGATGAACATGTCGCCAGAGATACAAAAATTTCATGCGACCTTATCAAGAAGGGACAACGGCCGCGATGACCACCTCTGTGCTACATTCATTGAAAAAGCGCACTCCTGCGCCCCGGACAGTCGTCCGGATGTTCCTGATGGCCGGCATTTCCTACAGTGTCCTGCCTTGCGTGAACGCTCATGCCCAGAGCACCACGACCGCACCCGCAAAGCACGTTTCCGCTCACAAGAGCGCAGCCAAGAAAAAGGCTCCGGTAAAAGCTGCCACGACAGCCAGAACTGCACCCATCGCAGCTCCGGCAGCCATTGCCGCAGCCCCGGTTGCAACCGCGACGGCGACGGCTCCCGCAGCCCAGTCGAACAGCAAGGTGCTGCAGCAGGGAACGGAAGCTGCAAACACAGCTGAAGTTGTCACGGTCACCGGTACACGCCTGTCCCAGACACGCCTGACAAATGTCATGGCTGGAACAACACTCAGCGCAGACCAGATCAAGAAGCGTGGTTACACCGATATCGGTATCGCGCTGATGCGTGAAAATCCCGCTTTCGGTGTCGGCGACAACACACCGATCGGTAGCCAGGGCAGCTTCGGTGCAGGTCAGTCCTTCACCTCCCTGCTCAATCTCGGCAGTGACCGAACCCTGACGCTGGTCGACGGTATGCGCATGGTGGGCGGGTCAACGGCATCCCTTTACGGTGCGGGATCAGGGTCGCAGGTTGATATCAGTGCCATTCCGACCTCAATCCTGAAAGGTGTGGAAACCAAGCTGGGTGGCGCAGGCGCAGCCTATGGCGCGGACGCTGTGGCTGGTGTGGTCAACTACCAACTTGACGATCACTTCACTGGCGTAGACTTCAATGCCCAGGGTAACTGGAGCCAGAAGCTCGATGCCCCCGGTGAAAAAATCACCTTCAAAGTTGGTCACGACTTTGATCACGGCAAAGGCGGCATGGTATTCGATGTTGAATACCGAAATAACGGCGGTATGGTCGACAATGACCGGCCTTATCTGACCGGTCGCAACGCCACCACATATGTTCGTCAGCCGATTGGCGGAACAGGAAAGTATACTTATAATCTTGCACAAGGTGCGCGTAACGTCATCGCATCTGTCACTGGCGTTCCGCAGTTGACTGCTGGAGATCCGCCGATCTACGGTGGTCAGATACTGAGCGGCATCTCCAATGCTGCCGGTCAGCCCCTGATGTTCAGTGGCAATGGCCAGTCCCTCGTCCCGATGACGTGGAACTATGCGACCAAAAGCCCAACTACGGTCGTGGGTGGCAACGGAACGGCACTTCAGGATTATAGCCAGCTTTACACCCCCACCAACAAGCTGAACCTGACGCTGCTCGGTCATTACGACATCACCGACCATATCCATGCAACATGGCAGGGTTGGTACGCTCGCGGCACTGCATCCAGCACCGTTGGGCAAGGCACCTGGAATACTCCGCTCTTTGCCTCAGACCCTCTGACACTGTCCAATTACCACAACAATGCTGAAGTGAACGGCGCTTATGCGCTGAGCACCAACAATCCGTATCTCTCTTCTTCTGCACGCAGCACGATCGTGAATGCCCTGTCCGCAGCTGGATTGCCGACTGACACGTTCTACATGTCGCGCCTGAATCAGGATCTGGATGCGGGCATGTATCAGACAACGATGCAGATGTATCGCTTCCAAGGGGGGCTGAACGGTGACTTCGATGCCGTCGGTCGTCACTTCAACTGGAAAGTTCGCGGAGAATACAGCCGCTATCTGAACGATACATGGCAGCCTTCCATCGTCACACAAAACCTCGTCAACGCGCTTAATGCCACGACGGACGCCAGCGGCAATATCGTCTGCGCCCCCGGCTACACCAGCGCCCCTATCAAGACCCGCAGCTCCACCTGCGCACCGTTCAACCCGTTCGGTACCGGTCAGTCCACACCTGCAGCACGGAATTACATCCTGGCTGATGCCCACCAGAAGAATGCCAACGCACAACGCGACATTCAGGCTGAAATTTCCAGCACGGTCATGCGCCTTCCCGCTGGCGATATCCGCTGGGATATCGGTTACGAACATCGACGCGAAGGTTATCGCTTCAATCCAGGCGCTTTCTCCCGCGGATGGGAACAGTCTGACGGTTCATATCTGCAGTATGGCAACTCAACCTCGCTGCCGCCCACAGGCGGCTCCTACCACACGCATGAAGTCTTCGGGGAACTTGAAGTTCCGCTGGTCTCACCCAGCATGCATGTGCCTGGCATCTATAACCTGTCCGCTTCAGCAAACGGTCGTTACATCAATAACAGCATGACCGGTGGCTATTGGACTTATATGTTTGGTGGTGCTTGGTGGCCGACACAAGACTTCGGCCTGAGCGGTAACTATTCCCGTTCGGTCCGTAACCCGTCCGTCACCGAACTGTTCGCGCCCAAGAGCACAGATTACGAGGATGGTATCGACCCCTGCTCGTCGGCTGGTGTCGATGCTGGTCCGAATCCCGCTGTGCGTGCCGCCAACTGCGCCAAAGCCGGGATCAAGCAGCCGTTCGAGTCAAACTTCAACAACTTCACTGTTCAGGGCACCGCAGGTGGCAATAACAAGCTGAAGAACGAAGTTTCCACCAGCTATACCGGCAACCTTGAATTCCACCCGCACTTTATTCGCGGCCTCGATTTTATGGGCTCCTTCGTAGACGTAAAGATCAACAACGCGATCACATATCTTGGTGCTCAAGATATCATGGACGGTTGCTACGACTCGACGTCCTACGGGCCAAGCAATACCTACTGCGCCGCTTTTACACGTGGAGCAGATGGCCAGCTCCAGAACTACCAGGCTGGTTATTATAATATTGCCAACTACGAGACACAGGCTCTGCAAGCTCATCTCGAATATAACAGCCCACTGTCGCGCTTTGGTCTGCCATCATCTTCGGGTGAGGTCGGCCTGACAGGCACCTATGTCCACTATCTCAAGAGCCAGCAGAGCTATCTGGGCAACACCTATCTGCTCAGCGGTACGACAGCAGCACCCAACGACAACTTCACGCTGAATGCGAACTATATCCGTGGTCCGTTCAGCCTGCAGTGGCAGACCCTCTGGTATGGCCCTTCGCACTACGCAGTGCAGGTGCCGGCCACCCAATACTTTGCCAACAAACGTCCGTCCTTTGCCATGTTCAACCTGACGCTTGGCTACGATATCACCAAGAACTTCAGCGCCAACTTCATGGTGAACAACATCACCAATGCGCTGCCGAAGTATCCCGGTACGGTCAGCCTGAATCGCTACTACGACGCGATCATCGGCCGTTCGTTCCAGATGAACCTCGGCGTTCATTTCTGATCTTCCAATCAGGCAGAACACTGAAAGAGAGGGGCTTCGGCCCCTCTTTTTTTGTCTGAAGTCCAGCGTTCACGCGCAAAAAAAAACGGGGCGGATTTTGATCCGCCCCGCTTCGGTTTTCAGTAACCCTGAAAGATTCAGCCCGTTTTTCTGGGCGTATGCTTGATCCTGATGTTGTAGCCCCTGAGCATTCCGTACCAGTAGAGCTTCGGAAACACTTCGGTCTTGAGAAACCAGGCGAAACGGCTGGGTTTTCGCTGGTCGTAGGGGAAGCTCGGCGCGACCTTGCCGCCGTAAAGGAACTCGGCCAGCACGACCTTGCCGTAGGACACCGTCAGCGGGCAGGCGCCATAGCCGTCATAGCTGCCTGTCTGCGGTCGGCCATCGAGTGAGGCCAGAAGGTTTTCCACAATGACTGGAGCCTGTTCGCGGGCAGCCGCGGCGGTCTTGGCGTTGCTGGTGCCCAGGACGTCTCCGGCACCGAAAATATTGTCATAGGTCTTGTGACGCAGACTGGCCGGATCGACGTCCAGCCACCCGGCTTCATTGGCCAGCGGGCTTGCCTTGATGAAATCCGGCGCACTCTGTGGCGGCACAACATGCAGCATGTCGAACGCACGCACGATGGTCTCGTCCGTCCCGACAATCTGGAACGTGGCTTCCCGCTTTTCGCCGTCCACCTTGATCAGGTTTTCCTGCTTGTGAAGGTTTACGCCGTAATAGTCGATCTGGCGCTGAAGCGACGGGACATAATAGGACACGCCGAACAGCGCATTGCCCTCCATCGAGAAATCGACCTCCGTGCGGTGCAGGGAGCCTTCGCGGCGCCAGTGATCGCAGGCCAGATAAACGATTTTCTGCGGTGCGCCCGCGCATTTGATGGGCATGGGCGGCTGCGTGAACAGGGCCTTGCCGCCATCGAGATGGCGGATACATTCCCATGTATAGGCAGCCGTCTCGCGCGAATAGTTCGACGTCACACCATTGCGGCCCAGCGTTTCGGGCAGACCTTCGATCTTGTCCCAGTCCAGCTGAAGACCGGGGCAGACAATCAGGCGGCGGTATTCGACAACGCGGCCGCCTTTCAGTGTCACGGTATTGGCTTCGGGCTGGAAGCTCTCAACGCTGTCCCGCAGCCATTCGACATTGCGCGGGATCAACCCGCCTTCCTGCCGGAGTGTTTCGGGGAGCGTCATCACGCCGGCACCCACCAGCGTCCAGCCAGGCTGATAGGCATGGGTCGTGGACGGTTCGATAATGGCGATCGAGAGATTGGCGCGTTCGCGTCTGAGCTGGGCTGCGATGGTGATGCCAGCGGCACCACCGCCGACGATGACGACTGAAAAGCGGTCGGACCGGGTCGGGTCGAGCATCGGGTCTGCCATGTTCGGTTCCTCCAACGTCATTGTGCGACGGCAAAAAGTCTAGACCAGAAGGGCAAGTCTTTCCGTCAGCAGGGAATAGAAGGCATCTGCCTCAACGTCATTGACCCATAACGCGTTCGGAACGCGATTGGTTACGTTCCACAGATCCACCACACTCTGGCCCACGCACAGCGGCGCGTCGACCTCGATCTCCACATTGCAGCGCAGTCCCGAGAAAAGCTCCGGCCACAGCAGGAAGCCGATGGTGAGGGGATCGTGCAACGCACCGCCCTCCCAGCCATATTTGAACTTCTCGAACCTGTCTTCCGCCCCCAGCATCCGGACGACCATGTCCGTCACGGGCGAGCCAAACGCCGCAATCGGCTTCAGGCGGGCCGGTGTGGCGATGGCGCGATGCGTCACATCCAGCGGCAGGAGCGTGATGGGGATGCCGGAACGCATGACGATGCGGGCGGCATGAGGGTCCACGAAGAAATTGAATTCGGCGGTCGGCGTGATGTTGCCGCCCTCGCGCTGTGCACCGCCCATGGCCACGATCCCCGCGATCCGGGGGGCGATGTCCGGTGCATGGGTCAGGGCCAGCGCCAGATTCGTCATGGGGCCGAGGCAGACCAGCGTAATCGTGCCCTCGGGCTCACGCCGCAGCAGGTCCACGAGATGCGTTGCAGCATCAATTGCCTGGGGACGCAGCGTCGGTTCCGGAAGATCGGCTCCCGCCATGCCCGTTTCGCCGTGCACATGCTCGGCGCTGATGGGCGCGCGATGCAGCGGACGGGCCGCGCCCGCGAACACCGGAATATCGGTCCGGCCCGTCAGTTCGAGCAGGGCGCAGGCGTTTTTCGTCGTCAGAGCGACGGGAACATTGCCGGCGACGGTCGTGATGGCCTCGACCGCCAGTTCCGGCGAGGCCAGCGCCAGCAGGATGGCCACGGCATCGTCCTGACCCGGATCGGTGTCGATAACGATGCGGCGGGGTGCGGTCCCGGTGGAGCTGGCATGTGTCATCATGCGTCTTCTTCGGAATCCTTGATCCAGACCTCGACCGGCCCCGTGACCTTGATCGTCATCGGGCGGCCACGGCGGTCCATGGACTTGCCAACGGCCAGACGCACCCAGCCTTCGCTGATGCAGTATTCCTCGACGGTGGTGCGCTCTTCGCCCTTGAAGCGGACACCGATGCCGCGCGACAGCAGCTCTTCGTTGTAATACGGGCTGTCGGGGCTGGCGGAGAGACGATCGGGAATGGTGTCGGTCATGGCTATCCTCGTTGTATCAGATCCGATCAGGTCGGACCGGCGCGTCAGAGGTCTTCTCTGTAGCGCCGGATGGGCGGCTCTCCAAGTCCGGCCCCGGAGACAACACCGGATATGGCTCCTCCCACAGGACGCGGAGCACTGCTATGAGAGACGCTTCTTGTCGGAGACAGACCGCCCATGCCGTACCGCTCTTTTCGCCATAAACCGCTGACCGCCCTGACATCGCTCGTCATGCTTCTGACGGCCGGAGCCGCCCTCTCCGGCTGCGCCTCGGATGACGACGGCGACAACTGGTCCATCAGCGCGCCCGTCTCGGCCGGGCAGGCGATCCGGCTGGATTCCGTGCCGTCCCATGAGCCTGCTTCCGTCTATCGTCTGACCTATCGCAGTACGGATGCGCGCAACCCGCATCAGCTCGTGCGCGTCTCGGCACAGGTTCTGGTCCCGCGCGGTCCGGCTCCGGCGGGGGGCTGGCCTGTTCTGGCCTGGGCGCATGGAGAGAGCGGCCTGCACCTGACCTGCGCGCCGTCCGTGATGGGAATCGGTACCGTTCAGGCCCGTTTCTATGACGGATGGCTGCGTCAGGGCTTTGCGATCGTCGCGACCGACTATCCCGGCATGGGCGAGCCCGGCGCACCGCTTCTGCTGAACGCGCGTTCGGAAGGCATGAGCGTGCTGGATTCCGTGCGCGCGGCCCGCGAACGCCTCCCGGACCTGTCAGACAATGTGGTGCTGAATGGTCATGCACAAGGTGGGCAGGCGGCTCTGGCGGCTGCGGCCATGGCTTCGACCTATGCCCCGCATCTGCATATTCTGGGCACGATTGCTGCTGCCCCGCCCTATCTGGACGAACAGACGGCGCAGGAGCTTCTGCATCCCGCCAATCCGCGCAGCTTCTCCCCGGCCGTGCCTGAACTTTTGACACTCGGGCAGTCGCTGGTCGAGGCTGATCCGTCCACCGACATCAACGAGGCTTTCACGCCCCGTGGGCAGCGCCTTTTGCGTGATGCAGGCTCCATGTGCGCTTCGGATTTCTTCCCGATCGCCAAACGCTCCGGCCTGACACCCGCGACCCTGCTCGAACCCGAAGCGGGGCGTGTGCTGGCGCCCGTGTTCGACTGGGCGAAATATCCGGGCTTCTCCCTGCCCTCACCTGTTCTGATCGAATCCGGCGCACAGGATCTGCACACATCCACCGGCCAGCAGAAACGCCTCGTCGCGCGTCTCTGTGCCGCTGGAACACCCGTGACACACCGGATTCATGATGCCAGCCACAACGGCACACTTGCCGCCATGGTCACGGAAGCCCACAGCTTCGCCGGACAGCTTCTTGCGGGCACAAGCCCCCGTTCGGACTGTAATTCCCCGAAGTAACCTCACGGAGAAGAGATGTTTTCGCCCCTTCGGGGGTCGCATCGCGGAAACACTCTGTTAGACTCCGCCCCATGAATATCCTGATTACAGGGGCCGCATCCGGGATCGGACGCGGTCTTGCCCTGAAACTGGCCCGTCCGGGCGTTTCCCTGCATCTGTGCGATCACGCTGAAGACGGCCTGATGGAAACGGCCCGGCGCTGCGACGGACAGGGGGCCAGAGCGGTCCCGGCCGTGCTGGACACGCGTGACCGTCAGGGTATGGTAGAGTGGATCGCCGCCGCGTCGGAAGACCGGCTCGACATGGCGTTTCTCTGTGCAGGCATCACGGGCGGCCTGCCTCATACGGCCAGCGACGGTCTGCTTCTGGAGCGTGAAGAGCGCGTCCGCGACATGCTGGACATCAACCTGACTGGAACGCTCAACACGTTCTTTCCGGTCGTCAAGGCCATGCGTGGGCAGGAGCGGAATGGCGAAGACCTGCGCGGGCGGATCTGCGTGATGGCGTCCGTCGCGGGGTTCGTGTGCTACCCCGGCACGCCATCCTATTCCGCTTCCAAGGCCGCTCTCGACCGCTTCATCGTGGCCAATGCAGCCCGGCTGGGCGGTTTCGGCATCAGCCTGACCAGCGTGTGCTGCGGATTTGTCGATACGTCCATGGTGAAGGGAAACCGCTTTGCCATGCCGGGTCTGGTGTCCACGGAAGAAGCCGTGCGCCGGATCCTGCGCGGAACGCTGCGCCAGACGCGCCGGGTGACCTTTCCGGCATGGCTGGTCATGGGATCCCGCCTGATGGATCTTCTCCCGCCCCGCCTGGCAGAACGCTATTACGTCACCCAGCCCTCCGCCCAACCGGCAGGCATGCCGGACTTCTGACGGCCCGCACACTGAAGAACTGACATTTTGTGTCCTATCAGTAATGACCTGAAACGCGGTTTTGTGGATAAACTGACCGCATGAATTTCTGCCGCCTGTTCATAGACCGCCCGGTCGCGACGACACTGATGTCCATTGCCATCTTCATGGCGGGACTGATCTGCTATCCGCTCCTGCCCGTCGCCACGATGCCGGACATGACCACGACATCCATCATGGTCGTGGCGACCCAGCCGGGCGCTGACCCGCAGCAGATGGCAACCTCCGTCACAACGCCTCTGGAGCGCAGGCTCGGGTCGATCGCGGATCTGGAAAGCATCGAATCCGACACCAGTGCCGGACAGGCCCAGATTTTTCTGGAGTTCTCATCGTCGCGGAACATCGACGGCGCCCTGCGTGACACGCAGGCGGCCCTGCGCGCCGCGCGCGCCGACCTGCCGACGGGGACCATGGATGCCGATCCGCAGGCCTTCAAAATGGATGGCGGCGGCTTCCCGGTCTATCTGATGAGCCTGACCGGGGACCAGAAAACACAGCCCGAGCTCTACGATATCGCCAATATCCGCATCAAGCCGCTGCTCGCCGAGGTGAAGGGCGTGGGGCGTGTGGAAGTCGTGGGATCGACGAATCCCGCCGTGCGCGTCGAACTCAATCCCAATCCGCTTTATAAATGGGGCATTGGCTTGGAGGACATCCGTACGGCTCTCGCCTCGGCCAATGCCTTCACACCCAAGGGTTTCATCGACAGCCACGGCCAGCGGATGATGCTGTCCACCAACGATCAGGCCATCAACGCGGCCCAGTACCGGGACCTGATCGTCGGCTACCGCAACGACTTCTATCCCGTCCGTCTGAGCGACATCGCCACCGTCACCGACAGCGTTCAGGACGTCTACCAGACCAGCTACATCAACGGACATCGCGCCGTCACGCTGGTCGTCACAGCCCAGCCGCACGCCAATACCGTGGCTATTGTGGACGGCATCAACGCCAACCTGACGCATCTGCGCGATGCCCTGCCTGCGGACGTCAATCTGGTCGTGGGCCTCGACACGTCCCGGTCCATCCGCGCGTCTCTGGCGGATGCGCGGCTGACGCTGATCCTGTCTGTCGTGCTGGTCGTGCTCGTGATCCTGCTGTTCTTCCGCAGGATGATCACGACACTGATCCCTGCCGTAACGGTCCCCATCGCGCTCTCCGGCACACTGGCGGCGATGGCAGCATTCAACTTCACGCTCGATGTCCTGTCGCTCATGTCCCTGACCATTGCGGTCGGTTTCGTGGTCGATGACGCCATCGTCGTGCTTGAGAACATCGCGCGGCACATGGAGGAAGGAAAGGACCGTTACACGGCCAGTCTGGTCGGCTCTTCGGAGATCGGCTTTACGGTCCTGTCGATCAGCGCCTCTCTGGTCGCGGTTTTCATCCCGCTGCTGTTCCTGCCGGGCGGAGCGGGTTCGATCATGTTCGAGTTCTGCATGACGATGATTTCCGCCATCGTCATCTCCATGTGGCTGTCCCTGACGCTGACGCCGATGATGTGCGCACGGATGCTGGAAATCGACCATGGCGATCAGCCCCGCAAAGGTGTGGTCGGCTCCATCGCTTTCGTGACGGAAGCCTCTCTGGACTGGACGCTGAAGCAGTATGGCCGCTCCATGCACTGGTGCCTGCGCCATCCCGTCCTGATGGGCCTGACCCTGCCGCTGAGCTTCGTGGTGCTGATCGGCTCCGTCATGCTGATGCCCAAGGAATTCATCCCGTCCCAGGACATGTCGCTGCTGGCAGGACGCATCAAGGGCGACCCCACGATGTCCTTTCAGGAGATCGACCGGCGCCTGAGAGAAATCGGCGCCATCGCCCAGACGGACCCCGATGTCACGTCCACCACCATTTTCAGCGACGACAAAAACAGCGGCGAGCTTTACATCCATCTGAAAGAAAAAGACGAGCGCGCTTCCGCGGAGACCATTCTGGACCGCATCCGCAAACGCCTGCCCACCGAGCCCGGAGCGGACGTGTCGTTCTGGAGCGTTGGGGGAAGCAGTCAGGGCGGCAGCAGTTCCAAGAATACCGGCAGCTATCGCTACGTCCTGCGCGGAGACAACGTCTCGGATCTGTTCGGCTACGTTCCGATCCTGCTGAACGCCCTGCGCGCTTCGGGCAAGCTGGTCAACATCTCCTCCACGACCGAGGGGCAGTCCGCAGCCGCCTACATCACCGTCCAGCGCGATACGGAAGCACGCTATGGCGTTACCCCGCAGTTGATCCAGAACGTCCTGTACGATTCCTACGGTCAGGCCATCGTTTCCACGATCCACCTCCCCACGACCGAACACCGCGTAGTCATGGTGCTGGCGCCGAAATACCGGATGGACCCAGAGACGCTCCGGCAGGTCTGGATTTCCACCTCCGCAGGCACGGCAGCCGGTGGCGTGGCCTCCAACCTGATCCGCGCCCACAGCGACGCCAGCACCTCCGCCAGCAGTTTCACGTCTCTCGCGACAGCCTCCATCCAGAACTCGCTGGCCAACCAGCTTTCCGGCAATACCTCCAGCGGTTCCGCCGTCTCCTCCGCGATCGAGACCATGATCCCGCTGATGAACGTCGCGTCCATCCTGTGGAAACCGCAGCCCTTGGATATCACCCATCGCGGCAATTACTATTCCGCCAACATCTCGTTCGATCTGGCAACGGGCGTGAGCTACAACGATGCGGTCGCCCTCATCAAACAGACCATGCAGAGCACGCACGCTCCCGATGGCGTGCTGGGCGACTTCACCGGAACGGCCGGCGACACGCGCAAGCTCATGATCAATGGCGCACTGGCGTTTCTCGCCGCCATTGCCGTGATGTATATCGTGCTGGGCATTCTTTATGAGAGCCTGATCCATCCCATCACGATCCTTTCCACCCTGCCCTCCGCCGGGATCGGCGCGGTTCTGGGGCTGTGGATCGCGGGAGAGTCTTTCAGCATCATCGCCATGATCGGCATCATCCTGCTGACGGGCATCGTCAAGAAAAACGCCATTCTCGTCATCGACTTCGCCATCCATGCCGAGCGTGTCGAGAAGCTTTCCCCGAAGGATGCCATCTTCAAGGCCTCCATCACCCGTTTCCGCCCCATCCTGATGACATCCCTCGCCGCCGCACTCGGCGCGGTCCCGCTCATCATCAGCAATGGCTATGGTGCGGAAATGCGCCGTCCACTGGGTGTCTCCATCCTCGGCGGCATGGTTGTGAGCCAGCTTCTGACGCTTTACACCACGCCGATCGTCTATCTGTGGATGGACGCCATCGGTACGAGAACGAAGCGTCTGTGCCACTGGCTGCTCGGCCTGCTGCGCCGCCACAACACCTCCGCCCCTTCTGCCAGACGGACCTGAAAACCATGATCCTTCCCCGTCGCATCGCCCTGCTGGCCGCGCTGTTCCCCCTGACGGCTCTGGCCGCCCCCGTGCAGCTCTACACCCATCTTGCCATCTCCCCGGACGGAACACGGCTGCTCTCGCTCGAACACCCTGCCGGACAGCCGGGTCAGGACGTGCCGTCACAGCCGGTCCTGTATGCCGTTCCGTCCGGAGCCCGCAGTTCCCTGCCTTTGTGTCATGGCTGCGTGGCCAACTCCTTTGCATGGCGGCAGGACGGACAGGCGATGGCCTATGTGCTGAAAAATCCGTCGGCAAAAGCCCTGTCGATCTGGCAGGCGGACCGCGACGGCCATCACGCCGTACAGATTCTGAGCTTCACGGGCACGCTTCAGTCCCTGTCCTATGGACCGCAGGGACAGCTTGGCGTTCTGGCGATCGAGAACGCCCATCGTCAGCCCGGCGCGCTGGAAGCCGGAGCGCCGCCGTCCGGCGAAATCAATACGCAGGTGGACGAACAGCGGATCGGCGTCATCGAAAACGGACGCCTGAACTGGCAGTCCCCGGCGGATCTGTATGTTTACGAATATGACTGGCGACCGGATGGGCGGGGTTTCGTCGCCACGGCCGCTCCCGGTAACGGGGACGATCACTGGTGGATTGCAAAACTCCATGCCTTCGCAAACGGCACGGACAGCGTCCTCTACACCCCGCCCCAGCAACAGCAGCTCAATCTGCCCCGCGTTTCCCCGGACGGAAAACAGGTCTCCTTCATCGGCGGCCTGATGAGCGATTATGGAGCAATCGGCGGAGACGCCTTTACTCTGGATCTGACGAAGCCCGGCGCCCGCCCCGTCAACCTGACACCAGACCTCAAAGCCACCGTGACCGATCTGTCCTGGGCGTGCGGTCCGGGTCTGATCGCCGCAGGCATCAAAGGCGACCGGAGTGCGATCTGGTCCTTGCAGGGCGGCGTGCGATCGCTCTGGGAAGATCCCACCATGATTTCGGATGGCCGGTCCGAACCCAGCCTGTCCTGTGCGGGACAGCATACCGCCATCGTCCGGCAGAGCTTTGAAAAGGCGCCTGAAATCGCCACAGGCCCCATTACGCTCTGGAAGCCCGTCAACCGCGACAACGCCGCACAGCTGCCCCATCTCAAAGCCCGCAGCCTGACATGGAAAAGCGATGGCTATTCCGTTCAGGGCTGGCTGCTGGAGCCTCTCAAACGCAAGCTTGGCATAGAGCAGAACGGGAAGGTTCCGATGATCGTCTCTGTGCATGGCGGACCGTCCAGCGCGTCCGGCCCTCGCTATCTGCACGACCACGGATACATGGCGATGGCGCTTGTGGATGCGGGCTATGACGTCTTCATGCCCAATCCGCGCGGCAGCTTCGGACAGGGCGAAACCTTCACTTCGGCAAACCGCAGGGACTTCGGACATGGCGATCTGCGCGATGTGCTGCGCGGGATTAATGCGGTCGAGAAGATCGCTCCTGTCGACGACCATCGTCTGGGCCTGACCGGATTTTCCTATGGCGGCTACATGACGATGTGGACTGTCACCCAGACGGATCGCTTCCGGGCAGCCGTCGCCGGAGCAGGAATTTCAAACTGGCTTTCCTATTACGGGGAAAACAACATCGACAGCTGGATGCTGCCTTTCTTCGGAAAATCCGTCTACGACGACCCCGACATCTACGCCCATTCCTCTCCCATCCTCTATATCCGGCAGGCCCATACCCCGACTTTCATTTTCGTCGGCTCTGCGGATGAAGAATGCCCGATGCCCCAGAGCCAGGAGTTCTTCCATGCGCTCCAGACCCTGCATGTGCCCAGTTCGCTCGTCATCTATCCGGGACAGGGCCACGGTATGCGCAACCCGCAGGCCTGGGAGGATGCCGTACAGCGGACCATCCACTGGTTCGACACCTATCTGACGAAATGAAAAACCGACCTGACGGGTGGCGGACGCTGCCCGTCAGAGAGACGGGAGAGCCGTCGTCTGCTGATGGAGTCTGTTGTCGGCGGAAAGCGGCATGATGCCAGGAATGACTTCCACTTCCGTCCGGTCCACGACACGCCCTGTCAGGACCATGTGACTGCTGGCATTGTAAACATGCACGGTATCGCCCTTCCCGCCTGTTTCCAGAACGGTTCCGGACACCGTCAGATGAAGGCTCTGGCCGGAAAACGTCGCCACGACGGGCGACCCACGATGCACAAGCTGGGGATGGGCAAGTTCCGAAACGCTCAGAACCTGACCGGCCGCAAGCACACCCCGCGCCTCCAGACCAACCGCATCCTCAGGGTTCTGTAACGCATCATCCGGAATCAGACCGACCCGGACAAACGTCATGCTGACATCATCCGGCAGAATGGGCTGCCCCAGATGCATGGCGTGGCGCAGGGTCACCGCACGCACTTCCATGGTCGCCGTTCCGCTCACATTGAAAGCCGTTCCCTGCCCGCCCTTGGCGGAAGGAACCTCAAGCCGTGCCGTAAAGTGCTCGCTGCCATGCGGCGGGCGGTCAATATGCAGGATGGCAGGCGCGCCCTGATCCGCAACCGGAACCGGTACGGGCTTGAAGCCAATCAGCGCCACTTCCACCCGCGCATCGGACGGCAGTTCCAGCCCCTCGCGAATGACAGGCAGCACATCGTCCGCCGTAATCATGCGCGCCGTATGTGTTACAGTCGTGGACACCAGAGGCGAGGCATCCGGCCAGTCCACGCCGAACTGGGCGGCAATGGCCGTCAACTGCGGACCACCCACCACGTAACTCGCCCCAAGCGCGGGAGCATCGCCGATATCGGTGTCCTGTCCTTTGCCCAGATCGGCAAACAAATCGGACAGACGCACGCGCGGATGATCGACATTGACGGTCGTTCGCAGCGTCGCCGCTGACACAAAGGAAAACGCACCGCACCCCGCCAGCAGCAGAATGCCACCCGTCACCAGGCCGCGGCTCATGTTTTAAGCGCCGCCCAGATTGGTGACGGTTTTCAGCATGTCATCGGACGCGGTGATGACCTTGCTGTTCATCTCATAAGCGCGCTGTGCCGTGATGAGATCGGTGATTTCGGTCACGACATTGACGTTCGAGTTTTCGACATAGCCCTGCATGATGCTGCCGTAACCGACAGCCTCGGGATTGCCCATCATGGCGTCGCCTGAGGCCGTCGTCTGCGTGAACAGGTTTTGGCCCATCGCGGCCAGACCATTTTCGTTGGTGAAGATGCCAAGCTGCAGCTGGCCGACGAGCGTCGTGTTGTTCTGGCCGGCGATCTGCACACTGACCTGACCGGACTGGTCGATCGAAATGCTTTGCGCATTGTTGGGAATCGTAATTGTCGGGCTGATGAGATAGCCATCCGCAGTTACGAGCGAACCGTTGTTGTCCATCGAAAACGTGCCGTCGCGGGTATAGGCAAGCTGCCCCGAGGGAAGCTGGACCTGAAAATAACCGCGCCCCTGAACCGCCAGATCAAGGGAGTTGCTGGTCTGCTCAAGGCTGCCCTGATCGTTGATGCGATAGATCGCCGCCGTCTTCACACCAAGGCCGACCTGTGCGCCGGCCGGAATGGTTGTGCCGGTATCGGACGAACTTGCGCCCACGCGACGGAGGTTCTGATAGATCAGATCCTGGAACTCGGCGCGGGAGCGTTTATACCCCGTGGTGCTCATGTTCGCGATATTGTTGGAAATGGTTTCGACGTTGGTCTGCTGGGCCTGCATGCCCGTTCCGGCGATGTCGAGTGCGCGCATGGAAAGTTATCCTTGTCCCGTCCGGGGAAATAATCAGGCCGAGACCTGAACAATCTTGTCGATGGCGTTTTTCTGGCGCGTGGCTTCAGCATCCACGAACTGCGCCATGAACTGGAAATTCCGCTGAATTTCCATCATCTTCGTCACTTCGGTCATCATCTGGACGTTGCTGCCTTCCACCATGCCCTGCACGATGTTGGGCCGCTCCACAGCGGTTGTGGGCTGATCCGTCCTCAGAAGCCTGCTGCCTTCGGCCTGAAGCCTGTTGTCGTCCTGTGCCGTCACGATGCCGATCTGACCCTGTTCGCCGGTTTCGGTCGAGATCACGCCATCGGCGGAAATGGTGATGCGGTGGTCGGTCTGGGGGAGGACAATCGGCTGCCCGTCGCGGTCCAGCAGGGCATTGCCGCTTTCATCAACGACAGCGCCGTCCTGCTGTTCCTCGAAACGTCCTGCCCGCGTCAGGCGCACACCATTGGCAGTGCGGATCTGAAAATATCCTTCACCTCCGAGCGCGAGGTCCAGCGGGTTGCCGGTGGACTGCATGTCGCCCTGCTGAAAGTCCCGGTATGTCGCACGGTCCTGCGTGTAGGATTCCGTATCCGCACCCTCGGCCTGTTTGGAGCCGTGCTGATGGGACAGGAAGTCACTGAAAAGGACATTTTCGCGTTTGTAGCCCACGGTCGATGCATTCGACATGTTGTCCGCAACCACGGACATGGCGCGCTGCTGGGCATCCATGCGCGAAAGCGCGATATAGGTACTGTTCTCCATGGGCGTTACAGGCTCCGGTCAATCCCGATTTCGGAGCACAGCGTAGCGGCACAAAGCTTTCCCAATCGTTAAACGAACACCTTCAACCCGACTCGCCGTGACGATATGGTGAAAGAGTCAGCAGTTCCGCCGCCTCTGCCTGCAGGGCTGTCCGTTCCTCTTCCACGAAGGCTGCGACAGCCTGTCGCAGACCGGGATCGAGTATGGCATGGGCCGAGTGGGTGAAACTCGGGAGATAGCCACGCTGGATCTTGTGTTCGCCCTGCGCCCCGGCTTCAACACGGGAGAGGCCGTGTTCGATAGCAAAGGCGATCGCACGGTAATAGCACAGCTCGAAATGCAGGAAGGGCCAGTCGCCCTCACAGCCCCAGTTCCGCCCGAACAGCGCGTCGGTCCCCATGAGATTCAGGGCGCCTGCAACGGCTTTTCCATCATGATGGGCCATCATCAGGACCACGCGGTCTCCGAGGCGCTCGGACAGCATGGGAAAGAAGCGCTCCGTCAGATAAGCGCTGCCCCATTTGCGGTCGATCGTGGACTGGTAGAAGCGGTAGAACGCTTTCCAGTCTTCCGGCGTGATGTCGTCTCCGCGGAGCGTGCTGAAGGTCAGACCACAGGACTGGGCAGCGCTGCGTTCCTTGCGGATGGACTTGCGTTTGCGGGAGGACAGCGCGGCCAGGAAGTCGTCGAACGTCGTGTAGCCGTTATTCTGCCAGTGATACTGAAGGCCTGTGCGTGGCAGATAGCCAGCCCCGATGAAGGCATCGAGCGAAGCCGCGTCGCAGAAATTGGCGTGCAGGGAGGACAGGCCGAGTTGCGCCGTCGCCTGAATCAGCGCGGCGGCAAGGGCCTGCGCCACGGCCTGCGGATCCGGCAGATCCGGACGCAGCAGAAGCCTCGGGCCGGGCACCGGAGAGAACGGAACGGCGCAGACGAATTTGGGATAATAGCGGCCCCCCGCGGCTTCATAGGCGCGAGCCCAGTTCTGGTCGAAGACGTACTCGCCCCAGGAATGGGATTTTCCATAAAGCGGGGCGAGGGCCGCGATGGAGCCGTCCGGCGCGCGCAAGGCGGCATGACGGACCAGCCAGCCGGAGCGGTCCGCAACGGAACCGCTGTCTTCAAGGGCGGACAGGAAACCGAAGGAGACGAACGGATTGTCCGCTCCCGCACAGGCGTCCCAGGCTTCGGCCCCGATCTCGTGGATCGAGGCATGAAGGCTCAGGCTCCAGTCGGGGGACGGCATGGTCTCCGCTTCTCCCATTCGGTTTCTCCCGTATCAGGCGATTTCGAACAGCGCCTCGACCTCGACCGGCGCATTCACGGGCAGGCTCGGCACGCCGATCGTGGAGCGTGCATGGCGTCCGGCGTCACCGAACACGTCCACAGCCAGATCGGACGCGCCGTTCATGACGGTGGCGTGGTCGGTGAATTCCGGCGTGCAGGCAATGAAGCCGCCCAGACGGACAACGCGCGTGATACGGGAAAGATCGCCGTCGAGCGCGGCCTTGGCCTGCGCCAGAACATTGATGAGGCAGGCGCGGGCACAGGCCACACCGGCATGGGCCGAAACTTCGTCACCCAGCTTGCCGGTGATAAGCAGCTTGCCGTCCACCAGCGGGAGCTGGCCGGACACGACGAGCAGGTTTCCCGTCCGTACGGTCGTGACGTAGTTCGCAACCGGAGCGGCTGCGACCGGCAGCGTGATGTCGAGGGCGGCGAGGCGGGATTCGGGGGTCGCGGTCATGGGAAAATCTCCGGTTGGGGCGCCCGGAACGGGCATCTGACAGGGCCATATGTTGAAGCGGGAACGGCCCGATGCCAAGGGGGCAAGCCGGAGGCGGGTCAGGTTGGCAGGCTGTCGTCACCCGCAAGGCTTCTGCGGCTGCGTTCGAGTTCTTCGGCATAGCGGCGCAGGGCGTGCTGTTCGGTCAGGGTTCCGATCACCTGCCGGGACTGGGGGTCCTCGACGACGACAAGCGCATCGGCCTCTGCTTTTTCGAACAGTTCGATCGCCTCGCGGATGTTCATAAGCGGTGTGAGCATGGCGTTACGGAACAGGGCCAGCGTTCTGATGGATGTCTGGTCGGCAGGGGCGGCGTGCAGTTCCGCCAGATGAACAATACCGTCATAGTGTCCCGCCTCATCAAGCAGCACGATCCGCTGGGCCGAGCCGAGCGGAAAGAGGGTTTGTGCCCGGTTCACGGACGTCTCCGCCGGAAGGGTCCGGACCTGTCCGCGCATCATGCGGCGTACATTGAGTGAGCGCATCCAGCCGATATCGACAGCGGAACGGATGGATTCGCCCCGCAGATGGAAGCGCCATGTCGCGAAGCTGTAGCCGAACAGGCGACGCACGGTCAGGAGAGACAGGACCGCAGCCACCAGCGTGGCACCGCTCATCGACACGCTGCCGGTCAGCTCCAGCATCAGGCACACCATTGTCATGGGGCTGCCGATGACGGCCACGGCCATCGCGCTCATGCCGATCAGCGCGCAGGCCGTGACGGAATCCGGCGCAATGCCCAGCGGCGCCAGAAGTGTGCCGTAGATCGTCCCTGCCAGAGACCCGAGATACAGCGACGCGAAAAACAGCCCTCCGCGAAATCCGGACCCAATGCACAGGCACGACGCCAGCGCCTTCAGGAGCAACAGAACGACGGCCATTCGCGCAGTGACATTGCCTGCGAAGACGGCGCGCATCGCATCGTGCCCCGCTGACAGAACGGACGGATGAAGCGTTGCCAGCCCTCCCACAATCAGACCGCCAACCGCAGGCCGCAGCCAGACCGGTCCGGGCATCCGGCGGAACAGCCCCTCCGTCTGGGTGACGCAAAACATCAGCCCGATGGCCGTCAGCGCCGTGAGAACACTGATAAGGACTGCCCCGGCCGTCCCTTCCCAGGACAGCGCTCCAGGAGAGGGAATAACAATGCCGGGCGGAACGCTGCCCAAAAAGCGTGTTACGCCCACGCCCGCCAGCGCGGCGACGGCCACGGGAGACAGGCTGCCCAGCGAGTAAGAGCCGATCACCAGTTCAAACGCATAGAACGCGCCAGCCACGGGGGCATCGAACGCTGCCCCGATCGCAGCCCCGGCCCCGGCCCCCACCAGAACGCGCAGATCCTCACGACGCACCCGGAATGACCGGCCGATCCGGGAGCCGAAAGCTGCCGCGATCTGGGTAAACCCGGCTTCAAGCCCGATGGAGCCCCCCACACCGTTGGACAGAACCGTCTGGCAGACAATGACCAGACTGTCCCGCACCGACATGCGCCCGCCATGCAGCGCATTCGCCTCGATGGGGTCCACCGGGCTGCGCGGCATGATTTTTGCGATCAGCACCCCGAACAGGCCGATTGTCAGTCCACCACCACCCAGCACAACCACTGTGCGGAGAGGCGGCAGAGCGTTCAAACCGGACAGATGACCGCCGGACACGCCCGAAACGCCAAAAAGCAGTCTGTGCATCCAGAATGTGAGATGGGTCATGACGACCACACACAACCCTGACAGAATGCCGACAAACCCCGCCAGCACGCTCAGCCAGATCTCGTTGCCACGCACCAGCGTGCGCAGATTTGATGGCGCATGGGGAAACAGCCGCGCCTGAAAGCGGTTCATCCCCTGTCGCAGCATACGGACGCGGCCCGGAAAACGGCTTGCAGAACCGTCAGGGGACGCAGGCGGACGGGGTGGCGAAGGGGCGGGACTGGTGGACAAGCGGGCTCCCGGGCGGCAGGTGTGATCCTGTTTGACGGCAAGCGGGCTGCCGATCAACAGCTGTCATGGAAGGATCACTGATGAAACTGAATGTCATCGAACGCGGCGAAGGCCCGGAGACAGTCGTTTTCCTGCACGGGCTGTTCGGGCGGGCCCGGAATCTCGGCGTCCTCCAGCGCGGCGCCGCTGCGACCTTCCGGACGCTGGCGCTGGATCTGCGCAACCACGGACACAGTCCGCACGGCCCCGCCAGCTACGCTCTCATGGCGCAGGACGTGCTGGAAACGCTGGACGATCTGGGAATCGGTCGTTTTGCGGTCGTCGGACATTCCATGGGCGGCAAGGTGGCCATGATGCTCGCCTTGGCCGCCCCCGAGCGCGTCACGAAACTGCTGGTGGCGGATATTGCGCCCGCACGAACGGGACATGGCCACCGCGAGATGATCTCGAAGCTGGACACCCTCACATTCCCCGCTTCGCTCGAACGCCGCGAAGGGCTGGACCTTCTGGAACCTATCACGGGCAGCAGACCCGTCGCCGAACTCCTGCTGCAGAATATACGGCTGGGCGATTCGCCGGGCTGGAGCATCGGTTTCGACGACCTTTCCCGCGACATTCATGAGATCGAAAGCTGGCCCGACCTTCAGATTGCGCCTTACGAAGGGCCTGTCCTTTTTCTGCGTGGGGGTGCGTCGCCCTATGTCCGGCCCGAACATCACGATCCGATCCGGGTGCTCTTTCCGCAGGCGCTGATCCACTCCCTGCCTGATGCCGGACACTGGCTTCATGTGGAACAGCCCCGCGCGTTTCTTAAGGAAATGATGGAATTCCTTCAGGCCCCGGCCTGAAGGAAGACGTTACGATATCAAACCAGATGAAAAGGCGGCAGTTTTGCGCGAATCATATCATTACGATTAAGCAACATAATGAGAATCTAATATATTAATATTTTGATAATTTAATAAAACTCAATTAAAATTAAAGTAAAAAAGTTACTTTTCTGAAAATTTAACGACTACAACATCACTGCCGGAACGGCGCATGTAATAAACTTCTTCAGGATTACGCTGATGTACGCTCTACTGTTCTCCGAGCCTTTGGTAAATCGTGCCGAAATGCGTGTCTTTACACGAGAGAAAATCTATTCTTCCGCGCTGGCCCGGGGCGCAGCTCATGGCGATAAAGAGACTATTAAAGCCATGATGATCGGCTGGTGGCCTTTTATTCAGGCTTTCGAGCGCGCTATTGACGTACGCGTCGGCCATCTTCCCATCAAACCGCTCGTCCAGCGTTTCGGACAGGCCCGGATCAAGACCTTCTTTTCAGAAGCGCGTGAAGCCGTGCGGGAAATGAAGGAAGAAGAGGGCTCACACGCCATTCTCTGGGCTGACGGCGCAAAAGAATTCGGCCTCGATCTGTATGGAACCCACTACGACACGCTTCCCACGGTCCAGAAGCTGATCGCCAATGCAGACAGCGAAGATCCCGTGGTCTTCTTCTCCTGGCTCGCAGCCGTCGAATACATTGCCGAAGAACTGGCTGCCTATCTCTGCCATGCTCCGAAGTTCACCAGTCTGTTCGCGAAGAAGCACTGGACCTGGGGTCTGGCGCATGACGAGCACGAACATGACGGCCCGTCCCATCTGGAAATCGATGAGGATCTGGCCCGCGGATATTATCCGTCCAACGATCCGGAGATCACTCGTGCAGCTCTGACGGCCAATATGCGCGAATGCATTGAAATGTTTGAAAAAGCCAGCCACGAGATTTACGCCACGACGCCGGAAATGGCGCACTAACGAAACCTTAACCATTTAACAGCTATCTCCGTGCCCGGGGCGCCATACCCGAGGCGCGGAGATGTTGTCTGCAACAGATTCGCTGTCTGCAAAGAAAAACTTCATAAATTCCTGTCATCGTGGCACCCTCCTCCGCTATTGGGAAGGTTCATGATGTCTTTGCCTGTCTCACCGGCTTTTGTTGTCGCCTCCTGGTCATGCGCGACATAATGACAGCCGTCCTGACCCTGCTCAAACAGATGCGGCTTGCCCGACTTTTCCCCTTCCGGGCCGAAATCCCGGCAGGAGCAGAGGAAGAAATCCGCCTTTCGCGCTGCCGGGTCCTGCGCGGTCTGAACTTCTTCCATTTTGTTCCCCAGATCAGCGGCGGCCCGATCGCATGCCTTTGTCTGATGCGGAATTATCCGACATACGGCGTGATGCTGTGTGGAGCAGTCCTGCTGTTGCTGGTACTCTACAACATCTGCTTTTACATGATCCCCACCGAAAAACTGGTCGGCAGCAGGCAGTCCTGGATTCTGAAGGGTATTAATTTCGCCTTCGCCGTGTGCTGGGCAACCCTTCCACCGGTCGTGTTCCCATATGGCGATGCGAATGACCGGGTTCTGGTCGCAGGCCTTATGGTCGGTCTGACCGCAACAACCATCTCGCTCCTGCCCCTGACCGGGATTGGAGAAGTCACTGCGTCCATGCTCATCCTGTCGTGTTGCAGCGCTCTTTTTGAAGCATGGGCCATTGATCACGGAATTTTCTATTTTTACGTCGCCATCGAAATGGCGGTCTATCTGTTCTTCGTCCTATCCCTCACAATGGCGGTCCGGACCCTGTTCACGGCATTTCTGGTCAACCGGTATTCTCTCCAACAGCGCAACAGTATCGTCCAACTCCTGCTCCGGAATGCCGATGACGACACCGGCGACTGGCTGTGGGAAACCTGCGCGTCCGGAAGGCTACGCAATGTCTCAGCCAGCCTTGCCTCCGCTTTTGGTAATAGCCGCGAGTGGCTCGAAACCCGCATTTTCTTCGACATCCTGTCCGATCTGGCAGGTCCAGCCGCTTTTGACGGCGACGAACGGACGGGGCTCGGGCGGCTGCGACAGTGCCTCGACAACCGGATCTTCTTCCGGGACATCGTGGTCTCCGGAACCCTGCAGGGTCAACAGCGCTTCTGGTCGCTGAGCGGACGCCCGGTTTTTCAGGACCGCACCTTCGTCGGCTATCGCGGCGTCGGGACGGACGTGACCCAGACGCACTGGGCGCAGGAAAGTGCCTCTTTCAGAGCGCGGCATGACCTGCTGACCGGCCTGCCCAACCGCGGCGCCTTCCTCGACGACATGGAAACCTACCTCATCGAGGCCGCACGCACCGGAGAGGCCTTTGCCCTGCTCAACCTCGATCTGGACGGCTTCAAACAGATCAACGACCGGCACGGCCATTCCGCCGGCGACGAGATGCTCCGGAAAGTCACGGTCGTCCTGAGCCGCACCCTGAGCGAACGTCACAGACTCTACCGTTTTGGCGGCGACGAATTCATGCTGCTCGAACGCCAGACAACACCGGCTCAGGCTTCCGCCACTGCGTCGGGTCTGATCAATGCGCTGACGAACGTGCCCATCCGGGTTGGCGAAGGCGTACGCTGTGCTGTTGGTCTCAGCGTGGGAATCGTGCTGTCGATTGGCGGATCGGAACGCGTAGGCAGCCTGCTGGAAGCCAGCGATCTGGCACTTTACGAAGCCAAGAGCCTCGGAGGACACACGCATCGCTTCTACAATCCGGAACTGCGGACTGTCGCCAAGCGGAACCGGGATTTGATCCGCGCGCTGCCCGAGGCACTGGACAAAGGAGAGCTGGGCATTGTCTACCAGCCTTTCTTCAACACCCAGAGCCAGAAGCTCTGCGGATTCGAAGCGCTGATCCGCTGGTCCCATCCCGAATATGGCCGCGTTCCCCCCGAGCGGATCATCCAGCTTGCCGAAGAGGCCGGCCTGATCCAGAAGCTCGGCGTCTATGTCATGGAACGGGCCTGCCTCTTTGCCCGCGAATGGGAAGAGGGGCTTGTCCTGTCGATCAATGTCTCGGTCGGGCAGCTTGAGGCCCCAACCTTCCTCAAGGATACGTTCCGGGTTCTTGAAAAAACCGGCTTCCCGGCCCGCTGTCTCCAGATCGAGATGACCGAAAACATCTTCATGGAGCCGGATGCCGCAACCTTCACGCTGCTGAGCCGCCTTCAGAGCGCCGGGATTTCCATTGCGCTCGACGATTTCGGCAAGGGCTTCTCATCGCTCGGATATCTGCGCTTCTTCCCGTTCTCGAAAATCAAGCTGGACGGTCTGTTCGTCAGAGACATGCTGCGTGAGTCCCGGGCAGCCTCCATCGTGCGTGCGGTGGTAGACCTGTCGATCGACCTGGGTGTGGCTGTGACCGCGGAAGGCGTGGAAAGTCAGGAACAGCTTTCCTACCTGCGGCGCCTGGGCTGCACGGAAGTTCAGGGTTATCTGCTGTCACGTCCTCTTTCGCCCGAAGACACCCGTCAGTTCATGGCGACGGCCCCGGCTGTCATGGAAGCGTCCTGATCCGATTCAAGCCGTCAGGGGGTTGGGAGCCGTTTTCTTTCCTTCTTCCGCCATACGCCAGCAGTACCAGGCCAGTGTTGAACGATAGGGAGAGAAACGCGCCGTTTCCTCTTTTAGCGCCTTTGGCTTTGGGGGCAGTTCCAGTCCGCGCAGACGACGCCAGCCTTCCCGGACACCGAAATCATCAACAGGCATCACGTCCGGACGGTTCAGCGTGAACATCAGCAGCATCTCGACGGTCCAGCGCCCGATCCCACGCAGGGTCACGAGGCGCACGATCAGCTCTTCATCCGTCATGGTCCGGGCATCGGCACGGCTGGGAACGGTTCCATCCAAACGGGCCTGTGCCACACCCCGCATGGCCAGAAGCTTGTTTCCCGAAAGACCGCAGGCACGCAGGCTTTCCTCGGACAGCTCCAGAAGCCTGCCGGGAGACGGCGGTGCCCCGTCTACCGTACCCTGTTCCCCGAGCAGACAGAGGCGCCCGAAAATCTTTCGCGCCGCGGCTCCGTGAAGCTGCTGTCCGGCAATGGCGCGCAGAAGGGCATCATAGGGTTCCTGCCCGTCGTCACCACGCAGGGTGCAGGGGCCGATGCGCGCAATGGCCGCCGCCAGACCGGGATCGGAGCCAAGAAGTGTGGCATAATCAGCCATCGGACATGCGCCTTTCCGGAAGTTAAGGTTCGGGTGACTCTTTGTGTCTTTCGTGGGTCTCGCATTACTGCCATGATATGCCAAGACAGACGCCCACCCTCAGCCCCGGATAACCAGCCTGCCGGATGACAACCCCGACCGCCCTGGTGCAAAAGGTCTGGCGATGATGCGACGCCACCTTCTCCTTGCCGACCGGCTGTTTTCTGCCAGGTCCTTTCCCGACGGACGGTCCCGCCCATGAGCGGAACAGCCACTGTCACGTCCGGAAAGCCCCAGAAGCGCGAGCCGCAGCTCTTCGCCCCCTCGGCGCGGACTGCTCCCACGCGCCCGCAGCACGCCCCCGCCGGGACGCGCGAACGTCTAAGGGATTACGTCCCGCCAACGATCCCGGTACGTCCGGTGCTGACGCCGATGATGCGTCCGCAGACCATTGTCGAGAACGGGCCGACAGTTCCGTTCATTTTTTCGGCCGGGCTCCACGTAGCCGTTCTGGCTTTCCTGCTGATGCAGCATCACGGCATGCACGGCTCGCCTGCGGGGCAGGAGCAGCCGCAGGTGGAAATGGTTTTCGATACACCGCCCTCCAAAAGCAGCATGCGTGGCCCGCGGGCCCATGAGGAAGGCGGCGCACCCCCTCCCCCCTCGGCCCAGAGCCCGCAGGAAACACAGGAAGACCAGCAGCCGCCGCAGAAGGAGCAGTCCACTCCGACACCGGCCGTCCCGACACCTGAAACGCCGTCCGCGCCTGACGTGCCCGAAGAGCCTTCGGCAGAGCTGCCCAAGACCGCCCCCACACCTGCGCCGATTACACCGGGAGCAGCGCCAAGCCGCCGCAGCCAGCAGACGTCGCCGCACGCTCATCACGCACAACGGTCGGTCCACTCCGACCGGAACAATCCGTTCGCACACCCGATGGATCTGTCTTTTGGCGAGCAGCCCTCTCCCTATCGCCGTCACCGTGGTCGGGCCTCAGGGTCCGGCGGCCCGATCGACATGTCTCTGGGTCCGCTCAGTATGAACGGTGCCATCAATGCCCCCTACCAGACCCGCACGAGCGTCAAGGGCGTCAGCGAGGATTACGGCGGGGAAATCGACCGCTGGATCCGGGCACATATGTATTATCCGGAAGAGGCTGCCCGTGCGGGCGAGGATGGTCCGTCCTCAGTGCATGTGGTGCTGGACCGGTCGGGCCATGTAAAATCCGTCCGGCTGATGAGCCAGTCCGGCTCCTATTCGCTGGATGCGGCAACGACCGGCATGTTCCAGGGGGCGCATCTGCCGCCGGTCCCGCCGGACATGAAGGGTGACCATTTCGATATTGACGTGACGATCAACTACATCCTGATCCGCCGGTAAGGACGCGGCCCCATGCGGGGGGCGGCTTCGACATCGGAGCCGCAATCCCATACAGTCCGTCAGGTCACCGTCCTGTTGCCGGAGCCCCGATGCGCCGTTTTCGTTCTGCCCTGCTGTCTCTCTGTCTTCCGCTGGCCCTCCCGCTGGCACTGGGAGGCTGCTTCAGTCTTTCCCGGCCCTTCGCCGACCCTGGACAGCAGGCCCGATACCTTACGGCAGCCAATCTTCCTCCCGCACGTCTCGCGGTCCCTACTCCGCCGAACGCACTGCTGTCCGACGATGCTGCCACACTCTGGGCCCATGACGTGGCGCAGGCCATGGTCAACCAGTCCGTTCCCGCCATCGCACAGCCCCGCAAAAAGGGAGACTGGTGGCTGAAGCTGAATGCGACGACCCACGGGAATACGGTCGTCCCTCACTACGTCATCATGACTCCGGAAGGGAAAATCCGTGCGGAAACGGACGGTCCTGCCGTGGATATGGCGGGATGGAGCGCGGGCGACAGGCTGACGCTTCAGGACGCCGCCATGCAGGAGGCGCCCCAGCTTGCGAACCTGCTCACAGGTATTCAGGCGAACATGATGCAGCAGGACCCGCACAGCCTCATGAACCGCCCCGCGAAGATCTGTTTCAAGGGCGTCACCGGCGCCCCCGGAGACGGAAATGTGGCCCTCGCCCGTGCCTTCTATTCGTCATTTCCGGACAAAACCAACACGGTGACGACCACGGAAAAAGGCGCGGACTTTATTGTACGCGGAACGGTTGCCCTCAAGACGGGCACCGCGGGCAACACCGGTCATCCGGTCGATCATATCGAGATCGTCTGGCATGTTCTGACACCGGACGGAAAGGAGGCGGGCGCCGCCACCCAGTTGCACGACATTGCCCCCCATTCCTTGGACGGTGCATGGGGCGATACGGCGGACATGGCTGCCGAAGAAGCTGCACAGGGCGTCCGGACCATCGTCACCAACTATTCCGGTCGCGAGCATGCCCCTTTGCCGGAGACAAAAAGCAGTCCGAAAAAAGCGGCCTGATACAGAAGTTCCATTCCGTTAATGTAACTCTGAGTATCTTTATGTAATACGATTTGTTACAAATCTCCGGCCTTTTCATCCGGAGTGTCCGATGCGTTTTTCATATCGTTTGCTGCTGTCCTGCCTGAGTCTCTGTGCGGGACTTGCTCCTCTTGCATCCGCCTTTGCGGACCCGGCCCCCGTCATCGCCGTAAACCGTGAGATCGGTCTTTCGATGACAGGCACGTTCCGCAACAGCGTCAGCGGTGCCAGTTCCAGCGTAACGGAGAATGGCGGTTCCGGATTTATCACACAATCCGCAAGTGCCTCGCGCTACCGCACCATCGGCTGGACCCCCGGCTTTCAGGCCGATGCATCGGTCATGTTCAATGCCTTCGGGATCGAAAACCTTTACGGCGCCCTGCATTTCTCGCTTGAAGACGGCCAGAGGAACTACAAGTCTCATTATCGCAGCTACTCCAGCAATTCTGCGCCCTTCGGATTTTCAGCGGGCGGAAACGACAGCTCCAATGGCACGGACAATCGGGGAGAGATCGGCAAGGGCTTTCTTCTGCTCTCCGATACCTTTCTGCTGACGCCTTTCATTCAGGGCGGATATGTCACGAGCGGTGGTGACGGAGATTTCGGCTACGGGTCCGGACGTTACTTCGCCGGTGCTGGCCTGAAGGCCGATTACGCCCTCACATCCCGCCTCGTCCTGCGTGGACGGTTCGGATGGGCGGAAGTCCTCAATTCCGGCATTTCCTACAACAACCAGCCACGTCCCTTGTGGGAAGGTGGCCTTGGCATGGATTACCGCATGACGCGGCGTCTCCATCTGACGGCGGGAGGAGACTATTCCTATATTTCCTACGGCCATGACCGGAACGTCGAATCCAGCACTGAATTTGGAACAGCCTATTCCTATTCGGGCGTCTCAAGTGCCCTGAGCAACGGTCTGAAGCTGCATGCGGGTCTGGCCTGGCAGTTCTGATCCCGACCGACAGACCGCGTCCGGTCGGCACGGCATGCAGTGACCGGCCAACTGGTGCGCGGAAAGAATGAAACAGGACGGATGACAGGGGGGCGCTGCGCTGTTAGAAGGCCAGCAACTTCCCTGTCGGACACCGGACGAGGCCGTTTTCATGAAGATCGTAGCCTGCAACAGTAACCTGCCGCTGGCCCGCGCGGTCGCCCATGAACTCCGGATGCCTCTGTGCAAGACCGTGGTGAAGCGCTTTGCCGATGGCGAAGTCTTCGTCGAGATTCAGGAAAATGTCCGCGGTGAGGACGTCTTCGTCGTGCAGAGCACCTGCATGCCGACAAACGACCACCTTATGGAACTGCTGGTCATGCTGGATGCGCTGCGCCGTGGATCGGCCAAGCGCGTCACGGCCGTCATGCCGTATTTCGGTTATGCCCGGCAGGATCGTAAATCCGGCCCCCGTACACCCATCAGTGCCAAGCTGGTCGCGAACCTTCTGACGGAAGCCGGTGCGAACCGCATCCTGACGATGGATCTGCATGCCATGCAGATCCAGGGCTTTTTCGACATCCCGACCGACAACCTCTATGCCGCGCCACTGTTCGTGCGCGACCTCAAGACGCGCCTGCCGGACCGGGAACTCATCATTGTCTCGCCGGATGTTGGCGGCGTGGTCCGTGCGCGCCAGCTCGCTCAGCGTCTGAACGTGGATCTCGCCATCATCGACAAGCGGCGTGAACGCGCCGGCGTGTCGGAAGTCATGAACGTCATCGGTGACGTCGCCGGTCGCTATTGCGTCCTGGTGGACGATATCGTCGACAGTGGCGGATCGCTGTGCAACGCCGCCAACGCACTCATGGCCCGTGGGGCGGAAGGTGTGGAAGCTTACGTCACTCACGGGGTTCTGACTGGCAATGCCTGCCAGCGCGTGAAAGACAGTCCGTTGAACATGCTGACGCTGACGGACAGCATTCCGGCGACCGAGGCCCTTCTCGAAACCCCGAATATCCGCCAGATCACGACAGCCAATCTCCTCGCCCGGGCCATGAGCGCCGTGGCCGATGAAAGCTCGGTTTCCTCACTGTTCGACTGAGCATCCACCGGCCTGCGTCACGGTCCCCCTTCGTGAACGGACTTGCTCATGACCCAGATTATTCCCAAGCCCTACTGGTACCTGCGCCATGGTGAGACCGATTGGAATACACGGGGACTGGCTCAGGGCAGGACTGACATACCCCTCAATGAGACGGGCATCGAACAGGCCGTGCGCGCCGGAAGAACTTTGGCCACGCTTTTCCAGAACAACGAACGCCCTTTTGACCGCATCGTCTCGTCGCCTCTCAGCCGCGCCATTGTTACAGCAACTCACGTCCGCAATGAAATCGGCAGGCGGGCGGGCGTCAGTCTGCCGTTACAGGTTGAAGAAGGTCTCTCCGAAGTCTGCTTTGGCATCCATGAAGGAACGTCGATGGGCGACTGGTATCATGACTGGATCGCGGCGGGTACACCGCTTGAAAACGGCGAGAGCTTCGCCAGCCTGACCCAGCGCGCTATTGCAACCATCAACCACAGCCTGACATTCGAAGGCACACCTCTGTTCGTTGCTCACGGTGCCTTGTTCCGTGGACTACGCGCCGGTATGAATCTGACTGTAAACGAACGTCTGGCAAATGCCGTACCTCTGCGAATTACGCCAGACAATAAAAATTGGATATTGCAGACTTTAGAACGTTAAAATTGATAGATTTTCAGGGACTAAAATGATTACAAAAATTATTCCAAATGAAATCTCAAATAGAGTTTTTTCATATACATCAGAGATTTATCATTACAATAATGCTCTCCTCATTCCCCAAAGCCCAATTGGAATAGATAAAAAAAGTGGTCTTTATGATACTCATGGGAATCTTATAAATCAGGCTGCAATATTTTCTGGAGAATCCAATAATCTACATATTCATGTACAGGAATATAAAACCAATATAAATTTTCATGATGAACATCCAGAATTTGATAGTCTGTTTTGGGGGGGGTATTTTTCAGACCACTACGGACATTTTCTAATAGAAACTCTTCCACGCCTTATTCGATATTCTTTCATTAAAAATGAGAAAAGCGTAAAAATTGTATTTCTAAGCAAAAAATCAAAAGAGCATTTAGCGTCAATTAGCTGGATTAGATTTTTCTTTGAAAAACTTGGAATAGAATTAGAGGATATTTTTATTCCTTTATTCCCAATAAAAATAAAATCGGTGCTTTTTTGTTCTGATTATATCTCTGAACAAAACTATATCAACAAAGACTGTAAAAAATTATTTAGTGTTTTCAGAAAAAAAGATGAAAACAAAGAAAAAACACAAAAACCTTTTGCTTATATAAGCAGAAAAAATCTTAAGTCTGGAACTCACAAAATACTTAACGAATATTTGATAGAAGAAAAACTTTCTTCTCTAGGTATAATTATATTTTACCCTGAAGAAATGTCTATAGATGAACAAATAAATATAATTAACAATTATAAAATATCTGGGTTTTTAGGGTCATTTTTTCATAATTGTTTATTTTCTTTTGGAAAATGTGAATTTTTATGTCTTTCATATGGTGAGAAATTAAACTTAAATTATTCTTTGCTGGATTATGCAAGTGAGAGCTCTGGTGATTACTACGTTCCCGAGCTTGAGGTGGTGGGTAGTAGCGATAAATTTTATGAAAATAGTCTAATCAAAAACATTGATGAGACGTGCGAATTTATTATGGAATGGTTTTTGGGGGGCGTTGAGAAAAGCCCTTCATATTTTTTACAACACAAGATTCATTCTTACACAAATCAAAAAGTCATTGTGCGGTACCAATTTTTTGATTTTTGGGGAAGGATAGCGAAACTGTCCCCCCACTCAGGCAAGATTATCTTTTCAGAATCAGGAACAGAAAACGATCAGTTGGTAGACGTCGTAATAAATCAATGCTCCTCTGGAAATTTTTTTATTAGTGCAAATTCTGATTATTTTCCTCCGATAAAAGTAGGAAAACAAAGCAAATTAGAAAAATTTATTCCTGTTTCTCTTAAACAAAAAGAAAAATATTTTTATATAAATATTTCAGAAGATATATATCTGACAGCCATTCCGAAAGATGGATATTCAGTCTCTGAAGTAAGGCATTCTCAACCTGATGAATGGGAGCAATTTTCTATAAAAGAATTAATCAGGCAGTGAGATAATTTTCACTGCCCGACGTGAGTATTATAGATCTCTAGACTCTTTAATTCCATTTTCTACATAATGAGCAAAAGCATCCCAGCCACTCAAATAAACATCTTCATGCTTTTTATAATAACTATCGATATCGAATGTTTTTTCTTTGAAAGGAGGATCATTCATTTCGGAAAAACCAGAACCAAATTCAGCCCGAAATTCGACCATTTCCTCCTCGTTACACCAAGGCGTTCTATAAACAGGCTCCTTCTGAAGCTCATTCAGCAGTCTGGCATTATTTTCTAAGTCGTCATGAGAAGACGAACTTATCGCATCAAGCAGTTTGATGCCGCTATCAAGAAGATAAAAACGGTTGTGCAGTTCATCTCCCACACGGCAGCGGACACCACCGAAACCTGCGCGAAGAAACCGAATGGAAAAATCGCTATGTTCGTGGCCGTAACGCCCGAAACGCGTATCCATATACCCAACACATGCGAGAGCTTCGATAGTCTGAGCAAGAACCATCCCGCCAACAGTAGGACCTACACCCAGATTTGTTGCGGTCATTGGGCGGTCAGGAGAATAGCGCGTGTAACTTGAGGGAATATAATTAACGTGTCCGACACGAGAAGCAGCTAAAATCCATTCCTGCTCCCATCCTGCAATTTCAGGCCAGACATCATCGTCAAGAAGAATAACCGTCTTTGCTCTGCATATATTTGAAAAATAGAAGAGACCGCGATTTTTATTCCAAGCGATCCCCTTATTCTTACCACCTAGGACCGTGACGCCTTTTTTGCGCAACTCTTCCACGGTTCCGTCAGAAGACCCATCATCGCAAACGACGATCTTGTAATCGCCACATGTCAGGGCCCGTATTCTTTCTACCAGATTACAGACCATATCTTTTCTGGAATACGTTGTGATCGCAATTCCAAGTTCACATGAATTTTCGCTCATTTTCTACTCCATATTAATAAGATTTTCATTATTACATACCGACGTCAGTGATTTTTCTATTGATGTAGACTGAGTATTTTTTCATAGACTCATCCAGAATTTCATTTCTGTCAAAATATTTGAACTGCTCGATTTTTCTGATTGCATCTTCATCAAAATATCCTCGATGCAACTTTCGCTCCCAATGAGCATATGATCTCGTAAAATAATGATTAACTCGTGCCGTGCTCCAATCAGCGTCCTGTGAAACAACTCCTGGAATATGGGCATTATTTTCAGGAATAAAGAGCCAATTCAGCGTCCTATTGGCTGTATCAACATATCCTCTGCTCATATCATCTTTCAGAGCGAAGGCATGTGGATTGATACAGTTTTGTATACATCCCGGTCGGACTATTGATTTTATATGTTTGTTATCCCCAAAATTCTGGGGCGCGCGATGAAGAAAATTTTCCGTCACCAACCCGTCCGGAAAAGAGACATGCCCGGATGCACCATAAATTGCCCAGTTGATCCCAATCGCAGGAGCATTTTCAAATCCTGCCAACCATTCTTTTAAAGGGGTGCCATCATTTATTGAAAAAAATTCATCTGAATCGAAAAATGCTATCCAGTCAAACTCATTGCCATATTTTTGAAGGGCATTTTCGTAAGCCGCATTTTGACAGTGATGTTTGTCATGCGGGAAATAATTATATCTTATATCCATCTTTTCGGCGTAATGTTTTATTATTTCTGCCGTACTGTCAGATGATTTATTATCAAATATAATCTGCGTATCAAATCCTATCAGGCTATAATATGCCATCCATTCTCGTATGTCTCTTTCTTCATCTTTTACTATAAGAGCAACAGCGACCTTCATCTGGGCGTCCTTTGAGGCGGTATACGTCTACAGTATTCTTTTATACCTGCCTGTGTAAAACAGCTTAGAGATTCATGAAAGAACAACTCATCTTGCCTCCCTCTTCCATCACGGTTACGCGTGGTAATATCTCATTTATAACCGGAAAATCTGATGTCCCTTCTGCGCCCTCTGATTGCACTGACCGTGTTCACAGCGCTTGTCTCCCCAGCTCTCGCGCAGTCCCAGCCCATGCCGCTGCCCATGCCGGCGCCCATTCCTGAGCCGCAGGACCGGGCTTTCCCCGGGGCCATGACGGTCTCGGTCGATGCGACGGACACGCTGCATCATGTGATGTCCATCCACGAGACGGTTCCTGTGCCGAAGGAAGCGCAGCAGAAGGGGGAGATGGTCCTTCTGTATCCGATGTGGATCCCGGGCGATCATTCACCCACTGGTGTGATCGAGCAGCTTGCCAGCCTGCATGTACAGAGCAACGGCCGCACGCTGGAGTGGAAGCGCGATACGGTTAACGTTGCAGCCTTCCATATCCCGGTCTCCACGAGCACGCCGACACTGGACCTTCACTTCCAGCTTCTGACACCGATTTCGCCGGGCCAGGGCCGCGTGGTCATGACGCCGTCCATCGTCAATGTGCAATGGGACCAGGTGTCGCTCTATCCGGCCGGATATTTCACCCGTGGGATCACGGTTCAGCCCTCCGTGCGTGTTCCGCATGGCTGGCAGATCGGCTCGGCCCTTCGCGCCGGGATCTATGGTGACGAGACGCATTTCAACGCCACGACCTTCAATACGCTCGTTGACTCCCCGATCTATGCCGGACGCTATTTCCGCAAGTTCGATCTGACCGGCCCGGATCACGTTCCCGTCTCGCTGGATGTCGTCGCTGACGAACCGGACTCGCTGGACGCCACACCGCAACAGATCGCAGCCCATCAGAACCTCGTCCGGCAGGCCACGGCGCTGTTTGCCTCACATCACTACGACCATTACGATTTCCTCCTCGCCCTGACAGATGAGCTTGGCAGCATTGGCCTCGAGCATCACCAGTCCAGCGAGAACAGCGCCGCTCCGGGCTATTTCACGGAATGGGACAAAACCTTCCCCGAGCGTGACCTGCTGGCCCATGAATACACCCATTCCTGGAATGGCAAGTACCGGCGCCCGGCCGACCTGTGGGCACCCAACTTCAACACACCACAGCGTGGGTCCATGCTGTGGGTTTATGAAGGTCAGACGCAGTACTGGGGCAATGTTCTGGCTGCGCGCTCCGGGCTCGTGACGAAGGATCAGGGTTTCGAGGCACTGGCCTATATGGCGGCATCGTATGACAACCAGACGGGCCGTCAGTGGCGTCCACTGGAAGACACGACGAACGATCCGGTCATTGCCCGGCGTTCGCCCCTGTCATGGCGCGACTGGCAGCGTTCGGAAGACTATTACGTCGAAGGTCAGCTTGTCTGGCTGGATGCGGACGCGCTGATCCGCAAGCTCTCCAACGATCACAAGTCGCTGGATGATTTCGCGAAGGCCTTCTTCGGAACGAACAGCGGCAGCTTCGTCGTCAGCCCCTATCAGTTCGACGATGTGGTCGCCACACTCAACAGTGTGCAGCCTTATGACTGGGCCAAGTTCCTGCACGACCGCCTGGACACCATCCAGCTTCATGCACCGCTCAACGGTCTGACCAATGGTGGGTACAAGCTGGTTTACACGTCCAAGCCAACCGCCTTTATCAAGGCCAGTGAAGCCGCGCGCCACACCACCGACCTGTCCTTCTCGCTCGGCCTGACGGTCAATGCGGCCGGACGTGTGGGACGCGAGCACTGGATGAGCCCGGCCTTCAAGGCTGGTCTGGTTCCGGGCGTGACGATCGTGGCCGTCAATGACATGAGCTTCACGCCGCAGCGTCTGCTCCATGCCGTCACGGACGCGCAGAAGGACCCGAAGCAGGACATCCGCCTGATCGTGAAGTCCGGCGACCACGTCACCACCGTCTCCATTCCCTATCATGAGGGTCTGCGTTACCCGCATCTGGAACGGATTGAAGGCACGCCGGATCGTCTGAGCGCGATTTACGCAGCGCGTCAGTAAGGGCGCATTGAGCTGATCTGATCCTGTGAAAGGTCAGGTCAGCCTATATGGGGCTCTGCTCCATACCCCCAAAGGGGATTCGGTCCCTTTGCTCCAAATTCCTAATAAGTAGGTTTCCAAAGGCCCCCGGCCTTTGGCGGGTTTCAGGGCAGAGCCCTGAGCCTTACCAAGGAACCAGAGACTTACCCAGCGCCTTCTGCGCCGCTGGCGTCATGCCCATGTCGTTACGGTTCCACCAGCCACCGCCGAGAGACTGGAACAGACCCACGCTGTCTGAGAAACGCGCGCCTTCAGCCTGAACATAGGCCAGACGCGCCTGAGCATCGGTCTGCTGGGCCTGAAGCAGCACGAGTTCGCTGACATCTCCCAGACGCAGCTGCCCGCGGGCAATTGTCATGCTCTGCGTCGTTGCCTTCAGAAGATCCTCGTCGGCCTTCAGGGTATCGGCGTCGAACGTGACGGCATGCAGACTGTCCGCCACGTCCTGAATGGCGGACAGGACGGTGGCTTTGTAGGTCTCGTTGGCCTGAAGCAGGTTGTCGCGCGCCTGACGCTCGGCATGCAGGAGCGAACCGCCCTGGAAGATCGGCTGCATGACGGTCGCGGCGATCGTCCAGTTTCCATAGCCGGGCTTGAAGAAATCACTCATCACGCCCACGGCCTGCGCCGGTGTGGCGCTGAGCTGCACGTTCGGCAGACGGTTGGCGATGGCCACACCGATCTGCGCGCTGGCAGACTGGATCTGGGCCTGAGCCGCGCGGATATCGGGGCGCTGGTTCAGCAGGTCCGCCGGCAGCGAGACCGGGAGCGTCTTTGGCAGGGTAAACTGTTCCAGACGAAACTCGGGCAGCGGCGTGTTGGGCGTCACGCCCACCAGAACCGCCATCTGGTCCCGCGTCTGCGCCAGCTGCAGGCTCAGACCGGGCAATGTCGCCTCAAGCTGGGCCACGGAGGCCAGCTGCTGCGCCATGTCCTGCCGGGATGCGTTTCCAATCCCCTGCTCGGCCGTCACCGTCTTGAGAACGGCGCGCTGGCTGCGGATCAGTTCGTTGGTGGCGTCGATCTCGGCGCGGATCGTGGCTTCCTCGATCGTCGCATTCACCAGATCGGAAATCATGGTCAGCGCGGTGGCTTCGAGCTGGAATTTCTGCAGGTCCGCCTGCGCTCCGGCCGCTTCGATCGCCCGGCGCGTTCCGCCCCACAGATCCGGCACATAGCCGATATTCAGCTGCGCGGTGTGGACATTATAGAGCCACACATTCGAGTTCGGAACAGGGGAGTAGACCTTGGACGTCTTATTCCTCGTCGGATTGAACGAAGCGGAGAGCGTCGGATACAGGCCCGCACCCTCGATCCGCCGCTGTTCCCACGCGGATTTCAAGCCCTGCTGCATGGCGCGCAGCGACTGGTTGTTGGCCAGCGCCTGATCGACGAGCGCATTCAGGGACGGATTGCCGAACACCGTCCACCACTGGCCCGGAATATCCACGCCCGGCTGGAACTGCTGGGGCACGGTCGCGCCCGCAACACCATGCCCGGCGGTCGCGGTCAGAGGCTGGCCCTCATAGGCCGCGTTTTTCGGCAGATCCGGGCGATGGAAATCCGGACCGACCGCACAGGCGGAAAGCGCCGTCAGACACAGCAGGAACGACGCGTGGCGGGACACCAGAGAGCGCATCTTCATGATCCGGCTCCCTCTGTGGCAGATTGCGGACGCTTCTTCGCATCCCGGCGTTCAACCCACATTTCAAGCTCGCTGAAATAGACCGGCAGGGCAAACAGCGTCAGCAGCGTGGCGATCCCCAGACCGCCTACCACGACCGTCGCCAGTCCGCGCTGCACGTCCGTGCCCACACCCGTGGCAAGAGCTGCCGGGAGCATACCAGCCGTGGCCACTGTCGCGGTCATGAGAACCGGACGGAAACGCTCGGCGGCCCCGGCGATGGTGGCATCCCGAACCCCCAGACCTTCCACGCGATGACGGTTGATACTGGCAATCATAATGATGCCGTTCTGCACGGCCACACCGAACAGCGCGATGAAGCCCACGGCGGTCGCGATATTGAGTGTCTCGCCGCGGACATGTAGCGCGATCAGGCCGCCCAGCGTCGCCAGCGGCACCACGCTGAGGATCAGGAGCGCCTGACGGATCTTGCGGAATTCGGCAAACAGCAGAACCAGCATCACCGCGAACATCACGCCTAGCGCGATCATCAGACGCTTCTGGGCGCGTTCTTCCTGCTGGAAGGAGCCAGCCCATTCGAGCGTATATTTTTCCTTGTCGAAATGCAGCTGCTGGTCGATCCGGCCCTGCGCATCAGCCAGATACTGCGACAGCGGACGCTTGCCGTTGTCCACGCGAATGGTGACCTGACGATGGCTCATTTCGTGGGCAATGTTGCTCTCGCCCATATGCAGCCCGACATGCGCGACCTGAGACAGCGGAATATAGGCGCCTTCCGCATCCAGAAGCGGGATCTGCGACAGGGACTGCATGTCCTGCAGGTCCTTGCGGCGGATATGGAGCGTCGCGTTATAGAAGCGGTCCCCCACATAAACGGTCGTGATGGGCGCATCGCCAATGGCGTTCGACACGACATCGGAAATATCCGAAATGCTGATGCCATAGCGCGCGGCAGCCAGACGATCGGCCTCGACTTCGATCTGCGGGATGCGCGGTTCCTGGAAGATCGACGCTTCCGCCGTCCCCGGAACCTGATGGAGAATATCCACGATCTGCTGACCGATGCGGCGCAGTTCCTGAAAATCATTACCATAGACGCGCAGGACGAGCGGACTGTGCGCTCCGCCGACCAGATCGCTCATATTGTCCTGGATCGGCTGGCTGATGCCAAAGTTGATCCCCGGAATCTGCGACAGACGCCGGCGCAGACGCTCGACGAACTGCGCCTTGGTTTCGCCGGACGGCCACTGGTCATAAGGCTTGAGGCCAACCGGCATTTCAATATGTGACGGCGTCCAGGGGTCGGTTCCGTCATCCGAGCGCCCGAGCTGCGTGATGGCATAAGACGTTTCGGGGAACTCGCGGACCGCATGGCGCAGTTCATTGGCGATGGACTCGCCTTTCTCCAGAGAGATGCCGGTCGGCATCTGCACCTGAAGCCAGAGCGAGCCTTCATCCAGATCCGGGAGGAACTCGCGCCCGATGGACGCCCCAAGAATCACGACTGCGACCATCGCCGCAACACCGGCGCCATAGGCGATCAGCGGACGGTCGATGAAATGGCCGAGCCAGTAGGTATAGCGGGCATGCAGCCATTCCAGCGGGCGGTTGTGCCAGATGTGCTTGGGCTTGCGCAGCGCCAGATAGGTCAGGGCCGGAATGAGCGTCAGGGCGCAGAGCAGCGCGCCCAGCAGCGCGAAGCTGACGGTATAGGCCATCGGGCGGAAGAGCTTGCCCTCGCTCCCCTCGAACGCAAACAGCGGGCTGTAGGCCACGATGATGACGAGCGTGGATGAGAAGATCGCCCGCCCCGCACGCTGCGCAACCGGCAGGACCTCGACGGGATCGAGCGCCTCGGTCGGGCGTTCCTCGCGGATGCGGAGGATCGTCTCGGTAATGACGATGGCGCCATCCACGATCACGCCGAAATCAATGGCGCCGAGCGAGAACAGGTTCGCCGACATGCCGAAGCTGTGCATCAGCACGAATACCACCGACAGTGCGAGCGGAATCGTCACCGCCGTGACAATGGCGCTGCGCGGACTGCCAAGGAACAGCGTCAGGATGACACCCACGAGGACGATGCCCTCGATCATGGTTTCCGTGACCTTGTGTGTCGTGGAAAGCACGAGATGGTCACGGTCCATGTACGGCACGATGCGGACATGACTGGGCGCAAGCTGCTGCTGGAGCTTCGCGATCGTAGTATGAAGGCCGTCGAGCACGAGTGAGGGGTTTTCCCCGCTCAGCATCGTCACCACGCCTTCAATCGTATCGGGATTGCGGTCCTTGCCCAGAATACCCTGTCGGACCTGATGCCCGAACTGGACACGCCCCAGATCCTTGACGAAGACCGGCACACCGCCATGACTGGCAACGACGATGTTCCCCATGTCATCCAGATTATGGATCATGCCGATCCCGCGGATGATGTAGGACTGCTCACCACGGCTCACGCGGCCACCACCGGCATTGGCGTTGCTGTTGCGGATGGCGGTAAGTACGTCTTCGAGGCCAACATGGTAGCGCTGCAGGGAATCAGGATCGAGAACGAGCTGATACTCACGTGTCAGGCCGCCGAAATTGTCCACATTGACGACGCCTGGCACACGCTGGATCGCCGGAATGATCGTCCAGCGCTGGAGATCGGACAGCTCCAGCAGGTTCTTGTCGTCGGATTCCAGCGTATAACGATAGATCTCGCCGCTCGGCCCTGAAATCGGACCCAGCGAGGGCATGGCGCCATTATTCAGCGGATTGTTGGCGAGCTGCGTCTCGACGAGCTGACGCGCCGCATAGACATTCGTACCCTCACGGAAAATCAGCGTAATCAGCGAGAGGCCGAACGTGCTGGTGGAGCGGCTGTCCGTCACGCCGGGAACGCTGGCCAGCGTCCGCTCGAGCGGGATCGTGACCTGCTGCTCCATTTCCTCGGCGGCCAGACCTTCCTGCTGGGTCGTGATCGACACGCTGACCGAGCCCAGATCCGGATAGGCCTCGACCGGCAGGATCTTCCACGAAAGACCACCGAGAAGCGCCAGGATCAGGGCGGAAAAGAAAACGATATTCCGGTGATTGAAGCACCAGGAGATGAAACGCTCGATCATCAGCTCAGGGCCACCGGATCAGTCATCATTCAGGAGAATGGCACCGCTCGTCACGATGCGCTCCCCTGCGGAAATGCCCTTGAGCACACGGACGTTTTCACCTTCATCGTAGCTGATGGCGATATCGCGCCGCTGGAACGTATGCGGCGCGGTCTCGATGAAAACGGATACCTGATCGTTGTTCATCAGAAGGGCAGCCTTGGGAATGATGATCTCGCTGGGCTGCGGGATGTTGAGCGTCGCATTCACATACATGCCCGGACGCAGGGCGCCATCGGTATTGGGGCAGGCGACATAGGCGTTCACCCGACGCGTATCAATATGAAGCGCGGGATCGAAACTGATGACCCGTCCGGAACAGGTCCGTCCCGGGAATTCGTCGAAAGTAACCGACAGCACGTTGCCATCCCCGATCTGCGACAGATTTTCCTGCGGAATGGCGGCAGCAATCCAGACCTGCGACAGGTCCAGAACCGTCATCTGGATGGCGGTCGGATCGGTAATGTTTTCCCCCGGTGCCATGATTGTCGTGGAGACGACACCATCCACGGGGGACACAAGCGGAGCCTGACCCTTTGCGGAATAGCCGGGTCGCGCGCCCAGCACCTGAAGCCTGCGCTGCGTGCGCTCGGCTTCCGCCTGCGCCTGCGCCAGATCATTGCGGGCGGCTTCGATGTCCTTGACGGCATTCCCGCCGATCGCCTGAACCCCCTGCGCGCGGGCATAGGCACGACGCGCGAAATCGAGGGCGGCACGGGCACGGGTATCGTCTGCCCATGCCTGATCCAGATCTCCGGCGGCAATCGTAGCCAGCACCTGTCCGCGCTGGACCCGCTGACCCAGATGGACCAGAACATCCGTGATCCGGCCCGCTACGGGCGCATACACATTCACCTGCCGGTCCGGTTCCGTCATGACCTGTGCCGGAAGCAGAATGCCGTGATCACGGGACACGCTTGCAACGGTCTGCATCGTCAGACGTTTCTCGAGCGGACTGCCTTCCCGGACGACCAGACCATCCTTCGACTGCGTCACCATAGGAGGTTCGGCCGCTGCAACGGGCGAATGCGGGGATCGAAATCGCAGGACGGCGACGAGAAGGATGGCCAGGCAGAGCAGGCCAATGGCCAACGCGCCGACGCGGGTAACGCGCATGCTGATAGAAAACCCCGTAACTCTGTCAGGACAGACGTCCCGTTTTGACTGAAACGTCTGGACAATGACCTGTCGGCCAGCGTTCGGACGTTTTCATATCCCATGGAAGGACGCCAGACGTCACATACGGAAACGAAAAGATTTTTGCACTGATCGAATGACCGGATTGCAAAAGTTTTATGTGATTGCCACAAAAATGCAAAAAAGCGGCCCTTCGGAGAAAGGCCGCTTTCCTGATACGCCGGTTTCTGATCTGAAAATCAGAAGCGGTATTCGATACCTGCGCCAACAACGGTCGGATCGAGGGAATCATGCGCCGTGATCTTCGTGGTCTCGGCATTGTTCTGCGCCCAGGCATGGACCCGCATGAACATCTGCTTGACGTCGAAGTTGAAGAACCAGTTGCCGACGACCTGATAGTCGAAACCGACATTGACGGACGGGCCGCCCGTCACGCCGACATTGAGCTTCTGCGTGAGCGGACCGCCAGCGGGGGACACATTGTGGAACCAGGCCAGCGTTGCACCGACACCCGCATACGGGTTGAAGCGCTTGTGCGGGCGGAAGTGCCAGGCGAACGTGACGGTCGGCGGCAGAACCCAGGCGCTGCCCACATCAACCTTGCCCAGACCCGGAACGCCTTCAGCAGCGATTTCATGACGCGTGCTGGCTGCGATCAGATCAACCGACACGTTGTCCGTGAAGAAGTATTCGAACGTCAGCTCCGGCATGACCTGACGCGTCGTCTTGACGCGGCCGCCGAGATGCGCGCCGTTCAGCCGAAGGCTGCTGTCACGGTCTTCCGGCATGACGCCGAGGGCGGACAGACGAACGATGAAGTCGCCCTTGCCCAGTCCGATGCGCGTGTTGGCGCAGGTCTGGAACAGGCCGCAATGACCGGAAGCAGGCGCATGGATGTTTACGGAAGGCACGGGAGCCGCCGTCATGGGCGCACTGACCATAACCTGGGGTGCAGCAGCCGGAGCAGTGACCTGTGCAAACGCGGGAGTTGCAACGGCGCCGACTGCGGCGGCCAGCGCGAAAGCGTTAAATTTCATCTGGAATTTCCATCACCATTCGTTGAGCCTCACAAAGCACTCCTCCCCGCCCATCACCTTGACCTGAATCAAGTCTGGTAAATTATGTGGTAGTGTGGCTGAAAGTCTTCAGGCTGCGGTCAGCACAACGGGAACAGGATTCATCATGTCTGCGTCACATATTCCAGAGGATGTTCATGATCGTTGCGCCCATTGCGTAGGGCGACGTCTGAGTGTGTGCAGCAGCATTGACGACTGTGATCTTGCCATTCTTGCCAACGAGTCTTCACGAATGACCGTTGCCGACGGTCGATCCTTTATAGAAGAGGGCGCACCGGCCAACGATTTCTTTGTCGTGACCGGTGGCAGGGTCAAGCTTTTCACCCTTCTTCCGGATGGGCGGCGCCAGATCACCGGCTTTGCGGAAGGCGGGGACTTTCTTGGACTCGCCGCCTCCACGAGTTACGCCTTCGGCGCTGAAGCGCTCGGCGGGGCCACGCTGTGCCGCTTTCCCCATGCCGGCATGCAGCGCCTGACCGAACGCTTTCCCAGTCTCGAGCACCGCCTGCGCGAAGAAGCCTCCCGCGAGCTGGCCCTGATGCAGGCCCGCATGACCCTTCTGGGGCGCAAGACGGCCCGCGAACGCGTGGCCACATTTCTGATCGAACGCTGCCAGCATCTGGAAAAGCCCGACATCTCCCATCCCGTCGAACTCGACCTGCCGATGCCCCGGACTGATATCGCGGATTATCTCGGACTCACTATTGAAACGGTCAGCCGGATCCTCAGCGCCTTCAAAAAAGAAAAGCTCATCAGTATCCGAAGCATTACCCACATCACGTTACTGATGCCGGAACGGATATCGACGATCGCCGAAGGCATGGAATAGGACCCTTTTCAAAAAGCCACATTCCCGCCATCAGGACGCTCTATGTTTTACTGACCCGTTTACAGGAGATGTCATGATTTTCATCCGCTTCCCCCGCACAATGCTTGCTGTCGGACTGATTGCCGGGGCTGCGTCCCTTGCTCCGCAGGCTTATGCGGCGGACACAACCGCCTCCAGCGCCTGCCAGCAGACTGGGCAGAATGATGTCGTCGGACGTCTGGCGCAGCGGGAAAACTGCCTGAACAGCAAGGTCCAGAACTATCAGAAGCAATCCCAGGATGCGCAGGCCGCGCGCGAAAAGCGCATTCAGGACCTGAAGGACAAATACACCAACGCTCCGGCCAGCGAAAAAGCACGCCTTCAGAAGCAGATCACTGGCGAACAGTCCAAACTGACCAACCTGCGCGATCAGGAAAACCAGCACCTGCAACAGCTCAAGAATGCTCCGCAGGAACAGCGCAACCGCCTCAATGCCCTAGGCAGCAAGACCCGCGGCGATGTCAGCAACTTCCTCAACGGCGGCCTCTGATCCGGCCGCTCCGGCCCCCCTCGCGGGGCCGGAATTTCAGTGCCTCAAAGCGCCCTGAAGGCCTGAAGGGCCCGATCCCGCCCGTCTTTCAGATCAACGATCGGGCGCGGGTACGTTCTGCCCAGCACAACACCTGCCTGCCGCAGATCCGCTTCTTTCGCGGCCCAGGGTTCAAACAGCGCCTTTCCTGACAGACGACGCAGCTCAGGCACCCACTGGCGGATATAATCGCCATCCGGGTCGAACTTTTCGGCCTGTCGCGTGGGGTTGAAAATTCTGAAAAACGGCGTGGCTTCGATGCCCGTCCCCGCGACCCACTGCCAGTTCATGGCATTATTGGCAAAGTCCGCATCCACCAGCGTCTCGCGGAACCAGGCCTCCCCTTCCTTCCAGTCGATCAGCAGATGTTTCGTCAGGAAAGACCCCACAATCATGCGGGCCCTGTTGTGCATCCAGCCGGTCTGCCAGAGCTGGCGCATCCCTGCATCCACGATTGGCACCCCCGTCTGCCCGCGCTGCCACGCTTTCAGATCTGCGGTATTCTTGCGCCAGTGCATCCCGGAAAATTTCGGACTGAGGTTTTCGAACGGCAGTTGCGGCAGGTGATACAGCGTGTAGCGGGCAAATTCCCGCCATCCGAGTTCTGACAGAAAAATCCGCGGGCCATCCGTATGCGCGCCATGCTTCTGCAGCGCTGCCCAGACCTGCCGGGGGGAGACCGCACCGGAAGCAAGATAGGGCGACAGACGCGATGTTCCCTCCTCCGCCACCCTGTCCCGCCCCCTCGGATATTCCGCAACGGCGTCTTTCAGAAAATCCTCAAGATGCTCCTGCCCTTCCGCCTCTCCGGGCTCCCATGTCGTGCGGAACCCTGACGCCCAGTCCGGCGCCTGGGGACAGAGCTCCGCTTCGTTCAGCCGCACATCCTGCAGGACGGACTCCGGAACATCCTGAAACGACGACATGTCGGGAATGCCCAACGGCTCCGGTACGGCGTGGGTCTGAAGCGCCTTCCAGAACGAACCGCAGACCTTGTAAAATCCGCCCTGCTTCGTGCTCACCAGGTCCGGATCGAGCAGGACCGTGCCCCAGTGCGTCCGAACCTCACAGCCCTGCTGTTCCAGAGCCTGCCGGATCCGGTCGTCCTGTGCCCGTTCGCGCTCATGCAGACGATGATGCCAGTACACTGACGCAGCATCCATGTTCCGCGCGAACTTCGGAATCAGGTCCTCGGCAGAGCCCGCGAGCGTCAGCAGCGTTCCGCCCCGGCTTTGCAGTCGTGCCCGCAGATCGGCCAGTGCTCCATGAAGCCACCATCGCAATGCCGCTCCAGCCGGGTGCAGGGCCGGGGTTTTGTCGTCGAGAACATAAAGACAGATCAGCGGCCGGCCAGATGCTACCGCCTCATGCAGCGCAGGATGGTCGGCCAGACGCAGATCGTCCCGAAACCACACGATGGCTGGTTGGGTTGAGGCCTGGCGGGCTGGGGTACATGCAGTCCGGGAAGTGGGCATGGATCCTCACAAAAAGGGGAGATTCTTCATAAAGCGTCCGACACTGCCGATCGTTCAGAAGGGATGAAACGCCTTTCAATCCTGACCGAAGGCAGGCTGAAAAAATTTCACCCGCAGTCATGAACCATTGTCATCAAATGTCGTTTAATGGCCGAAACGCTCTTTAAGAGGATTTTTTCTATGTCCACCAAGTCCATCGCACGCATTGCCCTGTCCCTGGCTCTTCTTTCGGGCTCGGCCGTCACGCTGTCCGCCTGCAACACCGTGCGCGGCGCTGGTCAGGACGTGAGCTCTGTTGGACACAATGTCTCCCGCGGCGCGAATGCAACGCAGGGCGCAATCGAGCGCCACACGAACGCTTCTCCGAACTAAGTTTCCCGAAAACCCGTTCCGGGCTTTTCAGAACCGCCGGTCCTCGACCGGCGGTTTTTTTTT